>NZ_MSJQ01000047.1 GCF_014596515.1 Streptomyces sp. CBMA156
AGGGCACGGCGAGGGCGGTGGCGAGGCGGGCCGCCGCCCGGGCCGCCAGGTCGCGCGCGCCGGGCGCCGGGAACGGGCGGGCCACTTCCTCCACGCTGCCGTCCACCAGCACCAGCCCGGCGGTCCGCTCGGGGTGCAGCCGGGCGAAGGCCTCCACGTGGAAGCCCGCCAGCGAGTGGCCGGCCACGGTGCAGGGCCCGCGCAGTCCGAGGCCGTCCAGCACCGCCAGTATTCGCCCGGCCTCGCCGGCCGCCGTCGGCGCGGGCCGCCCGGTGGCGGGTTCGGCGGCGCTCAGCCCGTAACCGGGCCGGTCAAAGCGGACCACGGTGCGGTACGGCGTGAGGAAGGGGACGACCAGGTCCCAGTCGAACCAGCTGCTGCCGAGGCCGCCGGAGAGCAGGCAGACCGGGCCGCTGCCCTCGGTGCGGACGTGCAGCGGGACGCCGTCGACGCGCAGGAAGCGCACCCCGGTGCCGGGGTCGTCGGGGCTGGTCATGCCGGCCTCCGTTCCCGGACCGGCTCGGCCGGGCGTTCCCGCCCGTCGGCCTCCTCGTCCGGCGTGGCCGAACCCTCCGGCCGCTCCGGCGCGTTCGGCGTGGCCGGGCGGGCCGGGCGGACCGAGCGGGCGACGCCCAGGGCCAGCAGGCCGAGCCAGAGCGCGACCAGCAGCACCTGGAGCCGCTGCCCGGCCCCGAGCGCCCAGGTGCCGCGCCCTGCCTGGAAGGCGGCGATCGAGGCGAGGCTCCAGCCGGTTGCGAGCAGCTCGGCCCCCAGCAGCCAGGGCCCGAACCGGCGCACCGGCGGCCACCAGCGGTAGCGCCGGGCGGCCACGGTGAGCGAGACCAGCGCGGTGAGCGCGCCGGCCATGGCGAGGCTGCTGGTGACGGCGTGCGCGGTGTGGGTGGCGGGGACGAGCCCGGCGGTCTCCCGGGCGGCGCACATCTCGTCGCTGGTGGGGGTGCAGCTGAGCGGCAGCCGGGAGTCCGCGGCGGTCGCGGCGCCGAACAGGGCCAGCGCGGCCCAGCCGGCCAGCGCCCAGCGGTTCCGCCGGGAGGCCCCGG
Organism: Streptomyces sp. CBMA156; assembly: GCF_014596515.1. Classification (GTDB taxonomy): domain Bacteria; phylum Actinomycetota; class Actinomycetes; order Streptomycetales; family Streptomycetaceae; genus Kitasatospora. The sequence continues at coordinate 1,062 of NZ_MSJQ01000047.1, forward strand.
CCCGACCGGTGGCGAGGGCGGTGCCGGCGGCGGCGAGCAGGCAGAGCCCGGCGACCAGGTCGGTGGCCCGGAACAGGCCGCCCAGCGGCTGGTCCTCGGCGGCGAGCTCGCTGATGTACGCCTGCACCGGGTCGAGGCCGGTGCTCAGCACGACCTCCAGCACCCAGGCGGTGTACGCCACGGCGCTGAGCAGCAGCAGGGCGGCGACAGCGGCCGGCGCGGCGCGGTGTCCGGGCTCGCCGCGTCCCGACCCGACGCGTCCTGACCTGCCGGATCGTGCACGGGGGTGTCCTGGCTGGGGGCTGGGCACCGTTCCACCCTAACCAGAGGCGAACTCCAGCCCAACCAGGCGGAAAGGGGCGGATCGGGCGGTGGCGACCGGACCGGTTCGAGGCACCCCGCGGAACCGTGTATTGTTTTCCAGGTCAGCAGGCGCCGCTAGCTCAGTTGGTTAGAGCAGCTGACTCTTAATCAGCGGGTCCGGGGTTCGAGTCCCTGGCGGCGCACAGACAGTTGGGGAGTCTCTCGCAACAGCGAGAGGCTCCCTGATTTTTTGGCCTCCGACGTCCGTTTTGCGTGTGATGTCGGTCTCGATTGGCGATCCGCCGGAGCCATCCGGCCCGTTCTGCTCGTCCAGGGCAGTAAAACCGGAATCGGGACAAAGGTCCCCAACCGCCGATGTCCCCGTCCGTGCAGGCCGCTTCGCGGTGCTCGCAGGAAAGGCCGCGCTTTGTCCAGAAACGCCCAGAGCGGCCGTCGCACGCCGTCGATAAGCCTCCGGCCGGTCAAGCGGCTCAAGCGCTCCACCGGCCCGGCCGGCGGGTCCGGCAAGTCCGGAGGCTCCGGCGGCAAGAAGTCGCGCCGCCCGAAGCGCACCGGCTGGCGCCGGCTGATACCCACCTGGCGGATGACCCTGCTCGGCTTCGGCTCGGCGCTGCTGCTCGGTATCGGACTGTTCGCGCTGGGGATCGCCCTGGTGAAGGTGCCGGACGCGCACGCCGCCGCGACGGCCCAGAGCAACACCTGGCTCTACTCGGACGGCTCGGTGCTCACCCGCACCGGCCAGACCAACCGGCAGAACGTCACCCTGGACAAGGTCTCCCCCGCCGCCCAGCACGCCGCGCTGGCCGCCGAGGACCGGAACTTCTACAACGAGGGCGCGGTCAACGTCCAGGGCCTGGCCCGGGCCGCGATCAACACCGCCAAGGGCGGCTCCACCCAGGGCGGCTCCACCATCACCCAGCAGTACGTGAAGAACACGTACCTGAACCAGAAGCAGTCGATCACCCGCAAGGTGAAGGAACTGTTCATCGCCATCAAGGTGGACGCCACCGAGAGCAAGAACGACATCCTCTCCGGCTACCTGAACACCTCCTACTACGGCCGCGGCGCCTACGGCATCCAGGCCGCCGCGCAGGCGTACTTCGGCATCGACGCGTCGGCGCTCAACGCCGCCCAGGGCGCCTACCTGGCCACCCTGCTGAACGCCCCGAGCGCCTACGACGTCGCCACCGCGACCGCGGCGGGCAAGCAGAACGCCGTCAACCGCTGGAACTACGTGCTCGACGGCATGGTCAAGGAGGGCTGGCTCCCCGCCGAGGAGCGGGCCGGGACCGCCTTCCCCGAGGTCCGTGACCCGCAGCCCAACCCGGGCCTGTCCGGCCAGGCCGGCTACCTGGTCGACGCGGCCACCAAGTACCTCACCTCCAGCGGCGTGATCAACGAGACCGAGCTGGCCAAGGGCGGCTACACGATCAAGCTGAGCGTCGACCCGGCCCGCCAGCAGGCCCTCCAGGACTCCGTCCAGGCCCAGCTGCACGACAACCTGAACCCGGAGAAGCGGAAGAAGGACGCGGCCGCCCAGGCCGGCGCCGTCTCGGTGGACCCGAAGACCGGTGCGATCGTCGCCCTGTACGGCGGCGTCGACTACGTGAAGCACTACGTCGACAACGCCACCCGGCGCGACTACCAGGCCGGCTCGACCTTCAAGGCGATCGCGCTGGCCGCCGCCTTCGAGAACAACGCCAAGACCCAGGACGGCCGCACCATCACGCCGCGCACGGTCTACGACGGCACCAGCGGCCGGAAGGTCCGCGGCGGCAAGGGCACCCCGTACGCGCCGCCGAACGAGGGCGACAAGAGCTACGGCCAGATCAGCCTCCAGCAGGCCACCGACTGGTCGGTCAACTCGGCGTTCGCGCAGCTGGCGCAGGACACCGGGCTGCAGAAGGTCAAGGACACCGGCGTCGCGCTGGGCCTGCCCGGCAACACCCCGGGCCTCGACCCGGTGCCCTCCATCCCGCTGGGCGCGGCCACCCCGAGCGTGCTCGACATGGCGGGCGTGTACGCCACGCTGGACAACGGCGGCAAGCAGATCACCCCGTGGCTGGTGCAGTCGGTGGACCGCGAGGGCGAGAACGTCGCGCTGCCCGCGCACAAGACCACCCAGGCGATCAGCGCGGACACCGCCGACCAGGTCACCTCGATGCTCCAGGGCGTGGTGAGCGACCCGGGCGGCACCGGCTGGCGAGCGAAGTCGCTGGGCCGTCCGGTGGCGGGCAAGACCGGTACCACCGACGACCAGAAGTCGGTCTGGTTCGTGGGCTACACCCCCGAGCTGGTCACCTCGGTCGCCCTGTTCGGCCAGGACCCGGGCAACGGTGCCCAGGTCAGCCTGAGCGGTGTCGGCGGCATCGACGGCGCGGCGGGCGGCCAGTTCCCGGCCCAGATCTGGACCAGCTACATGAAGGCCGCGCTCAAGGGCCAGCCGGTGAGCGACTTCCCGACCCCGGCCGGCGGCGACTCCTCCGGTGCCGCCGACCTGCCGACCGCCCCGAGCACGCCGAACAGCGCCCCGTCGACGAGTGCGCCCACCGGTACTCCGAGCTCCGGCCCCACCACGACGCCGGGCGGCGGCTCGGGCTCGGGCGACGGCTCGGGCTCGGGCTCGGGCTCGGGCTCGGGCTCGAACACCCCGTCGGGTGGCACCGACGGCGGCGCGACCACCGCGCCGACGGCTCCCGCGACCACCCAGCCGACCCAGCAGCCCACCCGGCCGACCCGGCCCACCTCGCGGCCGACACCGACCACCCAGCCGACCCAGCAGCCCACCCAGCAGCCGACCACCCCGCCCACGGGCGGAACGGACGTGCTCACCGGAACGGGTGCCTCGTCCGGATCCGGAGGCTGACCGGGGCCCGTACGACCCCGGCCGGCCCGGTCGCGTGACCGGGCTGACCGGGGTCGTACGGCCGTGCCGGGCGAGGCCGTGTGACCGGGTCGGACGGGGTCGCGTGATTGCGCCACCGCGCACAGTTCGGGGCAGGACCGAATGACGGAATGGCGCCTTACTCGACCGTCGATATGACTGTCACAATGCGGCAGTGCACAGATCATCGGCCTTGCCCACCCGCCCGTCGCGCAGGACCGTCGGCCTCGGCCTCGCGCTGGTCGCCGCCGTCTCCTTCGGCGGCTCCGGCACCGCGGCCAAGCCGCTGATCGAGGCCGGCCTCTCCCCGCTGCACGTGGTGTGGCTCCGGGTCACCGGGGCGGCGGTGGCGCTCCTCCCGATCGCCTGGCGACACCGGGACGCCGTACTGCGCCGCCCCGGCCTGCTGTTCGGCTTCGGCCTGCTCGCCGTGGCGGGCGTCCAGGCCGGCTACTTCGCGGCGATCTCCCGCATCCCGGTCGGCGTCGCCCTGCTCATCGAGTACCTCGGGCCACCGCTGCTGATCGCCTACGTCAAGTTCGTCCAGCGCAAGCCGATCAGCCGGGGCGCGGCCGTCGGCGCCGGCGTCGCGGTGGCCGGGCTGGCCTGCGTGGTCGAGGTCTGGAACGGCCTGAGCTTCGATGCGCTGGGCGTGCTGTTCGCCCTCGGCGCGGCCTGCTGCCAGGTCGGCTACTTCGTGCTCGCCGACGCCGGCCGGCGCGGCGACCGCCCGGTCGACCCGCTGGCCGTCAGCGCGTACGGGCTGATCGTCGGCGCCGTGCTGCTCACCGTCTTCACCCTGCCCTGGAAGGCCGACTGGAGCCTGCTCGGCGGGTCCGTGGTGATGAACGGGCACACCCTGCCCGCGCTCCTCCCGGCCGCGTGGATGGTCCTGGTCGCGACCGTGCTCGCCTACCTGACCGGCGTGATCTCGGTCGGCTACCTCTCGCCGCCGGTCGCCGGGGTGGTGGCCAACCTGGAGGCGGTGGTCGCCACCGTGACGGCCTGGGTGCTGCTCGGCGAGCACCTCGGGATGCCGCAGATCGCGGGCGGCCTGCTGGTGCTGGCCGGCGCCATCGCGGCGCAGGCGAGCAAGCCCCCGGCGGACGGGGACGGGACGGCGGACGGAAAGGCGCCGTACGGAAAGGCGGCGGGCGGTACCGCGGGACTGGCGGAGGGTGCCGACGTGGCGGAGCTGGACGCGGGGCCCGGAGGCGCCGGGCGTGGCGCTGCCGGGCCGGGGGCTCACGACCGGGTGGCCGCCGAGCGTGGGATCAGCGGCCGGTCCAGCCGAACCAGTCGAAGTGATTGAGCGGCCAGACGACGGCCGACACCGGGCCGACCACGTTGTCCACCGGCACGGCGCCGCCACCCGGGCCGTGCTGGTGGTAGCGGGAGTCCGCCGAGTCGCTGCGGTGGTCGCCCTCGACCCAGACGTAGCCCGACGGCACCTTCACCGGCCCGAAGTCCAGCCCCGCACAGGAGTCGTCCCCGGGATGCAGGTACGGCTCGTCGAGCTTGCGCCCGTCGACGGTCAGCGTGGTGCCCTCGCACTGCACGGTCTGGCCGCCGGTCGCGATGACCCGCTTGACCAGGTAGTTGTCGTCCTTCGGCGGCACCAGGCCGACGAAGCTGAGCGCCGAGCTCACGGCGTTGGTGAACGGGTTCGGGTCGGTGGGCTGCGGCGGCAGCCAGCCCCCCGGGTCCTTGAACACCACCGGCTGCCCCGGCTCCGGCTCCCAGCCGGTCAGCGGCGCCAGCTTGTTCACGCCGACCCGGTCGCCGATCCGCAGGGTGTTCTCCATCGAGCCGGACGGGATGGTGAACACCTGGAACAGGCAGGTCTTGATCAGCAGCGCGACCAGCAGCCCGACCGCCGCCATGACCGGCAGCTCGATCCACCACGGCCGGGGGCGCCGGCCCGGGCGGCGGGCCTTGCGGCCGCGCGAGCCGCGGCCCTGACGGCGGGCCTCGGCGCGGCCGCCGGGGGTGGGCCGGACAGCGGAATCGCTGGGGGCTCCACCGGGCGTTTCGGGCAGGTTCACCGCCATCGTCGCTGCTCCACCTCTCCGGCTGGGGAAACCTGCACGCTACGCCACCCGGAGAGCCTGACGAAATCGGGCATTTAGCCGCCCCCGACATGCCCGGGCGGCCCGGGTCCGCTCCGGGGGAGTCGCTCCGCGCCTCAGGAGCGGGCGATGGCCTCGTGGTGGCGGATGACCTCGGCGATGATGAAGTTCAGGAACTTCTCCGCGAAGACCGGGTCCAGCTTCGCCCCGGCCGCCAGCTCCCGCAGCCGCTTGATCTGGTCCCGCTCGCGGGCGGGGTCCGCCGGCGGCAGCTTGTGCTCGGCCTTGAGCCGGCCGACCCGCTGGGTCGCCTTGAAGCGCTCGGCCAGCATGTGGACCACCGCGGCGTCGATGTTGTCGATGCTCTCGCGCAGGCTGGTCAGCTCGGCCCGTACGGCGTCGTCGATCCCCGTGGGCAGGCCGGCGTCGGGGGTCGTGGAGTGGTCCGTCATCGGGGCGGCTCCCGGTGTCTGCGGTGGGCGCCCGACCGTACTGCGGCCGGGCTCGGGCCCGGGCAAATCTAACAGGGCCCCCGCCCGGGCCCCGCACCGTCCGACGGAACCGTCCACGATCCGGACGGCGGTCCCGGACCGGCCGCCTCCACCCGGCTCCGCTCCGCCCGGCCACCGCGGGTGTGACACGGCTGACCGGGAGGGGATCTGCCCGTAGGCTGGGGTCCGCATGACCGAAAGTGACCGCTCGAACACTCCCTCAGCACCGGAGGACCCGATCGTGGCAACTACCCGCACCGCCCGCACCGAATGGGAGGGCAACCTCCTCGACGGCAAGGGCCTGGTGACCTTTGAATCCTCCGGGATCGGCGAGTACCCCGTCTCCTGGCCGGCCCGCGCCGAGGCGCCCAACGGCAAGACCAGCCCCGAGGAGCTCATCGGGGCCGCCCACTCCGCCTGCTTCTCGATGGCCCTCTCACACGGTCTGAGCGGCGCCGGCACCCCGCCCGCCAGGCTGACCACCCGGGCGGACGTGACCTTCCAGCCCGGCACGGGCATCACCGGAATCCACCTGACCGTCGTCGGCGAGGTCCCCGGACTGGACGAGGCCGGCTTCGTGAAGGCCGCCGAGGACGCCAAGGCCAACTGCCCGGTCAGCCAGGCCCTGACCGGTACCACCATCACCCTCTCGGCCTCGCTGGCCTGAGCCGCCCCTCCCCCGCCACCGCCCCTCCCCTTCTCCTGCGCCGTCCGATCGCCCCCCGACTCCCGGCCCGCTCCGTTCCACTTCCGGCGCGCGACCGGCGCCCAGGGGCGCGGCTTCGGCGCACGCGCCCCCGGTGTACATCATGTGATGTGCACCGGGGGCGTCTGAACGTATCGCCGCACATGATCACAAAGCGGGCGAATCACCCTGGCGGCGGTCACCGCGTGTTGCCGTCGCGGCCTATGATCGGCCGCAGCGCCCTGTCCTTCGGGCGGGTCTCCGCACGCCAGCGCCCCACGGCGGGCGGCCCCGCAGCGGACCGGCTCCGAGGACCGCGACAGAGTGCGGAGCCGGCCACCGGGTCCCGACTGGCCGGCCGGACCATCGTCAAGCGTCAGCAGCGGACGGGAGCATGCCGTGCCGGGCCAGAACGAGGGGGCCGACGCACACCACCCGGGCGTGCGGCACGAGGAACCAGCACGCCACCGCCACCTCACCGCGCCGGTCCTGGAACCGGCCGCCGGCTCGTCCCCCGGCTCGGCCATCGAATCGGCCATCGGCTCCGTCGCCGCCCTCAGCGCCCGCGGAACGCTGGCGGAACCCGAGCTGCTGCTCTGCCCCACCTGCTCGGCCCCGCTCACCGGCAACGGTCACCGGGGAGCCCTCAGCGGCGCCGACCGGACGAGCGGCGGCATCGGCAGGACCGACGGCGGCATCAGCAGGGCCGAGGGCGGGGCCGACCGGCTGCTGGCCGCACTGCGGGCCAGCGAGTCCCGGTTCAGGGCCGCCTTCTGCGACGCCGTCATCGGCATGGCCCTGATCGATCCCGAGGACCGGATCATCGAGGTCAACCCCGCCTTCGCCGGCCTGATCGGACGGGGCGTCGGCGAACTGGTCCGCACCCACCTGCACGAGATCATCGACCCCGAGGGCATGCCGGACCGGCTCTTCTCCGAACTCGTCCGCGGGGAGCGGGAACGGTTCCGCGTGGAGAAGCAGCTCAAGCACCGCGAGGGCCACACCGTCTGGAGCAAGCTCACCGTCTCGCTGATCCGGAACGGCGCCGGGGAGCCGCTCTACACCCTGGCGCTGGTGGAGGACATCACCGAGCAGCGCCGGCTCGGCGACCGGCTGGAGTACCAGGCCCTGCACGACCCGCTGACCATGCTGCCCAACCGGGCCTACTTCTTCGAACGGCTCGACGCCGCCTGCCTCGCGCCGGCCGACGAGCCCGCCCCCGGCGGAGCCCCGGACGACCGCCGGGTCGGGGTCTGCTACCTGGACCTCGACGGTTTCGCGGCGATCAACGAGGCGCTCGGCCACCACATCGGCGACCAGCTGCTGGCCGCCGTCGCCACCCGGCTGCGGCGCGGGTTCGACGGGCACGACACCCACCTGGTGGCCCGGATGGGTGGCGACGAGTTCGCCGTCCTGGTCACCGACAGCCTGGGCAGCGAGCAGCTGACCGAGCTGGCCGCCCGGATCCTGGAGGTGCTGGAACGTCCCTTCGACGTCGCCGGGCACCGGCTGGTGATCACCGCGAGCGTGGGCGTGGTCGAACGGTCCGTGCACGAGACCACCCCGACCGACCTGGTCAAGGACGCCGACGCCACGCTCTACTGGTCCAAGGCCGACGGCCGCGCCCGCTGGACGCTCTACGACCCGGACCGCGGCGCCCACCAGCTCACCCGGCAGCTGCTCGCCACCGCGCTGCGCCCGGCCCTGGAGCGCGGCGAGTTCACCATCGAGTACCAGCCGCTGGTCGGTCTGGCCGACGGCACCGTGCACGGCGCGGAGGCACTCGTCCGCTGGCGCCACCCCCGCTACGGGACGCTCTCCCCGGACCGCTTCATCCCGCTCGCCGAGGAGACCGGCGCGATCGTGCCGCTCGGGACCTGGGTGCTGGAGGAGTCCTGCCGCCAGGCCCGGCAGTGGCTCACCGAGTTCCCCGAGACCGAGACCTTCGTGAGCGTCAACCTGGCCGCCCGCCAGATCTGGGACTCCGACATCGTGGCCGACGTCGCCCGCGTCCTCGAACGCACCGGGCTGCCGGCCGGGCTCCTCCAGCTGGAGATCACCGAGAGCGCCCTGCTCGGCCCCGGCGGACGCCCCCTCCAGGCGCTCCAGGCACTCGCGGACATGGGCGTGCGGATCGCGATCGACGACTTCGGCACCGGCTACTCCAACCTGGCCTACCTCTCCCGGCTGCCGGTGCACGTGCTCAAGCTCGACGGCACCTTCATCGAAGGCTTCCGGGAGCCCGCCGCGGCGGACCGGCCCGGCCTCCCCGAGCTCGGCTCCCGCCGCAGCGACGCGGACGAGCAGATCGTCGGCGCGATGGTGCAGCTGGCCCACACCCTCGGGCTGACCGTCACCGCCGAGGGCATCGAGAGCGCCGCCCAGGCCGAGCGCCTGCGGCTGACCGGCTGCGACACCGCCCAGGGCTGGTACTTCGCCCGCCCCGGCGAGGCCGAACTGGTCGCGGCCATACTCCGCGACGGCGGCCCCGCCCTCGACCGCCGGTAGCGGCGCGGGAGGCGGGGCGGTTCGCGACCGCCGGTAGCGGCGGGACAGGGCCGTTCGCGACCCTCCGGGGCGGTCAGGCGGTGGCCGTCAGGCCGTACGCCTCGGCGATCAGGCCGTAGGAGCGGAGGCGGGCCTCGTGCCCGTGGATGTGCGAGGTGACCATCAGCTCGTCCACACCGGTCCGCTTGCGCAGGGCCTCCAGCCCGTCGGCGACCCGGCCCGGGTCACCGAGCACGACGTTGTCGAGCCAGCTGTCGATGAAGTCCGCCTCGACCGGGCTGTACGGGTACTGCTCGGCCTCCTCCGGGGTGGGGATCGGGCCGGGGTTGCCGCGCCGCAGGCGGAGCATGCCGAGGGCCGCGGAGCGGGCGAGACGGCGGGCCGAGGGCTCGTCGTCGGCGGCCACCGCGCTGACGCCGATCAGCGCGTACGGCTCGGCGAGCACCGCGGAGGGGCGGAACGACGACCGGTAGAGGTCGAGCGCCGGGATGGTGTTGGCGCTGCTGAAGTGGTGGGCGAAGGCGAACGGGAGGCCGAGCCGGCCCGCCAGCTGGGCGCTGAAGCCGGAGGAGCCGAGCAGCCAGACCGGCGGGCGGGCCTCGCCCTTGGGCACGGCGGTCAGCCGGGCGTACGGGTGGCCGTCCGGGAAGTCGCCGTCGAGGAAGTGGGTCAGCTCGGCGAGCTGCTGCGGGAAGTCGTCCGCGCCTTCGGTGAGGCCGCGGCGCAGCGCCCGGGCGGTGGCCGGGTCGGTGCCGGGGGCGCGGCCGAGTCCGAGGTCGATCCGCCCGGGGTGCAGGGCCTCCAGCAGGCCGAACTGCTCGGCGATGGCGAGCGGGGCGTGGTTGGGGAGCATGACGCCGCCGGAGCCGAGCCGCAGCGTGGTGGTGTTGGCCCCGAGGTGGGCGAGCAGGACGGCGGGGGTGGAGCTGGCCACTCCGGGCATGCCGTGGTGCTCGGCCACCCAGAAGCGGTGGTAGCCCCACTGCTCGGCCTTGCGGGCCAGCTCGGTGGTGGCGGTGAGGGCCTCGGCGGGCGTGTGGCCGACGCCGACGGTGGCCAGGTCGAGGATCGAGAGCGGAGCGGGTGCCGTTCCGCGGGCGGTGCCCCGGATCGCCGCGCCGGCCGTCGGCCCCGTCCCGCGCTCCTGCTGGTCCTCGGTGGTCATGCCGTCCGCCCTCCTGGTTGTCTTCGAGCCGGCCTTCGTGGGTGACCGCGCGGGCTCGGTCGGCCCGCCGGTCGATCTGCTCGACGACCGGGGTCAACCACGGCCGCCGGCTCGCTGTTCCCGCGTCCCGGAAGTCGTCCGGCCACGGTCCGGATGGGTTTCGGCCATTTCGTACGGGAGTCCGACCCGGTCGTCCGGCTGACGGAGAGCCAGCGGGCGAACACGGTTGGCGACTTCCCGCCAGCGCCGGAAGTCGCCAGCGCCAGGTCTCGCGGCAGGGGGCCGGAGTCCGGCAGGCTGGAGTCAGGGAGCGGGTCACCGAGCGGGGACCCGCGCTCCACCAGCAAGATCGTCGGGCTGGACCAGCTCCGGACGATCACTGCGAGCCCTCGGCGCGGCACCCCGCCCCGGGGGCTCGTTCGCTTCTCGCACCAGGCACGACGCCCCTCCGCCAGGCGGCCGGCCCCCGCCCCGGCCGCCCCGCGCACCCGATCCGCCACGGCGGAGTCCGGCCGGATTCGGCGTCCGTGATCCACGGCATACCGGGGTGCTTCATGGCATGAAAAGTCAAGGCGCTAGCGTTGACCCCAGCAGCCACCTGCTCCCTCGGGCGGCGTGGAGGGAGTAAAGGGCCTTGAACTTCGTGGCGGCGATCGGATCCTCGTGGATCTGCGCGCTGGCGCTCGTCGCCGTGCTCGGAGACGCCCTCCTGCCGTTCATCCCCAGCGGGACGCTGGTCATCCTGGCGGTGCTCAAGACGTCGCAGATCGACGGCGCGCCCCTGATGCTCGCGCTGGGCGTGGCGGTGGCCTCCTTCCTGGGCGACCTCCTGCTGCTCAACCTGGCCCGGCGCGGCGCCCCGATGCTGCACCGCCGGCTCGCCCGGCGCCCGCAACTGGCGGCCAGCGTGACCCGGGTCCAACAAGCCCTGATCGAGCGCCCCCACGGCGCCGCGGCGGCGATGGTGGTGATCGCGCGGTTCGTACCGGCCGGGCGGACCGTCCTCGACCTGGCCATCGGCCACTCCCCCGCCCATCCGCACCGGTTCCTGCACTGGTCGGCACTGGCGGCGCTGGTCTGGGCCGCCTACATCGTGACGCTGGGCTGGCTGAACAGCCACTGGTTCAACACCGCCTGGCTGAGCCTCGTGGTCTCCTGTGCGGCGGCGACCGTCATCAGCACCGCGGTCGCGCGAATAATCCGCCGCACCCGGCGGCTCGCCGCACTCTGACGGGCCCGCCCGGCGCTCGCCTGCCCGCTGCCGGCCTGCCCGTTCCGGCCTGCTTGCTCCGACCTGACCGTTCCGGCCGCTCCGCTGCCCTGTGCCTCCGGGTGGGCTTCGGACCGTCCGGTTCCGCAAGGGGCAAAAGTTTCCCCAAAAGAGCGACCAACCAGACCGAACGCTGACGAACTCCCCCGGAAGGCGGGCAGGCCGGCGGTAGCGTGATGACCGGGCCACCCGGGGCGGGAAGCGTCACAGGACGGCAACAGTCGGCGAATCCCCGCAGCCCAGCCGGATGCTTCCGGCGTGTTGAGAACCGTCGGCGTTCGGCGACCTTGGTTGCCTTCGCAGCGACATGACATGCTAACGGCGGAATATTCATCAATTGCCCGATTTGACCGGTGCGGCTGCGGGCCGCCCTCACCACCGGTATCGGTACCCAGGGGAGACCATGACCAGCATCTCGCGCAGGACGGTGCTCAGTGCAACCGCTGCGACCGCGGCCCTCGGCGCGGTCGCGGCCTGCTCCAGCGGCGGATCCGGTTCTGGCCAGGGCTCCGCCTCCCCCGGTCCCGGCAGCGCGAGCAGCACCCAGGGCGGCACCGGCGACCCGACCCAGGCGGTGGTGCCCAAGGGCACCCCGATCGGTGACGGCTCCAACGCGGACACCGGTCCGCAGCCGAACCAGCCCAAGTTCGAGAAGCTCAAGCCGGGCGAGCGTCCGCCGCAGTTCGTGGTCTTCTCCTGGGACGGTGCGGGCGGCACCGACGACGGCCAGTTCCCCCGCTTCCTGAAGCTGGCGGAGCAGCACAAGGCCACGATGACCTTCTTCCTCTCGGGCATCTACGCCCTGCCCAAGGGCAAGTCCGACCTGTACCACCCGCCGAAGCACTCGGTCGGCGCCTCCGACATCCCGTACCTGTCGGACGGCGCGGTGAAGAGCACGCTCAAGCTCGTCAGCCAGGCCTGGCTGGCCGGGCACGAGATCGGGACCCACTTCAACGGGCACTTCTGCTCCAGCCGTCCGGACAAGAACGGGGTCAACGTGTGGACCCCGGAGGACTGGCAGAGCGAGATCGACCAGGCGATCGGCTTCGTCACCCAGTGGCGGACCAACACCGGCTTCACCGACGTCGACCCGCTCCCCTTCGACTACAAGAAGGAGCTCATCGGCGGCCGCACCCCGTGCCTGGAGGGTCAGAAGGCGCTGCTGCCGACCATCGCCAAGCTGGGCTGGAAGTACGACGCCAGCTCGTCGGGCGGCCTCCAGATATGGCCGCAGAAGGTGCAGGACGGCAAGGTCTGGGACTTCCCGCTGCAGTCCATCCCGTTCCCCGGGCACACCTTCCAGGTCCTGTCGATGGACTACAACATCCTGGCCAACCAGTCCAAGGGCAGCACCAAGGGCGACCCGGCCATGTACGACGAGTGGCGCACCCAGGCCGCGAACTCCTACCTGGCGGGCTTCGAGCGCGCGTACAACGGCAACCGCGCGCCGTTCTTCGTCGGCAACCACTTCGAGCAGTGGAACGGCGGTATCTACATGGACGCCGTCGAGCAGACCCTCAAGGCCGTCGCGGGCAAGCCCGACGTCCGGCTGGTCTCCTTCAAGCAGCTGGTCGAGTGGCTGGAGGTCCAGGACCAGTCCACCCTGCGCAAGCTGCGCACGCTGAACGTCGGCCAGGCGCCGACGGGCGGCTGGGAGAGCTTCCTCGGCGCGGCGGGCTGACGCGCCGAAGGGCGGAGGAACGCGGAACCGGCACCGGCCGGCGGGGCTCGGCCCCGCCGGCCGGCGTCGTCCCGGTCGGACGCTCGGCCGGGCCCGCTACCCGGCGGTGGGGACGTCCGCGAGCAGGCTGCGGACGATGCGGTCGGCCCCGGCCCCGCCCCAGAGGATCGAGTAGTGGTTGGTGTCCGGCACCGGCGAGGCGGGCACCCGCTCCTGGTCCAGCCCGGCCAGACCGATCCGCCCGTGGTCGTAGAGGCCCTGCGGCTCGTCGAGCAGGCCGCGCTCGGCCCAGAGCAGTTCGGCCGGGCAAGGCAGCCGGTGCACGGCGGCGGCCGCGTCCTCGTCCAGCAGGACCTGGGCGCCGTCGGCCCGTACCGCCTCCAGCACGCAGGAGGAGTGCAGTTCGGGCTCCGTGCCGACCAGGTCGCGCTGGGTGTAGGCGTCGATCCCCTCGCTCCAGGCGCCGGCGAAGGCCGGGTGTGCGCGCCAGAACTCCCGGTAGGCGTCCCGGTCCTGGAAGGTCGTGGACAGCCGGGCCAGCGCGGGGCCGAGCACCGCGGCCAGGGCGTCCTCCTCGTGGACGCCCTCCGGCAGCGGGAAGGTCAGCGCTCCGTCGACCAGCAGGACGCGGCGGACCAGGCCGGGGTGCCGGACGGCGGCCAGGGCGGTGACCCAGGCCCCCATCGAGTGGCCGACCACCGTGACGGGGCCCGAGCAGAGCGCCCCGATCAACGCGGCCACGTCGTCGGCGTGCCGGGCCAGCCCGTACGGTCCGGCGACCGAGCGGCTGGCGCCGCGGCCCCGCAGGTCGGGTGCGAGCAGGGTCGCCCGGCCGGCGAGCCGGTCGGCGACCTCGTACCAGGCCAGGCCGTTGGCGGTGATGCCGTGCACCGCAACGATCGTCGGGGCCTCAGGGTCCTCGGCGGGCCAGCGCAGGACGGCCAGGTCCCCACCGGGCACGGGGACGGTCGACTCCTCGGGCTTCAGCGGCGACTGGCTCACGCGGGGGTACCTCCGGTCGGGCGGGCGGTTCCGAGGCCGGCCGGCGCCGGGACGGCGCGGGCGGACCGGACCGCGCGGATGCGGGCAGGCAGTCTAGCCAGCCCGCCGGGCAGCAGGTAGACCACGGCGACGAACAGGGTCCCCAGCAGGAAGAGCGGCTGGGAGAGCGGCACGCGCAGCACCCCGGGCAGGTCGGCGACGGTCGACGAGTTGGCGAGGTCGCCGAGCCGGTGGCTGGCCCAGGTGTACAGCACCCCGCCGAGCAGCGGCCCCCAGCGGGTGCCGGAGCCGCCGAGGACGACCATGACCAGGAGCGCGAGCGTGGCGTCCGAGGTGGCGGCCTGCGGGGTGGCGCCGCCGGTCAGCAACAGGTAGACCACCCCGCCCAGTCCGGCGAGCCCGCCGGACAGCACGAAGGCGACCAGCTTGTAGCCGTAGGGCCGCAGTCCGAGCACCTCGACCCGGCGCTCGTTCTCCTTGATGCCCTCCCAGACCCGGCCCATCGGCGACTTGACCGCCCAGTGGACCGCGGCGACCGTCAGCACCAGGTAGCCGACGGCGATCCAGTAGAGGTTGGCGGTGTTCTCGATCCCGAGCAGGCCGGAGGGCAGCAGGTCGGCCGGAGCGGAGCGGCCCTCCTCGCCACCGGTGACGCCACCGGGGTTGCGCTGGACGAGGATCGAGCCGGCCTGGGCGAAGGCGAGGGTGACCATGGAGAAGCCGATGCCGGTGACGCGCAGGCTGACCGAGCCGAGCAGCAGGGCCAGCAGCACGGAGCAGGCGACGCCGAACACCGCGGCGGCGACGAACGGAAGCCGGAGCTCCAGCATGCCGAGGTCGGTGGCGTAGAGGCCGGTCGCGAAGTAGAGCGCGTGGCCGAAGGAGAGCAGTCCGGTCCGGCCGAGCAGCAGGTCGTAGCCGGTGGCGAGGCCCCCGTAGAGCAGGCACAGGGCGAGCAGTTGGAGGCTTCCGGGGCTGCCGAGCGGGCCGTCGAGCAGTCCCGGTACGGGAAGCGCACTATAGGGGGCGACAAGGAACGTGATCAGCAGAGCGATCGGCCACCAGCGTAGCGTTCTGTGCACACCTGTCCAGCGATTAGTGACTGGATCACCCGTTCGAGGGATGGCGCCGGACGCGGCCTTGTGTTCACAATGGGTCTCGGCAAGGCCGGTGTCAGTCCCCCTTGCCACAGTGGTGGTGTCGGCGGAGCTGGTGTCAGTCCCCTCCGTCGGCATGGTGGTCACGGCAGGGCTGGTGTCAGTCCCCCCTGTCGGAGCGGCGGCGCTGCGGCCGGCCGCGGGGCCACCGGTGCTCGTGATCGGTGTTTCGGCGCTCACGCGAGCCTCCCGGTGAGTCCACGGGGTCGGACGAGAAGCAGCACGGCGAGCAGGACGACGACCGAGAGGTCGCCGAGCCCGGCGCCGGTGTAGTAGTTGGCGAACTGCTGGACGAGACCGACGCCCACCGAGGCGACGGCGGCTCCGGTCACGGAGCCCATGCCGCCCATCACCACCACGACGAAGGCGAAGATGAGCAGGCCGGTCCCCTGGCCGGGATTGACCGAACCGAAGTAGAGGCCGCCGAGCGCGCCGCCGAGCGCGGCGGCCGCCCCTCCGAGGGCGAACACGAGGGTGAACGCCTTCCGGACGTCGATGCCGAGCGCGGTGACCATCGCCCGGTCCTCGACGCCGGCCCGGACGATCAGCCCGTAGCGGGTGCGGGCGAGGAACAACCGAAGAGCGAGCAGCAACAGTGCGGCGGCAGCCACCAGCACGAAGCGGTTGACCGGGACGGTCGCACCGAGCACGTGCCAGGTGCCGGACAGCAGCTCCGGCTGGGGGAAGGGGCGGGAGTCCGCGCCCCAGATCCCCATCAGCAGGGCGGGTACGGCGAGCCCGACCCCGACAGTGGCGAGGATCTGGTCGCGCGGGCGGCTGTAGAGCGGCCGGATCAGGAAGAGCTCCAACAGGACGGCGGCGGCCGTCCCGACCAGGGTGCCGAACGGCACCGCGAGCCAGAAGGAGAGACCGGCTTCGGCGCCGGCCCACCAGGTGGCGTACGCGCCGATGGAGAGCAGGGCGCCGTGCGCGAAGTTGAGCACGTCCATCAGCCCGAAGATCAGCGACAGACCGGAGGCGACCAGGAAGTACAGCGCACCGAGACCGAGTCCGGTACAGAAAAGGAGGACGACAGTGTCCATCAGGGCTTCACCTCCGCGGTGACGACAGGGGTGGCCGGGGAGGCCCCGGGCCGGGGTCCGCCCGCGAGCGGGTGACGGGAGCCGACGCCGAGCAGGCGGCGGGCGGCCTCCTCGTCGGCCAACAGCTCGGCGGTGTCGCCGCGGTGGGCGGTACGGCCGTCGGCCAGGACGGCGCAGGTGCCGGCCAGCCGGCGGACGAGGGCGAGGTTCTGCTCGACCAGCAGGACGGGCACGGCTTCGGCCGCACGCGCCAGCACATCGGCCACCTCGGCGACGATCTTCGGGGCCAGCCCCTTGGTGGGCTCGTCGGCGATGATCAGCCGGTTGCGGTTGAGCAGCGTCCGGCCGATCGCCACCATCTGCTGCTGGCCGCCGGAGAGCGTCCCGGCCAACTGTCCGGCCCGCTGCTTGAGTTCGGGGAAGAGCTCGTGGACGAGCGCGTAGTTCGGCTCACCGGCCCCGCTCCCACCCCCGGCGGCGCGCTCGGCGGCACGCTCGGCAAGACGGAGGTTCTCGGCGACGGTCAGGCCGGCGAAGATCCCCCGGTCCTCGGGCGCGTAGCCGATGCCGTGGCGAACGACCAGATGCGTGGGAAGGGAGGAGAGTTCGGCGCCGGAGAACCGGATGCTTCCGGTGCGCGGCACCAGGCCCATGACGGCCTTGACGGTGGTGGTCTTGCCCGCGCCGTTGCGGCCCAGAAGCGCGGTCACCCCGGCGGGGGCCACGTCGAGGTCGACGCCGTGCAGGATGTGCAGCCCGTCGATGACCACCCGCAGATCGCGGACGGAGAGGAGGGGTCCGGCAGTGGACGGCAGTGAGGAGGACGAGTGCGCCGAAGGAGAGGGGCGCTGATCGGAGAACGGAGAGGAGGTCACAACGCCTCACCCAGGTAGGCCTGCTGAACGGTCGGATCGGCCATCACGGCCTCGGGGGTGTCCAGAGCGAGCAGGGTGCCGTGGTGCATCACCGCGAGCCGGTCGGCCAGGCCGAGCAGGACGTCCATGTGGTGTTCGACCATCAGGACGGTCCGGCCCAGGTCGCGGTGCACGGAACGGATCAGCTCGGTGAGGGCGGGCACCTCCTCCGCGCTGACACCGGCCATCGGCTCGTCCAACAGGATCAGCCGGGGCTCGGAGACCAGCAGGACGGCCAGCTCCAGCTTGCGCTTCTCCCCGTGCGAGAGCGCACTGGCCAGGGTGTCCGCGCGGTGGGTGAGCTCAGTGCGTTCCAGGGTGGCGGCCAGCTGCTGCTCGTAGCGGTCGGCACGGCGCCAGAGCCGGTACGAGGCACCGGGCCCGGCCGCCGCCTGGGCGGCCAGGCGGACGTGGTCGGCGACGGTCATCCCCGGCCAGAGGGAGGAGGTCTGGAAGGTGCGTCCGAGCCCGCGCCGGGCCCTGGCGTGCACCGGCTCGGCGGTGATGTCCGCGCCGTCGAGGTGGAGGCGGCCGTGGCTCGCCGGGTAGATGCCCGAGATCAGGTTGAAGAGGGAGGTCTTGCCGGCGCCGTTGGGCCCGATGAACGCGATGAACTCGCCTTCGTCGACCGAGAAGGAGACGTCCTCGACGATCGGCACACCGCGGACGGACCAGCCGAGCCCGTCCAGGCTCAGCACCGGGGAGGAGGGCAAGGAGGAACGCGCCGGCGGAGCGGCAGAAGCGGAAGGAGTGGAGACGGTACGGGCGGGCATCGGGATCAGCCCGCCATCGGGACGACCGGGGGCGCCGCCTCGTCCGCGGTCAGGGTCTTCTCCACCGAGGGCTTGGCGGCGGCACCGTTGCCGGTGAGCCGGGCCTGGAACATCGGCTGGAGCAGGGCGTGGTCCTCGGCGCGCACCGTGGTCTTCCCCTTCACCCCGTCGAAGCTCCAGCCCTCCAGGGCCTTGATCAGGGCCGAAGTGTCCTCGGCGGAGCCGTGATTCGCCTCGACGGCGTGCACGATCATCTGCGCCGCGGTGAAGCCGTCGGGGGTGAAGATGTCGGTCTTTCCTCCGGCGGAGGCGACGGCCTCGGTCATGGCCTTCTCGACCGGGGTGCCGGCGGCGCCTTCGAAGTAGTGGTTCAGGAAGGAGATCTTCTCGCCGGCCGGGCCGAACAGCGGGTAGGAGGCGGCCAGGTCGAGGCCGGTGACGACCTTGGTGTCGGCGAACACGTCCTGCTGGTTGAGCGCCGTCCACAGGGCCGAGGCGGTGTCGCCGGCCCAGGCGACGAACAGCAGGTCGGGCTTGGCGGTCTTGGCCTGGGTGGCGAAGGGGGTGAGGTCGGTGGCGCTCGGCGGGGCGAGCACCTGGTCGACCGTCGCGCCCTCGGCACCGAGCAGGGCCTTCACGGCGGCCACGTTGGCCTGGCCGAAGGCGTTGTCCTGGGCGAGCACGGTGACCTTCTTGCCCTTGGCGTCACCGACGAACGAGGCCGCGGTCTTGATGTCCTGGTAGGACTGGCGGCCGGAACGGAAGGTGTACTTGTTCAGGCCGGTGACCTTGTCGGCGGCGGCCGGGCCGCTGATGAAGAGCACCTTGTTCTGGGCGGCGATCGGGCCGACCTGGAGGGCCACGCCGGAGGCGGTGGAACCGGCCAGCACCTTGTGGCCCTTGCCGATCAGGTCCTTGGCGGCGGACACCGCCTTGGCCGGGTCGCCCGCGTCGTCCTGCTCCTCGAACTCGATCTTGTGCCCGTCGACCGCGCCGGTGCCCTTGGTCGCGTAGCTCAGGCCGGCCTTGAAGCCCTCCAGGTACTGCTTGCCGTAGGCGGCCAGCGGCCCGGTCTTGGAGTACACCAGGCCGACCTTGATCGGGCCCTTCGCCCCACCGTCCGCCGTGTTCGTCCCGGCCGTGCCGGCCTTGGCGCAGCCCGAGGCGAGCAGGACGCAGGCCGCGAGGGCGGCGAACTTCCGGGCCGGGCCGCCGGTCAGGGAGTCGCCCAGGCGGGCGCCGGAGGCGGTCCTGGAGGGGGCTGTCGAGCTGCGCATGGTGACCGACTCCTGTGGTGCGGCGGGGTGGATGCGGGAACCGTAGGTGTGCGGTGGGAGCGGCGACATGTGCCCGACCGACGCATCACCCGGCCGGGATGTGGCTCCGGTCGACATACCGTCGGCCCGGCCCCGTTCCCCGGGCGCTCCGGTGTGGCCGGCCGCCACGACCCAGGGCCCACCCATGGGGGTGGCCGCCATGGCTGCCCCGGCCCGTGTCCGGTGACGGTGGAGGGGCGCGGAGCCCGTCCGGCGGCAGCCACCCCAGCGGCGTGCCCGACCCCGGTCCGGACCGGACAGGACCCCAGCCCAGCCCGGTCCGACCGCGGGCTCCGCGCGGTTCCCGAGCCCGCCGGCCACCCCGATGTCCGCTCCGCCCCCGACCCCTGGTTCGCCCTCGACGCCCGGCCGTCCCGACGCCCGGCCCGTCCCCGACGCCCGGCCCTCACGGACGCCTGCCGGCCCCGCGGTCGACCCGCCCACCCCCTTTCCTCCCACTCCTCACGAGGTGATCCCTTGGACAAGGTCCTGGACTCCCCCGCCGACGCCGTCGGGGACATCCCCGACGGCGCGGTGCTGGCCGTCGGCGGCTTCGGCCTGTGCGGCATCCCGAGCACGCTGATCGGCGCCCTGGTGGACTCCGGTGCCACCGGTCTGCGGGTGGTCTCGAACAACTGCGGGGTGGACGACTGGGGGCTGGGCCTGCTGCTGCGGGCGGGCCGGATCGCCCGGATGACCTCCTCGTACGTCGGGGAGAACAAGGAGTTCGCCCGGCAGTACCTCTCCGGCGAACTGGAGGTGGAGCTCACCCCCCAGGGCACGCTGGCCGAGCGGCTGCGGGCGGGCGGCGCCGGCATCCCGGCGTTCTTCACCCCGGCCGGGGTCGGCACCCAGGTCGAGGAGGGCGGGCTGCCCTGGCGCTACGCGGCGGACGGTTCGGTGGCCCTGGCCTCCCCGCCGAAGGAGGTCCGGGAGTTCGGCGGCCGCCGGTACCTGCTGGAGGAGGCGATCACGGCGGACTTCACGCTGGTCCGGGCCGAGGTGGCGGACCGGCACGGCAACTGCGTGTTCCATGCCGCCGCCCGCAACTTCAACCCGCTCTGCGCGGCGGCCGGCCGGATCACCCTGGTCGAGGCGGACCGGATCGTCGAGCCCGGCGAACTCCCCCCGGACGCGGTGCACCTGCCCGGGGTGTACGTCGACCGGGTGGTGGCGGCCGACCCCGGGGACCGCCGCATCGAGCGCCGGACCGTCCGCCCCGCACTCCAGGAGGCCTGACCCGATGCCCACCCCGACCATCACCGCCACCGCGACCGGCCCCACCGCGACCACCCCCGGCGTCTCCGCCGCGCCCACGCCCGCGCCCACGCCCGCCCTTGACCCGCGCAACGCCCTGGCCGCCCGCGCCGCCCGGGAGTTGCGCGACGGCCAGTACGTGAACCTGGGCATCGGCCTGCCGACGCTGATCCCCAACCACCTCCCGCCGGGCGTCGAGGTGGTGCTGCACTCGGAGAACGGCGTCCTCGGCGTCGGCCCGTACCCGGAGGAGGGCACCGAGCACGCCGACCTGATCAACGCCGGGAAGGAGACGGTGACGGTCGCCGCCGGCGCCTCGTACTTCGACTCCGCCTTCTCCTTCGGCATGATCCGGGCCGGGCGGATCGACGTCTCGGTGCTCGGCGCGATGCAGGTCTCCGCCGCCGGGGACCTCGCGAACTGGATGATCCCCGGCAAGATGGTCAAGGGCATGGGCGGCGCGATGGACCTGGTGCACGGCGCCCGCCGGCTGATCGTGGTGATGGAGCACACCGCCCGCGACGGCTCACCGAAGATCGTCGAGGAGCTGTCACTTCCGGCTACCGGACGGGGAGTTGTGGACCGGATCGTCACCGACCTCGCGGTGGTCGACGTGACCCCGGAGGGGCTGCGCGTGGTGGAGACGGCCCCGGGCGTGGGGTTCGCCGAGGTCCAGGCGGCGACCGGCGCCGCCCTGCTGCCTCCGCTCTGACCAGCCAGGCCCCGTACGGACGGCCGGATCGCCCCGGGGCGGTCCGGCCGTCCCGCTGCCCCTCGCCGCGCTCCTCCTTCCACCCCCTCGCCGCCATCCCCCTTCCGGCGCCCCTCGCCGTCACCCCCTCGGCACCACCCCCGCTCCACCATCCGGCCTCCGCCGGGTAACGCGGATCGGCCGGGCAGGGCGAATTCGCCGCAATAGCACCAACACCCGCCAGATCGGCCGGGAACCGTGGCATCTTCATGCCTGGACGACGGTGATCGCCCGGATTGGTTGCGATCACCGTTGCGCTCAGGGAGAGTTGAGGAAGTCGAGGATCCCGACGTGTCCGGAGGGGAAGCTGGAAAAGCATCGGGATCCCGGATTCGAGGCCGCCGTACCCGCGCACAACCGAACCGGTCGCACACGCTGGACGTGCCGGACCGCCCGGAAACCGCCTGAGAAGCATGGTTCCCCGGGCCGCGTTCTCGCCGGTTCCACCTGGTTCCACCCGGCCGGCTCCGAGTCGAGGCAAGCCCACGCAGAAGCCGAGCGAGTGAAGCAAGGCGCGAACTCCGGGGGGAGCAGCTATGAGCACGCCGTTCTCACGACGAAAGGGCGTCGGAACGGCCCACGGGCGAGGTGACGGACGAGGTGAAGGGCAGCTGGACGAGGCCGTCCTGAGCACCGTAGCCGTACCCGAAGCCCCGTACGACTACGGCCACTTCAGCCGTCTCGCCGGCCCGGCACACGACCCGGACGAGGACGACGACCTCGGCGGCGGCGTCTACTGGCCCGACCCGGCCGTCTCGTACGAACCCGCCCCGGCAACCTCGTACGCCCCAGCCCCGGCCCCAGCTCCCGTCCCCGCAACCGCCCCCTCGGCCGCTTCCCATGAACCACCGCCCACGGAACCCCCGTACCGCGTCCGCTACCGCAGCCTGCTGCGCCGCGAGCCGCACCGGATCCGCGCCGCCCTGCTGCTGATGGCCGCTCCCGTGGTGGAGGTGGTGCTGCTGGTCTGGTTGCTGCTGCCGGAGCACTGGCCCGAGCGGATCGACGAGACCAACACCCTGGTGCTCCTCGGCGACAAGGTGATGATCGGCATCATCGCCGTCGTCGAGGTGTTCCGGCTGGTCAACGTCGTCTCCAACACCCACGCCACGCTGGTCGCCCGCGATCCGATCCCGGTGACACCGGTGCCGGGCACCCGGGTCGCCTTCCTCACCACCTGCGTGCCGGGCAAGGAGCCGCCGGAGATGGTCCGGGCCACGCTGGCCGCGGCCCGCGCCGTGCGGCACGACGGACCGTACGACGTCTGGCTGCTGGACGAGGGAAACGATCCTGCAATGCAGGAGCTCTGCGCCGAACTGGGCGTGCGCCACTTCAGCCGCGCCGGCCGGCCGCACTGGAACCGGCCGAAGGGCCGGTTCCGCGCCGGGACCAAGCACGGCAACTACAACGCCTGGCTCCAGGCCCACGGCGACGACTACGAGTTCTGGGTGTCCGTGGACACCGACCACGTTCCGCTGCCGGACTTCTGCGAGCGGATGCTCGGCTACTTCCGCGACCCCGACGTGGCATTCGTGGTCGGCCCCCAGGTGTACGGGAACTACCGGAGCTCGGGCTCGGCCGTCACCAAATTCTCCGAGAGCCAGCAGTACCTCTTCCACGCCCTCATCCAACGCGCCGGAAACCGCTACGGCGCGCCCATGTTCGTGGGCACCAACAACGCCGTCAGAATCCGCGCACTCCAGTCGATCGGCGGGTTGTCCGACTCCATCACCGAGGACATGGCGACCGGTCTGGAGTTCCACCGGAGCCGGAACCCGGAGACCGGAGAACGCTGGAAGTCCGTGTACACCCCGGACGTGCTCGCGGTCGGCGAGGGCCCGTCGTCCTGGACCGACTTCTTCTCCCAGCAACTGCGCTGGAGCCGCGGCACCTACGAGACCCTGCTCACCCAGTACTGGCGGGTGCTGTGGCAGCTGTCGCCCGGGCGGCTGCTCAACTACTCGCTGATGGTGGGCTTCTACCCGATGGCGGCGCTCACCTGGCTGCTCGGCGGCCTGTCCAGCGTCCTCTACCTGGGCTTCGGTGCCTCGGGCGTGCACGTCTCCTCGGAGATCTGGATGATGCTCTACAGCGACGCCGCCGCCCTCCAGCTCCTGCTCTACACCTGGAACCGCAAGCACAACGTGAGCCCGCACGAGCCGGCCGGCTCCTCCGGGGTGGCCGGCATGGTGATGTCGGCGCTCTGCGGCCCGGTCTACGCGGCCTCGCTGCTCCAGGCACTCGTGCGCCGCCGCAGCCGCTTCGTGGTGACGCCCAAGGGCCGCTCGGCCAGCACCGACCGCCTCGGTGCCTTCCGCTTCCACCTGTTCTGGACGCTGGTGTTCGGCGGCGCGATCACCGCCTCCTACTTCACCGGCTACGACCACGCCGCCATGCGCGCCTGGGCCTGGATCGCCCTGCTGTTCACCCTCCTGCCGGTCCTGATCACGGCCGGCGACGCCGTCCGCCGTCGCAGGACCCGCCCCACCGCCACCCTCACCGTCACCGGCGGCCCGACGGCGACCCCGGCGGTCCTCCTGGAGAAGCGCCGCCCGCGCCACGCCCGCGACCGCCGGGCCGCACAGCCCGTACGGACCGCGCCACCGCCGTCGTTCACCCCGCCCGCACCCGACCGGACCGGGAACCGCACGCCCTCCCACTGAACGGAACGGCACAGCGCCGAACCGGACAGCCGCCCGAGCAGAACAGCCGTCCGAACCGAACAGCCCCCGACCGCCTCCCGAGGGAGCAACCACCGTGAGGATCCACAAGGCCGGCCGCACCAAGCGCCTCGCCCTCGGCAGTACCGTCGCGCTGACCGTGGCCGGGATGAACGCACCGGCCGTCCTCGGCTTCGCCTCCGAGCAGTACCACAGCTACGTGATCAACCGCCCCGACTACAAGGCGCGGTACGGCCACTGGCAGACCCTGTCGCTGCCCGCCGAGTTCCGGGTCAACGCCGTGCACGCGACGCTGCTGCGCACCGGCAAGGTCCTGATCGTGGCCGGCTCCGGCAACGACGAGAAGCAGTTCGACACGGGCACCTTCAAGAGCCTGCTCTGGGATCCGGCCGAGAACACCTACAAGCCGGTCCCCACCCCGGCCGACATGTTCTGTGGCGGCCACACCTCGCTGCCGGACGGCCGGGTCCTGGTGGCCGGCGGCACCCAGCGCTACGAGAAGCTGGCCGGCGCCGTGAAGAGGGCCGCCGGCGTGATGCGGGTGCGCAACGAGAGCCCCGAGCGCGACCGGACCTTCCCGAAGGGCACCGTCTTCGTCTCCCCGAACGGCCACGAGTACGCCAGCACCGCCGAGGTGACCGTCCCGGCCGCGACCAAGGCCGGCTCCGGCAAGCAGACCGTGGTCACCGCCGGCGAGCAGCACGTGTACGTGGAGGCGGTCGCCGCGGGCCCGGACTACGTCGCCGACTCCCCCGCCCAGTACCGGATCAAGGGCCTGAGCGGCACCGACGCCCACAACCTGTACGGGCAGAACACGAAGCTGACCCTGGACAAGCAGGAGTACCAGGGCATCCGCTCCGCCTTCGAGTTCAACCCGGACACCGAGCTGTACGAGCCGGTCACCGACATGGCCCACGCCCGCTGGTACCCGACGCTGACCGGGCTGGGCGACGGCCGGGTGGTCACCGTCTCCGGGCTGGACGACACCGGGGAGATCCTCAGCGGCAACGAAAACGAGATCTACGACCCGAAGTCCAAGTCCTGGTCCAAGGGCCCCGACCACTACTTCCCGACCTACCCGGCGATCTTCCTGACCGCCTCGGGCAAGCTCTTCTACTCCGGCTCCAACGGCGGCTACGGCCCCGGCGACAAGGGCCGCGAGCCCGGCGTGTGGGACGTGTCGACCGGGGCCTTCCAGCCCGTCCCCGGCCTGCGCGACCCCGGCCTCACCGAGACCTCCTCCTCGGTGCTGCTGCCGCCCGCGCAGGCGCAGAAGGTGATGGTGCTCGGCGGCGGTGGCGTCGGCGAGTCGCCGCTGTCCACCGCCCGCACCGACATCGCGGACCTCTCCGCCGCCGCGCCCGCCTTCACCCCGGGCCCGGACCTGCCGGCCGGCGGCACCCGCTACCTCAACAGCGTGATCCTCCCCGACGACACCGTCTTCACCACCGGCGGCTCCAGCGGCTACCGCGGCCGGGGCGACAGCGACCTGCTCAAGGCGCAGGTCTACCACCCGGATTCCAACAGCTTCAGCACCGCCGCCGAGCCGGCCGTCGGCCGCAACTACCACTCCGAGGCGCTGCTGCTGCCGGACGGCCGGGTCGCCGTGCTGGGCTCCAACCCGCTCTTCGCGGACAAGGCCGAGACCCAGCCGGGCGGCTTCGAGCAGCGCATCGAGATCTACACCCCGCCGTACCTGTACCACGGCGACCGCCCGCAGGCCGGTGCCGTTCCGCGGACGGCCGGGCTCGGCGGCACCGTCGCGGTCGGTACGTCCAGGCCGGAGGCGGTCGCCACCGCCAAGCTGATCCGGCCGAGTTCGGTCACCCACGTCACGGACGTGGAGCAGCGCTCGGTGGCCCTGGAGATCACCGGACGGACGGCGGACGGCGTCTCGCTCGCCCTGCCCGGCAACCCCAGTCTGCTGCCGCCGGGCTGGTACATGCTGTTCCTGACGGACGCCGCCGGCACCCCGTCGGTCGCCCGCTGGATCCAGGTCACCGCCTGACGCCCCGGAACGACGCGAGCGGCCCGGCCGGCCCGGGTGACGCAGCCGGCCCGGGCGACGCGATCGGCCCGGGCCGGCGCGGGCCATGCCTCAGCGCGCCGCCTGCGCCAGCCCGAGCGCGTACGGCAGCCAGAACTCGCCCGCCCTGGGCTCGCCCCGGCCGCAGTCGCCGTCCGACTCCCCCGGGTTCTTGATCCACAGGTAGGCGTCCACCCCGGGCCGCCCGGTCTCGGTGGTCGGCCGGTCGCCGAGCGCGCGCCCCTGCGGGTTGCACCAGGAGTCCCCGCCCATCGCGCCGTTGCCGCTGCGGCTGGTGTCGACGACGAAGTGCTTCCCGCCCAGGGCCGCGGAGAGCCTGGCGCCGTACGCCGCGTTCCGCTCGGTGTCGTAGAAGTTGGCGACGTTCACGGCGAAGCCGTCCGCCGCGGCGATGCCCGACTTGCGCAGGGCGGCGGCCAGTTCCTCCGGGTCCTGCGCCCAGCCGGGGTTGCCCGCGTCCAGGTAGACCCGGGCGTTCGGGTTCTTCTTCAGCTCCTGGACGGCGAAGGCCAGTAGGCCGTACCGCTCGGCGGCCAGGTCGCCCTTGATCCCGCAGGTGTCCAGGGTGTGCGCGACGGCGTCCGGCTCCAGCACCACCCAGGCCTTGCGGTCGCCGAGGGCCTGCGCGACACCGGTGATCCAGGACCGGTAGGCGGCCGCGTCGGAGGCCCCGCCGGCCGAGTACTGGCCGCAGTCGCGGTGCGGGATGTCGTACGCGACGAAGACGGCCGTCCGGCCCGACTCGGCGGCCCGACGGCTCACCTGCTCGGCGATCTCCTTGGCGCCCTGCTCGCCGAGCCACTGCGAGGAGGGCTGGGAGGCGATCCGCTGCAGCGTGTCGGCCTCCACCGTCCGGCCCTGGCCGCGCAGCGCGGCGGTCTGGCGGGCGGCGTTGGTCTGGTCGGAGACGTAGAAGGTCTGCCCGGGGAGCTGGGCGGTCCCCCCTGCCTGGCCCGTCCCCGCGGAGGCGCCCGCACTCGCGGTGGCACCCGTCCCCGCGGTGGCGCCCGGTTTGCCGCCGCCCGAACCGCTACAGCCGGACACGGCCGCCAGCACTCCGGCCAGCAGCGCCCCCACGGCCCACCGCAACGTCCCTGTCCGCCCCAGCCCGTGCACGTACCGCCCCTCCCCGGCACCGGTCCGGCGACCGGTCGGCACCAGCTAAGCACACCCGGCACCGGCCGGCGGCCACCGGTGGTGAACGGCAAGTGGCCGTGGACGAACGGGACATCGAACCCGCCCGGCCCACGGCCACCGGCACTCGACAGCTCCCGGGAACACCCGAGCCGGGGCTCAGGCACCCCGCGACCCGGGGCTCAGCCCTTCAGGTTCGGCACCTGCCAGTCGATCGCCTCGGCTCCGAAGGAGTCCAGCGCGGTGTTGATCTGCGAGAACGGGCGACTGCCGAAGAACAGCTTGGCCGAGAGCGGCGACGGGTGCGCGCCCTGCACCACCACGTGCCTGGTGGTGTCGATCAGCGGCAGCTTCTTCTTCGCGTAGTTGCCCCACAGCACGAAGACCACCGGCTCCTCGCGCTCGCTCACCGCCTTGATCACCGCGTCGGTGAACTTCTCCCAGCCCTTCGCCTTGTGCGAGTTGGCCTCGTGCGCGCGTACCGTGAGCACCGCGTTGAGCAGCAGCACGCCTTGCTCGGCCCAGTGCATCAGGTAGCCGTTGTCCGGCGCCGGGATGCCCAGGTCGGCGTCCAGCTCCTTGAAGATGTTGCGCAGCGAAGGCGGCGTCTTGGTGCCCGGAAGCACCGAGAAGCTCATGCCGTGGGCCTGGCCGTTGTCGTGGTACGGGTCCTGGCCGAGCACGAGCACCCGGACCTTGTCGTACGGAGTGGCGTCCAGCGCGGCGAACTCCTGGCCGCTCGGCGGGAACACCTCGTGCTCCGCGCGCTGGGCCGCCACGAAGGCCGCCAGCTCCGCGAAGTACGGCTTCTCCGTCTCGGCGCCCAGCACCCCGCGCCAGGACTCGGGCAGTTCCAGCCCGCCGTCCGCGCCGGCCTCGACCACGCCCGCCTCGACAGTGTCCGTCACGACATCTACCTCCCACACCGCGGCTGCTGCGCCGCACGCCCTCTTTCACCCCGAACGCTACACAGCCCCACCGACAACTCGCTCCCCCGGAGCGGGCTCCGGGCCGCGGGGCAGGCAGCACCGCCCCCGCGGCCCGGGCCGCCGCGATCTGACGGACGGTCAGCCGGAACTCGCGCGGACACGCGACGGCCCCGCCCCGGCGACCGGCCGGAACGGGGCCTCGCGGCGGAACCGCGCAGGTCAGATCAGCTCGACCAGGTCCGCGATCGACTGGACCACCCGGGTCGGCCGGTACGGGAAGCGCTCCACGTCGGAGGCGGAGGTCAGGCCGGTGAGCACCAGGATGGTCTCCATGCCGGCCTCCATGCCCGCGACGATGTCGGTGTCCATCCGGTCGCCGATCATCACCGCCGTCTCGGAGTGGGCGCCGGCGGTGTTCAGCGCCTCGCGCATCATCAGCGGGTTGGGCTTGCCGACGAAGTACGGGTCGACGCCGGTCGCCTTGGTGATCAGGGCCGCGACCGAGCCGGTGGCCGGCAGCACGCCCTCGGTGGAGGGGCCGGTCTCGTCCGGGTTGGTGCAGATGAACCGGGCGCCCTGGTTGATCAGGCGGATCGCCTTGGTGAGCGCCTCGAAGGAGTAGGTGCGGGTCTCGCCGAGGACCACGTAGTCGGGGTTGTTGTCGGTCAGCACGTACCCGGCCTGGTACAGGGCCGTGGTGAGCCCCGCCTCGCCGATCACGTACGCCGTCCCGTTCGGCCGCTGGCTCTTGAGGAACTTGGCCGTTGCCAGGGCGGAGGTCCAGATGCACTCCTCGGGCACCTCCAGGCCCATCCCGGCCAGGCGGGCGCTGAGGTCACGCGGGGTGTAGATGGAGTTGTTGGTGAGGACCAGGAAGGGCTTGCCGGACTCCCGCAGCCTGCGCAGGAACTCCTCCGCCCCGGGGATCGGCGTGCCCTCGTGGATGAGGACCCCGTCCATGTCGGTCAGCCAGGACTCGATGGGCTTACGGTCTGCCACGTGCGTGTCTCCCGAAGTGTTGCAACGTCTTGCATAGTACGAAGGCCCTGACGCGGCACAGCCTAATCCGCGCACCTGGCCGATGGCAGCACGTCCCGCCCACCGGGACGCGGCCGCCGGCCCGCGGCCGTCCCGTCGAAACCGGGAGCAACCGGGCGCCGCGTGGTTGAGTGGGCGCATGAACCCGCAGACGACCTCCCGCCCGTTCCGCGTCGGCCTGATCGGCTACGGCCTGGCCGGCTCCGCGTTCCACGCGCCACTGATCGCCACCACGCCGGGGCTGCGGCTGGACGCCGTGGTCACCGCCAACCCCGAGCGGCGGGCCCGGCTGGCGAGCGAGCACCCCGGCGCCCGCGCCGTGGACACCCCCGAGCAGCTGCTCGCCGACCCGGACGCGCTCGACCTGGTCGTCATCGCCTCGCCCAACCGCACTCACGCCCCGCTCGCCCACGCCGCCCTGCGGGCCGGCCTGGCCACCGTCGTGGACAAGCCGCTGGCCGGCACCGCCGCCGAGGCGCTGGAGCTGTGCCGGCTCGCCGAGGAGCAGGGCGTCCTGCTCTCGGTCTTCCACAACCGTCGCTGGGACGGCGACTTCCTCACCGCGAGCCGTCTGGTGCGCGGCGGCGCGCTCGGCCGGGTGCACCGCTTCGAGTCCCGCTTCGAGCGCTTCCGCCCCAAGCCGAAGCCGGGCTGGCGGGAGCTGGCCGACCCGGCCGAGGTCGGCGGCACGCTGTACGACCTGGGCAGCCACCTGGTCGACCAGGCGCTCTCCCTGTTCGGGCCGGTCGAGACGGTGTACGCGGAGATCGACGTGCGGCGCGACGGCGCGGTGGTGGACGACGACGCCTTCCTCGCCCTCACCCACGCCTCCGGCACCCGCTCGCACCTGTGGACGAGCGCCATCACCCCGCTGATCGGCCCGCGGCTGCGGGTGCTCGGCGACACGGCCGGCTACGTCAAGTCCGGCATGGACCCGCAGGAGGCCGACCTGCGGGCGGGCCTGCGCCCGGACGGCACCCGCCCCTGGGGCGCCGACCAGCCCTCGCACTACGGCACCCTCGGCACCGACGAGTCCGCGATCCGGCTGCCCACGGACCGGGGCGACTACCCCCTCTTCTACGCGGGCATCGCCGCCTCCCTGACCTCCCCCGGCACCCCGCCTCCGGTCGACCCGCGCGACGCGGTGGCCGCCCTCGCGGTGCTGGAGGCCGCCCGCGCCTCCGCCGCGACCGGGACGGCGGTCCGCCTGGGCTGACGGGCAGCTCGCCCGGCCTGCCGCCACACCCCTGCCGCCACACCCCTGGAGGCATGCCCTGGAGCCCCGCCCCGCGCCGCTCCTAGGATGATCGGTTGAGCAGTCAGCGGGGGCGGCAGGCCGGCGTAGAGGAGCGCCTCCGGCGCGAGCGGGAGTGGTCCGCCGAGCAGAAGAAGCGCCGGGACCACCGCCCTCACGACCCGCCGGCCCGCCGACCCTCAGAACCTGCCGACCTGCCGACCCTCACAGCCCGATGACCTCCACCGCCGAGCCCAGCCCGCGGAAGTCCGACACGTTGCGGGTGTACAGCGGCAGCCCGTGGGCGGAGGCGACCGCCGCGATCATCAGGTCGATCCGGCGCGGGCGCGGCTGCCGCCCGGCGGCGATGGTCAGGGTGACCAGCGTCCCGTAGCGGGCGGCGGCCGCCGCGTCGAAGGGCAGCGGGTCGAAGTCCGCCATCGCCGCGCCCAGCACCTCCAGCCGGGCCGCCCGGCCGGCCGGGTCGCGGGCCATCGACACGCCCTGCTGCAGCTCGGCGAAGGTGATCGCGGTCAGCTCGGGCACGGCCGGCAGGTCGGCGGGGTTGAGCAGCGCCAGATCGATGTACACGCAGGTGTCCAGCACCCCGGCCGGCCGCCGCCGGGGCGCTCTGCGGCGCTCAGCCACGCCGCCGCTCGAACGGGTCGCCGTCCTCGTCCCCCACCAGTTCCTCGGGCCCGAAGTACTCCTCGGCCTCCTTGCGCATCTGCTGGTAGTCCACCCGCGGCAGCTTCACGTGCCGCGCCACCAGCTCCTCCGCGGTGAGCCGCCGGCGCCCGGACACCGGCCGCAGCTCCGCGACCTCGACCCCGTTCCTGGTGATGTGGAAGGTCTCCCCCGCCTCCACCGCGTCCATCACCGCGGCGGAGTTGTTCCGGAACTCCCGCTGGGTAATCGTCTTCACCCCTCCACGGTAGCCCCGCGTAGCCCCCCTGGCTACACCTCGCACGATCCCCCTGCGATCCCGCCGAACCCCACCCCTCACCGGGCCGCGACCGGTGCGTTCGTATGCAAAGGGAACCTCCGGGAGGCCCGGCCCCGCGAAGCGGGAGGGGGAGACGCGGCGTGGGTCTGCGCGGGGAACGTTCCGTAGGGGGTTTCCCCGATGGAGGCGGGAACCCGGGGGCTCGTAGGATCGTCCTGCTGGTACGTCAGGAAGCCGAGGGACGCCGGGAGGGGGCAGCCGCCGTGGCCGTGGTCGCGATGCTGCTGGGCCTGCTCCGGGTGTTGACCGGGGAGCTGGTGGCCGACAGCGGGGCGCTGGCGTCGGTGGCGGCCGTTGCGGCCGTGGTGCTGGTGGCCGGGGCGGTCGCCGGGGCGCTGGCCGGGGCTCGGCTGCTGGGGGCGCGGGCTCCCGCGGCGGTGCGCAGCGGGGTGCTGCGGCGTCGGGCGTTCGGTACGGCGTTCCTTCCGCAGCGTGATCCGGACGCCCGGGGCAGGCGACGCCCCAGGGCACCGGGAGCGGCCCCGGCGGCCGCGTGAAACCCCTGGTCCTTCTGGTGCCGTAGGAAGATTCCTCGCAGGCCGTCCTCCGCCGATCGCTCATGTCCTGAGACCCCGGAGGGCTCGCTTCACCATGTCCGTACTCGCTGTTCTCGACCCGGCCGTCGCCGTCGCGCACGCCGCCGTCGCCGCCGTCGCCCACCTGGTGCCGACCGCGCTGGCCATCGTCCTGTTCACCGTCGCCGTCCGGCTGGCGCTGCATCCGCTGGCGCGGGCGGCGGCGCGCGGGGAGAAGGCCAGGGCGCGGCTGGCGCCGAAGGTCGCCGCGTTGCAGAAGAAGTACCGGGACCGGCCGGAGCGGCTGCGCGAGGCGCTGGCCGAGATGTACCGGAAGGAGCAGGCGTCGCCGTTCGCGGGGTGCCTGCCGATGCTGGTGCAGGTCCCGTTCTTCTCGGTGATGTACCGGCTGTTCACCACCCCGAACGACCTGCTGGACCGCACCCTGTTCGGCGTGCCGCTGGGCCTGCACGTCACGGGTGCGCACGGCGCCGGCCAGTGGGTGGTGTTCGGGGCGCTGTTCGCCGGGCTGGCGGCGGTGGGGTACGTCAACTTCCGCCGGGCCCGGCGCGCGGCCGCGACCTCGGCGGCCGCGGCTGCGACTGCGGCGCAGCCCGCCCCGCAGCCGGGGGCGGGGCTGCTGCCGTACCTGTCGTTCGGCTCGGTGCTGTTCGCGGCGCTGGTGCCGGTGGCCGCCGTGCTCTACCTGCTGACGACCGGCGTCTGGTCGGCCGCCGAGCGGGCCTGGCTGTACCGGGACGGGACGCCGGTGCCGGCCGCCGCGCTGATGACCTGATGTCCCGCTGAGCCGCTGAGCTGAAGCGGACGGAAGGACGGCCGTCCGTCAGAAGTGGCGCAGCAGCTCGGGAAAGGCTCCGATCCGCAGCGTCGCCTCGTCCGGGCCGAGTTCCTCGTGCTCCAGCACCCAGGTGTGCTCGTGCGGGATGAAGACGGTGTGCAGGCCGGCCCGGCGGGCGGGGGCGATGTCGGACTTGGGCGAGTTGCCGATCATCCAGGTGCGCCCCGGGTCGAGGTCGAGGTCGGCGGTCAGCTTCCGGTAGGTGTCGACCGACTTCTCGACGACGATGTGGACGCCCCGGAAGTGGTGGTCGATGGCGGACTCGGTCACCTTGCGCTGCTGCTCGCCCTGGTCGCCCTTGGTGAGCAGCAGCAGGTGGTGGCGGTCGGCGAGGGCGGCCAGGGTGTCGGCGACGCCGGGGATCAGCTCGACGGTCCGACTGGTCAGCGGGGTGAGCAGGTCGTCGATGCGGGCCTGCTCGTCCGCCGTCGGCGTACGGCCGTTGAGCCGTTGCAGGCAGTCGGCGAGGCTCTGCCGGAAGACGGCGGCGCCGTAGCCGAGAGCGGCGGAGTTGACGGCCTCGATCTCGTTCAGCAGGGCCCTGGTGCGCTCCTGCTCGGCCGGGGCGGCGACCCAGTCCAGGAAGCCGTCGATGACCCGCTCGAAGAGGACGTTGTTCTCCCAGAGCGTGTCGTCGGCGTCGAAGATCAGGATCTGGTCGGTGTGCATCCGGTGGTCTCCAGGGTGAGGTCGGTCAGGCGGGCGGCAGCAGGCGGGCGGCGCGGTCGAGCGTCTGCCGGAGGTTCTCCTCGGTGGTCCGCCGGCCGGCCTCCTCGATGGTGAGCCACTCCAGCGGGGACGCCGGGTTCTCCGGCCTGGCCTGCTCCGGGGTGCCGGTGGCGAGCAGGAAGCGCAGGTCGGCGTGCTCGTGCGCGGGTTCGGCGGGCGAGGCGGGGACGGGCACCACGGCGAGGTGGACGAGGGCGGGGCCGGGCCAGGGGGTGAGGTCGGTCAGCCCGGTCTCCTCCAGGCCCTCGCGCAGGGCGATGTCCAGCGGCCGGGTCTCCCCCGGGTCGCCGTGGCCGCCGACGTGCAGCCAGGCCTGCTGGCGGACGTGCCAGCGCAGCAGGACGCGGCGGGTCGGCGGGTGGACGATCAGCGCGGAGGCGGTGAAGTGGAGCGGGAAGGTGCCCCTGTTCCAGGCGTCGGCGACGCCGAGGAGGCGGCGGGCCCGCTCGTGGTCGGCGGTCTCCACCGGACCCTGCGGGTGGTGGTCGTCCAGCAGTCGGGCCAGGTCGGGGCTCGGGGACGGGCCGCCCGTGGTCACCATCGGTCTGCACTCCTCGTTCCGCTCCGGGACGGGTGCCGACCGCGCGGACCGTGGGCCGTGGAGCGCGTCGGCCGGCGTGCGGGGCGGGCGTCCGGCCCGGGGCTTCGGGTTCCGGCGAACCCGCGCAGCCTAGCCCGGGGGCGCTCGGGCGTCCCACCGGTTTTCACCGGCGGGAGCACCGGTCCACAGACCTTCCGGCGGGCGCCCCGACGGACGTTCCACCGGAGGACACCTCCCGTACCGTCGGCGGCGTACCGGCTGGTCCGGGCGTTTCCCCGGAGGCCGTAGCCTGTGGTGATCGTTTCGGGACAGGTGGAGGGATGTCGTCATGGTGGCTGCTCCGGCACTCGCCGAGCTGCGCGAGGTGTGCCAGCCGCAGGCCAAGATTCAGAGCCGCAACGGCGAGCACTGGGCGGGACGGCTGTACATGCGGCGGATCTCGCTGCGCACCACCCGGCAGCTGGTGCGCACGTCGGTGTCGCCGAACACCCTCACCTGGGTGATGGTGGTGTGCGGGGTCGGCGGCGGCGCGGCCCTGCTGATCCCGGGCCTGACCGGTGCGGTGCTGGCCGCCGTGCTGTTCCAGCTGTTCCTGCTGTTCGACTGTGTGGACGGCGAAGTGGCGCGCTGGAAGCGCCAGTTCAGCATGGCCGGGGTGTACGTGGACCGGCTCGGCGCCTACCTGGCGGACGCCGCGCTGATGATCGGTGCGGGCGTACGGGCGGCCCGCGGCGGGTCGGAGCTGTGGGTGTCGGTGGGGCTGGCGGCCGCGCTGGGCGTGGTGCTGCTGAAGGCCTCGACGGACCTGGTGGACGTGGCCCGCGCCCGCAGCGGGCAGCTGCCGGCGACCGAGGAGTCGACGCAGCCGCGCTCCCAGGGCATCGCGACGGCCCGCAAGGTCGCCTCGCTGTTCAAGATCCACCGGGTGACGAACGGCATCGAGGCCTCGCTGGTGCTGCTGGCGGCGGCCGTGGTGGACGCGGGGCTCGGCCACCTGGACGCGACCCGGTGGGTGCTCGCGGGCATCACGGTGATCACCTGGGGCATGGTGGTCGCGCACCTGGCGTCGATCCTGTCCTCCTCCCGGCTGCGCTGAGCGACTGCGCCGAGCGGCCACCCTGCGCGACTGCGATGAGGCCAAAGCGCTGAGACCGACCGCCCCGGGACCGACCACCCCGGGCACGGCCGCGCCGAGCGGCCTGCGCCCCGCCGGGCCGAGGCGCCCCTCCCCCGCCCGGGGGAGGCCGCGCCGCCGGGCCCGCCGCTCCTCCGGCGCCAGGCCGGCCAGACGCTCCGCGAGGGTCTCCGTGCCCGCCGTCCCCGTCTGCTCCCCGGCCGCGGCGCGGCGGGCGGGGGTGCGGACGAGGGCCCGCAGCAGTGG
>NZ_MSJQ01000048.1 GCF_014596515.1 Streptomyces sp. CBMA156
CCGGCGCCGCGCCCGAGGCCGGTGAACGGGATGCCCGGCCGGCGCACCCGCCGACCCCGGCCGCTGCGGGCCGCGAGCACCCGGTCCACCGCCCGCCAGGTGACGTCGCCCGCGTACGCGATGGTGCGGGCGGCTTCGTAGACCCGGCGCAGCAGGGTGTCGGCGTCCAGCACCCCGAGCCGCTCGGCGACCTGGTCCTGGTCCTGGAGGCCGAGCCGCTCGGTGGCCCGGCCGGTGACCAGGTGCAGGGCGTCGCGCACGTCGGCCAGCCGCTCGGCGGCGGCGTCCAGACCCTCCCTGGGTGCGTCGGCCAGCCAGGTGGCGGCGATCGCGTCCAGCACCACGACGTCCCGCAGACCGCCGCGCGCCTCCTTCAGGTCAGGCTCCAGCAGGAAGGACAACTCACCCTGGCGTTCGGCCCGCGCGCGGCCCAGCTCACGCAGCTCGGGCAGGCGCGCGGGGGCACTCGCGCGCCAGTCGGTGAGCACCCCGGAGCGCAGCGCGTCGGTGAGCGCCCGGTCCCCGGCGAG
This sequence comes from Streptomyces sp. CBMA156, assembly GCF_014596515.1. Classification (GTDB taxonomy): domain Bacteria; phylum Actinomycetota; class Actinomycetes; order Streptomycetales; family Streptomycetaceae; genus Kitasatospora. The sequence continues at coordinate 531 of NZ_MSJQ01000048.1, forward strand.
GTGGCGGGCGTCCAGCAGGCCGAGCTGGGCCCTGAGGTCGGCGGCGGCGACCGAGCGGGCCTGGGCGACGGTGCGCACCGCGTGGTCGAGCCTGGCGCCCGAGTCCCAGACCGGGTACCAGATCCGTTCGGGCAGCTCGCCGGAGACCCGTCCTTCGTGCAGCAGCAGGACGTCCAGGTCGCTGCGCGGGGAGAGCTCGCCGCGCCCGTAGCCGCCGACCGCGACCAGCGCGACGCCGGACGGGGCACCGGCCGCCGCGAACAGTCCGGCCAGCCAGTCGTCGGTGAGTCGGGCGAGCGCCCGGCGGCGGGGGCGGCCGACGAGGCCGGGGGCGGCGAGCAGCGCGGCCCGGGCGGCGGGGTGGTCGTGGGGGTCTGGAAGGTCGGGGAGGCCCGGGAGGTCGGGGTGGGCATGGGGGCCGGAAGCACTGCTGGGAGTGGTCATGCGCGTGGGTCCCGTCCGTCGTGCGAGGGGAGACGCCACCGGCGGACCCGCTCCCCCGGAGGGGTGACGGGCCCGCCCGGGCTTCGGCGTCTACAGGGCGTCCGGGCCGCGTTCGCCGGTGCGGACCCGGACTGCGGTGTCGACCGGGACGCTCCACACCTTGCCGTCGCCGATCTTGCCGGTCCGGGCGGCCTTGACCAGGACCTCGATCAGGTCGTCGGCGTCGTCGTCCTCGACCAGGATCTCGATCCGGACCTTGGGGACGAGGTCGACGGTGTACTCGGCGCCCCGGTAGACCTCGGTGTGGCCGCGCTGGCGGCCGTAGCCGCTGGCCTCGGTGACGGTCAGGCCGTGGACGCCGAAGGCCTGCAGGGCGGCCTTCACCTCGTCCAGGCGAAAGGGCTTGATCACGGCGGTGATGAGCTTCATCGGGCGTCGACCTCGGTCTTCTCGGCGGGCTTCTCGGCGGGCTTCACAGCGGGCTTCACAGCGGGCTTCTCGGCCGCGGCCGTCCCGACAGCGGCACCGGTCAGACCGGACGCGGCCCGGGCCAGACCCGCCCCCACGGCGCTGAAATCGTAGGCGGACTCGGCGTGTTCGGCCTGGTCGATGCCGGCCACCTCGACCTCCCCGGAGACCCGGAAGCCGACCAGCCGGTCGACCGCCCTGGCCAGCAGCCAGGACAGCACGAAGGAGTACGCCGCGACCACCGCCACGCCCATCGCCTGCTTGCCCAGCTGCCCGATCCCGCCCCCGTAGAACAGGCCCCTGGCGCCCTGGCCGACCCCGCCGGTGGCGAACAGGCCGACCAGCAGCGAGCCGATCGCCCCGCCGACCGCGTGCACGCCGACCACGTCCAGCGAGTCGTCGAAGCCCCAGCGGTACTTCAGCGACACGGCGGCGCAGCAGACCGCGCCCGCGACCAGCCCGATCGCCACCGCGCCGAGCGGGCTGACCGAGCCGCAGGCCGGGGTGATCGCGACCAGCCCGGCCACCGCGCCGGAGGCGGCGCCCAGCGTGGTGCAGGCACCGTGCCTGAACCGCTCGCAGACCAGCCAGCCGACCAGCGCCGCGCCGGTGGCGACCTGGGTGTTGACCATCGCCATCGCGGCGACGCCGTTGGCGGCCAGTGCCGAGCCCGCGTTGAAGCCGAACCAGCCGAACCAGAGCAGTCCGGAGCCGAGCATCACCAGCGGCAGGCTGTGCGGGCGCATCGGGTCCCGCTTGAAGCCGATCCGCTTGCCCAGGACCAGGCAGAGCGCGAGGCCGGCGGCGCCCGCGTTGATGTGCACGGCGGTCCCGCCGGCGAAGTCGATCACGCCGTTGCGGTCGCCCAGCCAGCCGCCGTCGCCGCCGTCGAAGAAGAACACCCAGTGCGCGACCGGGAAGTAGACGATCGTCACCCAGAGCGCGATGAACAGGCCCCAGGCGGCGAATCTCGCCCGGTCCGCGACGGCGCCGCTGATCAGCGCCGGGGTGATGACCGCGAACATCAGCTGGAAGAGCGCGAACGCGGTCACCGGGATGGACCCGGTCAGCTCGTCGAGGCCGATCCCGCGCATCCCGAGGTGGTCCAGGTTGCCGATCAGGCCGGCGAAGGAGTCGGACCCGAAGCTGAGCGAGTAGCCGTAGAGGACCCACAGCACGCTGACGATGCCCAGCGAGAGGAAGCTCATCGCCAGCATGTTCAGCGTGCTCTTGGCCCTGACCATGCCCCCGTAGAAGAAGGCCAGCCCTGGGGTCATCAGCATGACCAGGGCCGCACTGATGAGTACGAAGGCGGTGTCGCCCGCGCTGAAGCCGTCCGGCATCGGCGTCTCCTCTGCGTCCAGTGCCGATCCGCACCCGGGGACCCGTCCCGTGGTGCCACCCGGGGTGTCGGCGTTGGAGAGGAGCGTGCCGAAGGCTGGTTTCGGCTGGTGCGGCCGGTTGTTTCACCGCCGTGACGCGTACGACGCGCGGGTTACGGCTGCGTGAACCGCGGCCCCGCCACCCGGCCGGCGGCGGCACCGGCGCCGGACATGCCACCGACCGTGACGGCGGCGGCCGTCACGGTCGGTGGAGCTTTTCCGGTGGAGCCCCCAGCTGGAGCCCCCGGGCGGGCCCGTCAGGCGGGGCCCGTCAGACCACCGAGACGAACTCCGGGATGTCCTGGACCACCCGCTCCTTGAGCCGGCTCACCGCGTCCACGCCCTTGAAGCGGGCCGCCGCGGCCTCCGTGGTCTTGCGCACCCGGGAGTTCAGCCGCTCGGAGCGCACCTTGGTGGCGATGTCCACCGCCTGCTCGGCCATCACCGCCGCCTGCTCGGCCTCCTTCTGCAACAGGTGCACGCTGGCCATGCCGATCAGGTTGAAGGCGTACGAGCGCACGTGGTCGCCGTCCTGGCGGAAGAGGTCGACCGCGCGCTCCATCACCGGCGCCGACATCGAGGCGTAGAGCTCGGCGTTGTCCGAGTGGTACGCGAGGTCGCGGAAGGAGTGCGCGTTCTCGGCGTTCAGCTCGGCCGGTGAGAAGAACTTCAGCCAGTCCGGATCGCCGTCGCCCTCCCGGATGTCGGTGAAGGTGTCCTCGGACAGCCGGACCGCCCTGGCGCAGCGGTTGACCTCGCCGATGGTGGCGTAGGCACGGGCCTCCATCGCGTAGAGCAGGGACTGCTGGCGCGCGGTGGCGGTGTCCCGGCTGCCGTACTGGGCCAGGTGGATCAGCTCCAGGGCGTCCTCGCCCCGGTTGAGGTGGATCATCTGGCGGCTCATGTCGGTGAGGATCAGCGCGCCGAACGGGCGGTCGCCCGCCTCCTTGGCGGCGTGCAGGGCGAGCACGTAGTACTTCTGCGCGCTCGGGTGCATCCCGACGTCGTACGACATCCACCCGGCCAGGTGGGCGAGTTCGGCGGTGAGCCGGAACAGCCGCTTGGTGGTGTCCTCGCTGTACGTCTCCTGGAGCAGGTCGGTGACCTCGTGCAGCTGGCCGACGACGGCCTTGCGGCGCAGCCCGCCGCCGTTCTGCGCGTCCCACTGCCGGAACATGACCGTGGTCTGCTCCAGCAGTTCCAGCTCGGGTTCGGAGAGCCGGCCGGTGAACGCCTCGCCGCCGTTGGCCGCGGTGAGGATCGGAGTGGGGACGCCGGTCGGGCCGGGGGTGAGCCAGCGCTGCATCGGCTCGATCAGCGCGGCGCCCGCGGTCAGCGCCAGCGAGGTGCCGAGGAACCCCCGGCGGTTGAGCATGAGGTCGCTGCGGGAGTAGTCGCTGATCAGCTGGACGGTCTGCGGGCCGCTCCACGGCAGGTCGACACCGCCGCCCACGGTCGAGACCGGGATCGCGGCACGCAGGCCGAGGTCCTCGATCGAGACCACCGAGCCGAACCGTTCGGAGAAGAGTTCCGACATGATCTTGGGGATCGGCTCGCGGGGCTGTTCACCGTCGAGCCAGCGGCGCACCCGGGAGGTGTCGGTGGACACGTGGTGGGCGCCGATCTGCCGGGCCTTGCGGTTGACCTGGCGGGCCAACTCGCCCTTGGACCAACCGCTGCGGGCGAACCACGTGGTCAGCTTCTCATTCGGTTGCTTCTCTGCCATGGGTAACGTCCCCATCCCGCCCGGCCCCTCGCGGGGCCCCCGAGTCGTGACCGCCCGACGGTTGCGGGCTCTTGCCAGACGTGCCGTACCTGAAGGTGCCGCCGCGCCGCGGTGCTGCCGGAACCTCGGCGCCGTCGCACTGGTGTGCCATCGTTGCGGACGATCCGTCAGATGCCCAACTCCCGTTCCTCCAGGGCCCGGGACAGACTCCTCGACGACATCCGCGTGCTGAACGTAATGCCCCGCGAGGGGCCCGCGGGAGCGGCCCTGGCGAAACGCCACCTTTCGCCACCCCCAGGAGTGAACCGAAGCCAGGGGCCACACGCTTCACTTAGGGAGTCCCGACGGCCCGGCATATGCGGGCAGCCCAGTCCCCCGGCGCATCCGTGAGGACTCGGCAGACTCAGCAATCCACCGCAGCCACAGGCGAGTTCACCGTCCACTCCGGACGGCGGCAGCCCCACGCACACGACGATCCGGCATCGGCGCCGCCCCCACAAGGCGGCGCCCGAGGCGCACCGGCGGAACAGGCGCACACCACGCGCTGCACGCCGCCACCGCACTACGCACCACACGGCTGACAATCGACACACAGTCACCGTCCCGTAACCATCGGCAACGAGAATCTGTTGGGGAAGGCATGGACAACCTGTTCGGCGAACTACGACTGGGGCACCTGCGGCTGGCGCCGCTGGGCGCGCGCCGCCGCACCAAGGTCACCGCGTCCCAGGCCGCCGCGGAGTACACCGGTCGCTGGGGCTGGACGGTCGTCACCGGCGGCCCGGCCACCGGCGCCACCGCCCCGACCCACTGTCCCTGCGGCGCCACCCGCTGCGCCGCCCCCGGCCTGCACCCCGTACCCGGGAGCGGCGGCCCGGCCGGCGCCGCCCGCACCGAGGGCTCGGTGCTGTTCCCCACCGGCCGCGCCTTCGACGTCCTGGACGTCCCCGAGCAGGCCGGCCTCCAGGCACTGGTCCGACTGGAGCGGATGGGCACCCAGGTGGGCCCGGTGCTCGCCACCCCCACCGGCCGGCTCCAGTTCCTGGTCGCCGCCGGCACCGCCCGGCGCCTGCCCGACCTGCTGTACCGGATGGGCTGGGACGACGCCGCGCTCGACCTGGCCTGCCACGGCGAGGGCAGCTACGTCGCCGCCCCGCCCACCGTCCTCGGCGGCCTCGGCCCGGTCCGCTGGCTGCGTCGCCCCACCCGGGACAACGCGGGCTGCCCGCCCGAGGCCCGGCTGCTGCTCGGCACCCTCGCGTACGCCTGCCACCGCAGCCGCGAGCGCACCGCGGAGCCGGCCTGGATGGCCTCGTGACCCGCCCGCCCGCCACCGGAACGCGCTGAACCGGCGACTCCACCGGTCCGCCGGCCTGCCAGGCCGGCGGACCCGCCCGGCCGCCGGGCACGCGAAAGGGTCCGCCCCCGGGAGGGAGCGGACCCTTCGCCAGGCCCTGGTACGGACCTCGTACGGCCTCGCGTACGCGGGGAGCCTCAGTCCCCGATCAGCGCGTCCACGAACGCACCCGGCTCGAACGGCGCCAGGTCGTCCGCGCCCTCGCCCAGGCCGATCAGCTTGACCGGCACGCCCAGCTCGCGCTGGACCGCGACCACGATGCCGCCCTTGGCGGTGCCGTCCAGCTTGGTCAGCACGATGCCGGTGATGTCGACCACCTCGGCGAACACCCGGGCCTGGATCAGGCCGTTCTGGCCGGTGGTGGCGTCCAGCACCAGCAGCACCTCGTCCACCGGGCCGTGCTTCTCGACGACCCGCTTGACCTTGCCCAGCTCGTCCATCAGACCGGTCTTGGTGTGCAGTCGGCCGGCGGTGTCGATCAGCACGGTGTCCACGCCCTCGGCGATGCCCTCCTTGACCGCGTCGAAGGCGATCGAGGCCGGGTCCCCGCCCTCGGGGCCGCGCACGGTGCGCGCCCCCACCCGCTCGCCCCAGGTCTGGAGCTGGTCGGCGGCGGCGGCACGGAAGGTGTCGGCGGCGCCGAGCACCACCGTGCGGCCGTCGGCGACCAGGACACGGGCCAGCTTGCCGGTGGTGGTGGTCTTGCCGACGCCGTTGACGCCGACCACCAGGACCACGGCCGGGCCCTCCTCGTGCTTGGTGGAGCGGACTGCGCGGTCGGCGTCCTTGCCGACCAGCTCGACCAGCTCCTCGCGCAGCAGCGCGCGCAGCTCGTCGGGCGTACGGGTGCCGAGCACCTTCACCCGGGTGCGCAGCCGCTCGACCAGCTCCTGGGTGGGGGCGACGCCGACGTCCGCGGTGAGCAGGGTGTCCTCGATCTCCTCCCAGGTGTCCTCGTCCAGGTGCTCCCTGGAGAGCAGCGAGAGCAGGCCCTTGCCGAGCGAGTTCTGCGAGCGGGAGAGCCGGGAGCGCAGCCGGACCAGCCGGCCCTCGGTGGGCTCGGGCACCTCGACGGCGGGCGCCGCCTCGGCCTCGGCGGGTGCGACCTCGACGGTCTCGGGGGCTTCGGGGGCTTCGGCCTCCGCCGGGAGTTCCACCTCCTCGATGGTGCGGCGGGGCGCCTCGGTCGGCGGCGCGGACTCCTCGCCGACCTGGGGCTCCTGCGGCGTGGGCTTCGGCGCCGTGATGACCGGCGCCTGCGACTTCGGGGGCAGCTGCTGGCGTCGTCTGCCGGAAACGACGAGGCCGGCGATCGCGCCGACGGCGACCACGGCGATGACTACGGCAAGGATCACGTATTCCATAACCGCTCCAGTATCCGCGACCGGAGCCCGGATGGACCGCAGCCGCCCTACACCGATGCGGTACGGACCGCCCGCGGCCGCCGTTCCCGGTGCTCTTCGCGCAGCCGCTGGCTGATCACCTGCGAGATGCCGTCGCCCTTCATGGTCACGCCGTACAGCGCGTCGGCCGACTCCATGGTGAGCTTCTGGTGGGTGATCACGATCAGCTGGGAGCTCTCCCGCAGCTCCTCCATGAGCCCGATCAGCCGGCGCAGGTTGGTCTCGTCCAGCGCCGCCTCCACCTCGTCCATCACGTAGAACGGGCTGGGCCTGGCCTTGAAGATCGCCACCAGCAGCGCCACCGCGGTCAGCGAGCGCTCGCCCCCGGACAGCAGCGACAGCCGCTTGACCTTCTTGCCCGGCGGGCGGGCCTCCACCTCGACCCCGGTGGCGAGCATGTCGTCCGGGTCGGTGAGCACCAGCCGGCCCTCCCCGCCGGGGAAGAGCCGGGCGAAGACGCCCTCGAACTGGGCGGCGGTGTCCTGGTAGGCCGCGGTGAACAGCTGCTCGACCCGCTCGTCCACGTCCCGGACGATGTCCAGCAGGTCGCGCCGGCTGCGCCTGAGGTCGTCCAGCTGCTCGCCGAGGAACCCGTGCCGCTCCTCCAGCGCGGCGAACTCCTCCAGCGCCAGCGGGTTGACCTTGCCGAGCTGCTGGTACGCCTTCTCGGCGGCCCGCAGCCGCTTCTCCTGCTCGGCCCGGACGTACGGGTACGGCTCCCCCGGCTCCTTCCCCTCCTCGGGGGTGGACGGCGGGACCGGCTGATCGGGCCCGTACGAGGCGAGCAGTTCGCCGCCGTCGATGCCGAACTCCTCCAGGGCGCGGGCCTCCAGCTGCTCGATCCGCAGCCGCTTCTCGGCCCGCAGCACGTCGTCCCGGTGCCCGGCGTCGACCAGCTTGTCCAGCTCCTCCTTGAGGCCGCGGCCGTGTTCACGGTGCTCGCGCAGCTCGTGCTCGCGCTCGGCGCGCGCCTGCTCGACGGCCGCCCGTCCGGCGTCCGCGCGGGCCAGCGACACCTCCAGGCAGGCCAGCAGCTGCCGGGCGCCCGCCGCGACGGCGTTC
>NZ_MSJQ01000049.1 GCF_014596515.1 Streptomyces sp. CBMA156
CCGGCTCGCCGCGCTCGACCTGGCCCTGCTGCCGGGGTGAGCGCGGCGGGCGGGACCCGCTGCCGGGCGGGCCGCCGGCGGCCGTTCGGCCTTCGACGGCCGTTCAGCCTTCGACGGCTGTAGAGCCCTCGACGGCCTCCCGGAGTTTGCGGAACTCCTCGGCCAGCCCGTCCAGGGTGTAGTGGGCGTTGAGTCCGCTGGGGTTCGGCAGCACCCACACCTCGGTGTCGCCGATGCCCTCCGGCTGGCGCCCGATCGCGGCCCGCCGCTGACCGAAGGCCGTCCGGTAGGCGCCGATGCCGAGCACGGCCAGGACGCGCGGGCGCAGCCGCAGCACCCGTTCGCGCAGTGCGGCGCCGCCCTCGCGCAGCTCCTCGGCGGTCAGCTCGTCCGCCTTGGCGGTGGTGCGCGGGGCGACGTTGGTGATGCCCAGGCCGAGCGCGAGCAACTCCCGCTGCTCGTCCGGGCGGTACTGGTGCCCGGTGAAGCCGGATCGGTGCAGGGCGGGCCAGAAGCGGTTGCCGGGGCGGGCGAAGTGGTGGCCGGTGGCGCCGGACCACAGGCCCGGGTTGATGCCGCAGAACAGCACCCGCAGCCCGGGCCCGGAGACGTCCGGGATGGTGGTGTCCTTGGCGGCCAGCAGTTGCTCGGCGGTGGGCTTCATCGGTGCGCTCGGGTTCACCCGGCCAAGTCTGCCGGGCCCTTCGTTGGAGCCTTCGCCGGGGCCGCGGCCGGAGCCGGTGCGGAGGCCGAAGCCGGAGCGGAAGTGGCGTCGGCAGCACGGCGGTTGCGCAGCCGGCGCAGCCCGTACACCACCGCGGCCGCGTAGGCCCAGCCGACGAAGACGTCGATGATGAAGTGCTCCGCGCCGTAGACCAGGGTGAAGGTCATCGCGAGCGGGTAGGCGACCAGGACCGCCCGCAGCCAGCGCTTGGCGGTGGGCCAGAAGAAGAACAGCAGCATCGCCGGGTAGGCGGAGTGCAGCGAGGGCATCGCGGCGACGTCGTTGGCGAACTGGCTGCCGTTCTCCAGCAGCGAGTCGGCCTGCGGCAGCCCGCTCAACGAGATCACCTCCCAGACCACCCGGGACAGGTGCGGCAGGTTGCCCGCCTGGGAGGTCAGCCACGGCGGCTCGGCCGGGTAGAGGAGGTAGGTGGCGAAGCCCGCGAAGGTGAGCGTCAGGTAGGCGGCCAGCAGCTGCCGGAACCGGTGGTGCGCGCGCCGCCAGAGCACCGCGAGCAGCAGGAAGACGACGAAGAAGTGCGAGAGGTAGACGGCCACCGCGGCGTAGTCGTACCAGTGCGGTGAGCCGGGGGTGTAGAGGGCGTGCTGGAGCCGGACGGTCCAGGTCTCGCCGAAGCCGAGCACCTCGTCGAAGCGCAGCTGCGGCAGCCAGTGCGGGGCCCACGGGGTGTGCGCGCCGTAGCCGCGCAGCAGCGAGTACGCCCACACCACGGCCATCACCGGGACCCAGTCGCGCAGGACCAGGAAGAAGCCGCGGGGGCCGTGCCCGCTGTGCACGGCGGCGGTCAGCAGGGCGGCGATCAGCCAGAGGAACAGCACGTCGTTGGCGGAGGGGATGCCCTCGGTGCGCAGGAACCAGAGGAGGCACGTCAGGTAGAGCGGCCAGGCCAGCCAGCGGAGTCTCGACCAGCCCGTCACGCGTGGGCGGGGCGGAGGCACCGGGCGCGGCTGCCCGGCCCGCACGTCGTGCGGGGCCGGGGGGAGGGTCTTGGTCATGCGCACCGAACCTACCAACCCAAACTTGGAGGACTCTGGGTGAAATATGACCGGTTCGTAAGAACGCTCGATCCGGTCGACACCCGGTTCGACGGACGATCCGAAGGACGGTTCGACAGGTGGTTCGACAGGTGGGTCGACACCCGGTGCGACCGGCGGTCGGACGCCGGTGGGGCACCGTCAGGCCACGATGCCCAGCTCGTGCGGAGTGTTGTTGAAGCGGCGGCCACCGGCCGGGGTGACGGTGACGATGTCCTCGATCCGCACCCCGAACCGGCCCGGCAGGTAGATCCCGGGCTCGATCGAGAAGCACATGCCGGGCACCAGCGGCCGCTCCTCGCCCTCGACCAGGTACGGCGGTTCGTGCGTGGTGGTGCCGATGCCGTGCCCGGTGCGGTGGATGAAGTACTCGCCGTACCCGCCGTCGGTGATCACCCGGCGGGCGATCCGGTCGATCTCCTGGCAGCCGATCCCGGGGCGGACCGCCTCGAAGGCGGTCTGCTGGGCCAGCCGGACCAGGTCGTGCACCTTCCGCACCTCGTCCGGGACGTCCGGGCCGACGTGCACCGTCCGGGTGGTGTCGGAGCCGTAGCCGTCCTTGAGACCGCCGAAGTCCAGCACCACGGTGTCACCCGTACGGATGACCCGGTCACCGGCCTCGTGGTGCGGGTCGGCGCCGTTCGGGCCGGAGCCGACCACCGTGAAGTCGACCTGGCTGTGCCCGTACTGGATGAGCAGCGCACCGAGGTCGGCGGCCACGTCGGTCTCCCGGCGGCCGGCGAAGCCGACCTCCAGGATGCCCCGGTAGGCGGCGTCCGCCGCGCCGCCGGCCGAGGCCAGGCGGTTCAGCTCCTCGGTGTCCTTGACGGCACGCAGCATCGGCAGCGTCTCGGTGAGCGAGGTGAAGGAGACACCGGGCAGCGCGGCCTGGAAACCGAGCAGGTGCAGCGCCCAGGTGTTGTCGGAGACGCCGTACCGCCCGGCCGGGTCGAGCAGCGGGCCCGCGGTGGCGAACGGGTCCGCGCCGTCGGACCAGTCGAGCAGCCGGACGGCCGGGGCGCCGACCGCCTTCGCGGCGTCCGGTCGCTCCAGCGTGGGGACGACCAGCGTGGGTTCGCGTCCGGCGGCGAGGACGAGGGCGGTCAGCCGCTCGGTGATCGCGGTGGGCGTGTAGCCGCACAGGTAGGCCAGGTCGGGGCCCGGGGCGACGACCAGGCCGGACAGCCCGGCGGCGGTCGCCTCGGCGGTGGCGCGGGCCATCCGGGCGGTGTGGTCCTCGACGGTGAAGGGGCGGGGCACGGTGGTTCCTCCTCTGCGGCCGGACGGGCTCTGTTGAGCCTCCGTCGCGTCAACTCCATCACTTGACGGTGGAGTTGGTGAAGCCCGAGGGGAGCATGCGGCGTGATCCGGGCGGTGCGGCGATCCCTTCCCGGTGGCCCGGGGTGGCCCGGGTGGGGCCTCGGACGGGTTCCTCGGGGGCAGGGTGAGGTGCGGTGGGGCGAGGTGCGGCAGGGCGCGGACCGGGCCGTGGGCCGTGGCCCGGACGTGGCGCAGGCCGGCCAGCGCGGCGGCGGCCAGCAGGGCGAGCGCCGGCCAGGACGGTCGACGGGTGGCGGCCGTGCGGGCGGTGCCGCCGATGTCGTCGGTGCCGCCACGGCCGGGCGGGGGCGTGTCCGTGGAACTCATCCGGTACTCCTCCCGGTGCGGCGCCACTCGGCCCCGGCCGGTCCTGGCCGGCCGCTCGGGGCCGGGCCTGCGGGCCGTGGGGGTTCAGGCGCCTGGTCCGGCGCCGCGGGGTCGCGGCCGATCCCCCGGAAGGACCCCGGAGGGCGAGCCGTACCCGGCCAGTTCACCCGGTTGCCTGGCCCGCCGCATGCGGCGGGGGCCGTGCGGGTGACCGGCGGCAGGCCCGGGGCGTCAGTCCTGTCCGGCGGCCGGCGCGGCAGCGGGCCACGTGGCGCGGCGCAGCGTGGGGCTCGCGGTCGCGGCCAGCAGGGCGGCGGCGAGCAGGGCGCTGATCGCGACCAGCACGGTGGCGGGGGAGGAGCGGTCCAGCAGCAGGCCGGCGACGAAGGTCCCCGCGGGCATGCCGGCCGTGAGCAGCGTCATGGTCGCCGCGATCACCCGGCCGCGCAGCGCGTCCGGGACCTGGCGGAAGACCAGCAGGTCGAGCATCACCCGCAGGGACGGCACGCCCGCGCCGAACACGAACAGTGCGGCGAAGACGGTCGGCGCCCCGCCGGGCAGCAGCGGCGCCAGCGGGACGGGTACGGCGCTCCAGGCCACCGCCAGCAGCAGCACGCCGGGGCCGGCCAGCCGGTGCAGCCGGGCGACCAGGACGGTGCCGGCCAGCGCCCCGACCGCCTCGCCGGCCAGGGCCAGGCCGATCCCGGCGCTGCCGGTGCCGTGTTCGTGCAACAGCACCATGACGGGCAGCAGCAGCGCGGCCCCGGTCAGATTGATCACCAGCAGGACGGCCAGGGCGGTCCGCAGCAGCGGGGAGGCGGCGAGGACGCGGAAGCCGGCCAGGGCGTTGCCCCCGGCGCTCCGGTCGGCAGCCCCGGACTCGTGCGGGCTGGGGAAGCGCACCACGAGGGCGGCGGTCAGCGCGAGCAGCGAGGCGAGCGTGGCCCCGAGGAAGGGGACCGCGCGGCCGAGCCCGAACAGGAATCCGGCCAGCGGCGGTCCGGCCAGCGCGGCGCCGCTCATCCGGGCCTCGTCCTGGGCCAGCGCCTGGGACAACTGCTCCGGCGGGACCACCGAGCGCAGTGCGAGCAGCCGGACCGGGCCGCTGTAGGAGACGGTCGCGCCGATCACGGCGGCGACCAGCAGCAGGTGGACCAGGTTCGGCGGACCGAACGCCAGGGCGGCCGGGACGCTGGAGAGGGCGAGCAGCCGGGCGCCGTCGGCGGCGATCAGCACCCGGCGGCGGTCCGCCCGGTCGGCCACCACGCCGCCGTGGACGCCCAGCAGCAGGGCGGTGGCCATCTGTACGGCACCGAATGCCCCGGCGGCGGTGGAGGAGCCGGTGAGCGCGAGGACCAGCAGGGGGAAGGCGGTGTCGCCGATCACCATGCCGAGGGTCGCGGAGGCCTGGCCGGCCCAGAGGGCCTGGAACCGCAGGTTGCGCCTCAGCGGTACGAGCGGAGCCGGTGCCGGCGACGGCGGTACGGACGCAGGCGGTACGGGCGGAGGCGGGTCGGCCGGTTCGGGGTGCGCCGCTGCCGTCACCGTCGGCTGGTCCGTCATGTCCGGCCTCCATCGTTCGCACTCTCGCCATCGTTCACGTTGAGGTGAATGGTGACGTAATCATGATTGCTTACGCAAGGCTGATTGGTTGTGGAAAGGTGATCGATGGCTCAGCGGTGAGCGCTCACCGCTGCGTGATTGCCGACGGAGCGGGCGATCTGGAAGGGTGGGCCCGTGGTCGAGCACGCACCGGAACCCGCCGACAGCGGCGAACAGCAGCCCGTCACCTGGGTCAAGGAGCGCCAGGTGTCCGACGTCGCCGTGCTCAAGGCGCTGGCCGACCCGCTGCGCCTGGCCATCCTCGGCGCCCTGCAGTCCTCCGAGGACCGCCCGCTGACGGCCAAGGAGCTCGCCGCCCGGCTCGACGAGCCGCAGACCAAGCTCTACCGGCACATCAAGCAGCTGGAGAAGGCCGGGCTGGTCCTGGTGGCCGGCACCCGGCTGGTCTCCGGCATCGTGGAGAGCCGCTACCGGGCCGCCCAGGGAGCGATCCGGCTGGCGCCGGAGATGTTCACCGCCGACTCCCCGGCCCGCTCCGGGGCGTACGACGCCATGCTGGCCGCGATGGACCGGGTGCGGACCGACTTCCGCGTCAGGATCGCCGAAGGCCGGCTGGACTTCGGCCGGCCGTCGGGCGGCTCGGGCCCGCCGTCCGGACTGTTCGCGGACTTCGCGCTGCGGCTCAGCCCGGACCGGCTGGACCGGCTGCGCTCCCAACTGGCCGGAATCTTCGACGAACTGAACGAGGAAGGGCCGAGTACGGCCGAGGACGCGCTGGACGTGACCGTCTTCACCCTGCTCTACGGTCTCCGACCGGGCACGGAATCATAAATTCCGGGCCGACTGTCGGCGCGGTGGGACACCATGTCCGGCATGTCCTACGAACTCCAGGCGCTGATAGGAACATCGGAGCTGCTGACGGTCGCCGCGGCGGAGGTCCCGGCCGCCAGGGTGGTGCCGTTGCGGCAGGGATTGGCGCTGATCCCGGTCACCTCCGCCGTCCTCGCCGCGCTCCAGGGGGACGGCAGCGTGCGCAGGCGGGGCGGCGGGGCCGGGTTCGGCTGGCACTCGGACGGCTTCGAACTCCGGCTGGCCGCCTGGTCGAAGGCCGGCCCGATCGCCTGTGTCGAGGCGGAGTACTTCGGCGGCAGCGGCACCCAGCGCGCCGCCGTCTGGACGGACGGCAAGGTCGTCCTCGGTCCGCTCACCATCGGCGAGTTCGAGCCCGCGCCGGCCGAAGGCACCCCGATCTCCCGCGCCCTGCGGGGCATCGGCGCGCGCACCGAGGAGGGCCTGGCGGACGAGTTCGAGTCGGTCGGCCTGGCCCGGCGCCGCAGCACCGACGGCTGGGCGGAGTCGGCCGGCTGAACCGGGCACGGGCGCCCCGAGCCTCTGCGGCCGGACGGACGCAAGGAACGGGGGCGCGGCACCGAAGAAGGTTTCGGTGCCGCACCCCCGTTGCGTCCCGTGGCCGCTCCGAGCCCGCGTCCCCGCCGGCCGGGGCCCGTACTAGCGGTAGTTCACGTACTGGATCGCGAAGTCCAGGTCCTTGCCCTTGAGCAGGGCCTGCACGGCCTGGAGGTCGTCGCGGCTCTTCGAGCTGACGCGCAGCTCGTCGCCCTGGACCTGCGCCTTGACACCCTTCGGGCCCTCGTCACGGATGATCTTCGCGACCTTCTTCGCGTCCTCCGTGGTGATGCCCTCCTTGATGTTGGCGAAGATCTTGTACTCCTTGCCGGACAGCTGCGGCTCGTTGGCGTCCAGCGCCTTCAGCGACAGGCCGCGCTTGACGAACTTGGTCTGGAGGATGTCGAGGACGGCGCGCACGCGCTCCTCGCCGTTCGCCTTCATCTCGATCTTCTCGCCGGAGCGGCTGATCTCGGCGCCCACGTTCTTGAAGTCGAAGCGCGTCGCGATCTCGCGGGAGGTCTGGTTGATCGCGTTGTCGACCTCCTGCCACTCGACCTTCGAGACGATGTCGAAACTGGAGTCGGCCATGGGTGTTGGTCTCCTTGATGCTCTGGCTTCACTGGCGCGGGCCCGCCACACCGGGTGCCCGCGGTCCCAGCCTATCCAGCGCCACACGGGCCCCGCCCGTAGCGGCAGCCCCTGGCTTCTTGATCGTCGCGTGATCTATCGAGTGGCGGAGCACCCCCCGGGATCGGGTATGGTTTACCAAGTCGAACGGGGTGAACACCCCGGGAAACGAAGATCCTGGCTGGTTGCCCGAGCGGCCAAAGGGAGCAGACTGTAAATCTGCCGCGTAAGCTACGCAGGTTCGAACCCTGCACCAGCCACAGGATAGAGAACAGCCCCTGATCTGCGGAAACGCAGACAGGGGCTGTTCTGTTTGCCCCGGGCCGCCCGTGCGCCGCCCGGGTGTCCCCGCCGCTCCCCGTCGTCCCCTCGTCGCCCCCGGACGGGCTTCCGGGCGAACTTATTGCACATTGCTTGCAATTACGGGTGTCAGGCAGCAGAGTGGGGTGCCGGGGGTGGGAGTCCTTCGACAGAGCTGATCGTCTTCCCAGCCGGCGACCGCCGGGACAACGGCTCGCCCCACCCCCGCCAACAGCTACCGGGCGGCGCCCGGAGTGGCGCGGCGGTTGCCTCGTGGGGGCATCAAGAGGGCGTCAGGGCCGCTCGTGGCGGCGTCAGGAACGCGTAGGGCCCGCGGGGCGGCGGGGATGCGGACCGCAGGATCGGACCAACTCACCGACTGCGGAGGTCCCGTCCGATGTCCAGCGCCATCACCACTGCGGCCGTCACGGCCGAACCCGAGCCGCCTGATACCGGTACGGGCGACGAACGGCACCGGCTCAGCGCGCTCGGTGGGCTGGCCGCGCTCTCGCTGGACGCCATGGCCTCGGTCGCGTACGGGCCGGAGTCGATCGTGCTGGTGCTGGCCGCCGCCGGTGCGTACGGGCTGGGTTTCACACTGCCGGTCACCGCGGCGATCGCCGTGCTGCTGGCGGTGCTGGTCGCCTCCTACCGGCAGGTGATCGCGGCGTTCCCGGACGGCGGCGGCTCCTACGCGGTGGCCAAGGCGCACCTGGGCCGCAGGACCGCGCTGACCGCGGCCGCCTCGCTGGTCGTCGACTACGTCCTGAACGTCGCGGTATCCGTCACGGCCGGCGTGGCCGCGCTCACCTCGGCCGTACCCGGCCTGTTCGGCGACCGGGTCTGGCTCTGCCTGGGGGTGCTGGCGCTGGTCACCGCGGTGAACCTGCGCGGGATCGCCGAGTCGGCGCGCTGGTTCATGGCGCCGACGGCCGTCTTCGTCCTCTCCATCCTGACGATCATCGTGGCCGGCCTGCTCCGGGACGCCCCGGCCAGCACCGCGGCCGCCGCCGGCCACGCCTCGACGCTCGCCGAGAACGCCACCACCGTCGGCGCGCTGCTGCTGCTCAAGGCCTTCGCGGCCGGCTGTTCCGCGCTGACCGGGGTGGAGGCGGTGGCCAACG
Organism: Streptomyces sp. CBMA156; assembly: GCF_014596515.1. Lineage (GTDB taxonomy): Bacteria > Actinomycetota > Actinomycetes > Streptomycetales > Streptomycetaceae > Kitasatospora. The sequence goes on from NZ_MSJQ01000049.1 coordinate 8,451, forward strand.
CCGTCCCCTCCTTCCGCACCCCGCGGGTCAGGCGCGCGCAGCACACCGAGGTCGCGCTCGGCGCCCTGCTCGGCGTGATGCTGATCGGGCTGGCCGTGCTGATCGGGCGCTTCCACCTCCAGCCGGTGGAGGGCGTCACCGTGCTCGCCCAGCTCGCCGACGCCTCGCTCGGCCACGGCTTCGGCTTCTACGTCGTCCAGTTCGCCACCGTGGTGCTGCTCGGGCTGGCCGCCAACACCTCCTTCGGCGGGCTGCCGGTGCTGCTCGACCTGCTCGCCAGGGACAACCACCTCCCGCACCTGTTCGCGCTGCGCGCCGACCGCCAGGTGTACCGGTACGGCGTGCTGTTCCTGGCAGGGGTGTCGGCGGCGCTGCTGGTCGGCTCCGGCGGGGACGTCAACAGCCTGGTGCCGCTGTTCTCGATCGGCGTGTTCGTCGGCTTCACCATCTGCCAGGTCGGCATGGTCCGGCACTGGCTGCTGCACCGGCCCTCCGGCTGGCGGTGGAAGTCCGCGCTGAACGGTTTCGGCGCGCTGCTCACCGGCGTCGCGGCGCTGGTCGTCACCGGCACCAAGTTCACCGAGGGCGCCTGGGGCATCGTGGTGGCCCTGCCGCTGCTGGTGCTGCTGTTCGAGGCGGTCCACCGCAGCTACGCGCGGATCGGCGAGCGGCTGGAACTCGGCCGGGTGCCGGGACCGGTGACCAGGCAGCGCAGCCTGGTCGTCGTCCCGGTGACCGCGATCACCCGGCTGACCAGGGACGGCCTGTCGGCGGCGCTCTCGCTCGGCGACGAGGTCATGGCGGTGACCGTGGTGTACGAGCCGGCCGCGGCCGAGGCGCTGCGCCGGGACTGGGAGCTGTGGCAGCCGGGCGTGCCGCTGGTGGAGCTCCCGGACGGGCACCGCCGGCTGGGCCGGCCGATCGCGGACTTCGTCAACGAGCTGGGGGCGGAGCACGCCTACGACCGGCTGACCGTGCTGATCCCCGAGGTGGAGCCGGCCCGCTGGTGGCAGCGGGCGCTCCAGAACCGGCGCGGCGCCGTGATCGACCGTGCCCTGCGCCGGCACACCGACGCGGTGGTCTGCCGGCTGCGCATGCGGATGTGACCACGGTCGGTGACCACGATCGGTGACAGCGTCGGTGACCACCACGAAAGGCACCCGACAGGCCCCGGACGGCCCCGGGCGGCAGCCCGCCGCCCGGGGCCCGCGGCTTTCCTGGCGACGGCGCGGACCACGGCCACCGCCCGCGCCCAGACCCGCACCCCGGCGCGGACCACCACCCGCACCCCAGCGCGCACCCCGGCCGGATCTCGGCCCGATCACGACGGTCTCGGTCCGGTGAAGCGCCCGTCAACGTCGCGTCAACGTCGCGCTGTCACCCGTATGGACGGCGTCAGGGCCTCATAACGCGCCTCTGACGGCTGCTTTGCTGCATCTGCCGGTCGTCCGCCGGCGCCGCGCGTGCCCTCGGGCCCTGGTCGCGGCATCTCCCGAACCGCTCTGGTGGAGCCCATGTCCGATCTCATCTACGTCGGTGTCACGGTCGCCGTGTTCGCCGTCATCGCCCTGATCGCGCGGGGGGTGGAGAAGCTGTGAGCGTCGAGAACATCGCTGGTCTGATCGTGGCCGTCGCCCTCGTCGGCTATCTCGTCGTGGCGCTGATCTTCCCGGAGAAGTTCTGACATGGGATCCACTCTCGCGGGCTGGCTCCAGGCCGTCGCCCTCGTCGGCGCGCTGGCCCTGTGCTACCGCCCCCTCGGCGACTACATCGCCAAGCTCCTCACCTCCGCCAAGCACCTCAGAGTCGAACGCGGCGTCTACAAGCTGATCGGCGTCGACGGCGACGCCGATCAGCGCTGGCCGGTCTACCTCCGCTCGGTGCTGGCCTTCTCGGCCGTCTCCGTCCTCTTCCTCTACGGTCTGATCCGCCTCCAGGGCCACCTGCTGCTGAACCTGGGTGTTCCGCAGATGGAGGGCCACCAGGCCTGGAACACCGCGATCTCGTTCGTCGCCAACACCAACTGGCAGTCCTACGGCGGCGAGTCCGCGATGGGCCAGGTGGCGCAGATGGCGGGCCTGGCGGTGCAGAACTTCGTCTCCGCCGCCGTCGGCATCTCCGTCGTCGCCGCGCTGGTCCGGGGCTTCACCCGCAACAGGACCGACCGGGTCGGCAACTTCTGGGTGGACCTCACCCGGATCAACCTGCGCCTGCTGCTGCCGGTCTCGATCGTCTTCGCCCTGGTCCTGGCCGCCAACGGCGTGATCCAGAACTTCCACGGTTTCCACGAGGTCACCACCCTCGCGGGCGAGGTGCAGAAGATCCCGGGCGGCCCGGTGGCCTCCCAGGAGGTCATCAAGCTGCTCGGCACCAACGGCGGCGGCTTCTTCAACGCCAACTCGGCGCACCCGTTCGAGAACCCGACCGGTTTCACCAACCTGGTCGAGATCTTCCTGATCCTGGTGATCCCGTTCGCGCTGCCGCGGACCTTCGGCCGGATGGTCGGGGACAACCGCCAGGGCTACGCGATCGTCGCCGTGATGGGCCTGTTCTGGATCGCCTCGACGGCCCTGCTGACCCTCGCCGAGTCCCAGCACCACGGCAGCGCGCTCCAGGCCGCGGGCGCCGCGATGGAGGGCAAGGAGCAGCGCTTCGGCATCGCCGCCAGCTCGCTGTTCGCCGCCTCGACGACGCTGACCTCGACCGGTGCGGTGAACTCCTTCCACGACTCGTACACGCCGTTCGGCGGCGGGCTGACGGTCTTCAACATGATGCTGGGCGAGATCGCGCCCGGCGGTGTGGGCTCCGGCCTGTACGGCATGCTGGTGCTGGCGGTCGTCGCGGTGTTCGTCGCCGGCCTGATGGTCGGCCGCACCCCCGAGTACCTGGGCAAGAAGCTCGGCGGCCGGGAGATGAAGTTCGCCTCGCTGTACATCCTCACCACGCCGACGATCGTGCTGGTCGGCACGGGCGTGGCGATGGCGCTGCCGGGCGAGCGGGCCGGGATGCTCAACTCGGGTGCCCACGGCTTCTCCGAGGTGCTGTACGCCTTCACCTCCGCCTCCAACAACAACGGCTCGGCCTTCGGCGGCATCACCGTCAACACCGACTGGTACGACACGGCGCTCGGCCTGGCGATGATCTTCGGCCGGCTGCTGCCGATCGTCTTCGTCCTGGCGCTGGCCGGCGCGCTCGCCCAGCAGCAGCCGGTCCCGGCCACCCCGGGCACCCTGCCCACCCACAAGCCGCTGTTCGTGGGCCTGCTGTCGGGCGTGATCCTGATCGTCGTCGGCCTCACCTACTTCCCGGCCCTGGCTCTCGGGCCGATCGCGGAAGGTCTCTCCTCCTGATGTCCACCCCTACGCTCACCCCCGCACCAGCCGACAAGGCGGAGCCCGCCGCGCCGCACAGAGTGTCGAGCGGCCTGCTCGACCCGAAGCTGATCCTCGCGTCCCTGCCGGACGCGGTGAGGAAGCTCGACCCCCGGGTGATGGTCAAGAACCCGGTGATGTTCGTGGTCGAGGTCGGCTCGGTGGTCACCACCGTGTCCGCGATCGCCGACCCGTCCGTGTTCGCCTGGGCCATCACCGTCTGGCTCTGGCTCACCACGGTCTTCGCCAACCTGGCGGAGGCCGTCGCCGAGGGCCGCGGCAAGGCCCAGGCCGACACCCTGCGCAGGACCAAGACCGAGAGCGTCGCCCGCCGGCTCACGAACTGGCCGTCCACGAACGCCGAGGAGGAGGTGCCGGGCACCGCGCTGCGGCTCGGCGACCACGTGGTGGTCGAGGCCGGGCAGGTCATCCCCGGAGACGGCGACGTGGTCGAGGGCGTCGCGAGCGTCGACGAGTCGGCGATCACCGGCGAGTCCGCGCCGGTGATCCGCGAGTCCGGCGGCGACCGCTCCGCGGTGACCGGCGGCACCAAGGTGCTGTCCGACCGGATCGTGGTGAAGATCGCCTCGGAGCCCGGCAAGTCGTTCATCGACCGGATGATCGCCCTGGTCGAGGGTGCCGCCCGGCAGAAGACGCCGAACGAGATCGCGCTCAACATCCTGCTGGCCTCGCTGACCATCGTCTTCCTGGTCGCGGTCGTCACGCTCCAGCCGATGGCGACCTACGCGGGCGCCCCGCAGTCGATGATCGTCCTGGTCGCCCTGATCGTGGCGCTCATCCCGACCACCATCGGCGCGCTGCTCTCGGCGATCGGCATCGCCGGCATGGACCGTCTGGTCCAGCGCAACGTGCTGGCGATGTCCGGCCGCGCCGTCGAGGCCGCCGGCGACGTCAACACCCTGCTGCTGGACAAGACCGGCACCATCACCCTGGGCAACCGCCAGGCCGCCGAGTTCCTGCCGGCCCCGGGCGTGTCCACCGACGAACTGGCCGACGCCGCGCAGCTGTCCTCGCTCGCGGACGAGACCCCCGAGGGCCGCTCGATCGTGGTCCTCGCCAAGACCGAGTACGGTCTGCGGGCCCGCACCCAGGGCGAGCTGACCCACGCCACCTGGGTCCCGTTCACCGCCCAGACCCGGATGTCGGGCGTCGACCTGGCGGAAGCCGGGCCGGCGGGAACGGACGGCGCGGAGCGAGGCGACCCGGACGACGACAGCGGCGGCGGGCGACGGGCGGGCGGCCTCCGCCAGGTCCGCAAGGGCGCGGCCGGCGCCGTCTCCAACTGGGTCGCCGAGAACGGCGGTTCGGTCGGCGACGAGGTCTCCGCCCTGGTCGACGGGATCTCCGCCGCCGGCGGCACCCCGCTGGTGGTGGCGACCAGGGTCGGCACCAGGCCGGCCCGCGTCCTCGGGGTCATCCACCTCAAGGACGTCGTCAAGGAGGGCATGCGGGAGCGCTTCGACGAGCTCCGCCGGATGGGCATCAAGACCATCATGATCACGGGCGACAACCCGCTGACCGCCAAGGCGATCGCGGAGGAGGCCGGCGTGGACGACTTCCTCGCCGAGGCCACGCCCGAGGACAAGATGGCCCTGATCAAGAAGGAGCAGGAGGGCGGCAAGCTGGTCGCGATGACCGGCGACGGCACCAACGACGCCCCCGCGCTCGCCCAGGCCGACGTCGGCGTCGCGATGAACACCGGGACCATGGCGGCCAAGGAGGCCGGCAACATGGTCGACCTGGACTCCAACCCGACCAAGCTGATCGAGATCGTCGAGATCGGCAAGCAACTGCTGATCACCCGCGGCGCGTTGACCACCTTCTCGATCGCCAACGACGTGGCCAAGTACTTCGCGATCATCCCCGCGATGTTCGCCGGGGTGTACCCGGGCCTGAGCCACCTCAACATCATGGGCCTGCACAGCCCGCAGTCCGCGATCACCTCGGCGATCATCTTCAACGCCCTGGTCATCATCGGCCTGATCCCGCTCGCCCTGCGCGGCGTGCGCTACCGCCCGTCCGACGCCGGCTCGCTGCTGCGCCGCAACATCGGCGTCTACGGCTTCGGCGGCCTGGTGGTGCCGTTCGTCGGCATCAAGCTGATCGACCTGATCGTCCAGTTCATTCCCGGCCTCAGCTGACGGGGAAGGAGAGAAAACCATGTCCAAGCCCCTGCCGACCGCCGTGCGGACCCACTTCACGGCCCTGCGAGCACTCCTGGTGCTGACCGTGATCCTCGGGATCGCGTACCCGCTGCTGGTCACCGGCATCTCCCAGGTTGCCTTCACCGACAAGGCGAACGGCTCACCGGTCAAGGCCGACGGGAGGGAGGTCGGCTCCAGCCTGATCGGCCAGAGCTTCGACCTCCCGAAGACCGACCCCGGCGACCCGGAGGAGGAGGCCAGGCCGGACCCGAAGTGGTTCCAGCCCCGTCCCTCCGCGGCCGGGACCGGCTACGACGCGTCCTCCTCCGGCGCGAGCAACCTCGGCCCGAACAGCGAGGACCTGCTGAAGGCCGTCGAGGACCGCCGCGCCGCCGTCGCCGCGTTCGACGGCGTCGACCCGGCGAGCGTGCCGGCCGACGCGCTGACCGCCTCCGGCTCCGGCCTCGACCCGCACATCTCCGTCGCGTACGCCAAGGAGCAGGTGAACCGGGTCGCCAGGAACCGCGACCTGCCAGTGGAGACGGTGAACAAGCTCGTCGACGAGTCCACCGAGAGCCGCTCGCTCGGCTTCCTCGGCGCCGAGGGCGTCAACGTCCTCCTGCTCAACAAGGCGCTCAGCGAGCAGAAGTGACATCACCTCAAATGTGTGGGTGACCGGGCCGGCCCGCGTCCGCAGACGTGCACCGCCTCCCGATGGAAAGAGCAGCGCCCATGGCCCGCGACCTCACCCCCGGCACCGGAATCCGCGGCGGCCGGCTGAGGGTGTACCTCGGCTCCGCGCCGGGGGTCGGCAAGACCTACCGGATGCTGGACGAGGCCCGGCGCAGACAGGAGCGCGGGGTCGATGTCGTGGTCGGGTTCATCGAGTGCCACGGCCGGCGCCGCACCGAGGCCATGCTGGCCGGCCTGGAGGTCCTGCCGCGAGCCCACCGCTCCTACCGGGACGCCGAGTTCGAGGAGATGGACCTCGACGGCGTGCTCGCCCGCCACCCGGCCGTCGTGCTGGTGGACGAGCTGGCGCACACCAACATCCCCGGCGGCCGGCACGCCAAGCGCTGGCAGGACGTCGAGGAACTGCTCGCCGCCGGGATCGACGTCATCACCACCGTCAACATCCAGCACCTGGAATCGCTGAACGACGTCGTCCGGAAGATCACCGGCATCCCGCAGCGCGAGACCGTCCCGGACGAGGTGGTCCGCCGGGCCGACCAGATCGAACTCGTCGACATGGCCCCGCAGGCCCTGCGCCGCCGGATGGCCCACGGCAACGTCTACAAGGCGGAGAAGGTGGACGCCGCGCTCTCCAACTACTTCCGGGTCGGCAACCTGACCGCCCTGCGCGAACTCGCCCTGCTCTGGGTGGCCGGGCGGGTGGACGAGGGCCTGCGCGACTACCGGGCCAGCCACAACATCGACCGGGTCTGGGAGACCCGCGAGCGGGTCGTGGTCGCCCTCACCGGCGGCCCCGAGGGCGAGACCCTGATCCGCCGCGGCGCCCGGATCTCCGACCGGACGGCCGGCGGCGAACTGCTGGCCGTCCACGTCTCCCGCAGCGACGGCCTGGCCGGCGCCTCCTCCGCCGCGCTCGCCCAGCAGCGGCAGCTGGTGGAGACCCTCGGCGGCAGCTACCACGTGGTGGTCGGCGACGACGTCCCCACCGCGCTGCTCACCTTCGCCCGCGCCCACCACGCCACCCAGCTGGTGCTCGGCACCAGCCGCCGCGGCCGGATCAACCGCTTCCTCACCGGCCCCGGTACCGGGCAGACCACCGTGGACGACTCCGAGGACATCGACGTCCACATGGTCACCCACGAGTTCACCGGCCGCGGCCGGCTGCCCTCGCTCGGCCGCCGGCACTCCCGGCGCCGCACCATCGCCGGCTACCTGGCCGGCCTCGCGCTGCCCTGGCTGCTCACCGGCCTGCTCTCGCAGGCCGACCACAGCATCAACCTGACCACCGACGCGCTGATCTTCCAGCTCGGCGTGGTCATCGTCGCCCTGCTCGGCGGCGCGGTGTCGGCCCTGGTGGCGTCGGTCGTCGCCTCGGTGCTGCTCAACTACTACTTCATCCCGCCGATCCACAGCCTGACCATCGGCGAGACCAACAACATCGTCGCCCTGGTGGTCTTCGCCGCCATCGGGCTCACCGTCTCCACCGTGGTCGACCACGCCGGACGGCTCACCAGCCGGGCCGCCAGGGCCACCGCCGAGGCCGAGACCCTCTCCACCCTGGCCGGCAGCGTGCTGCGCGGCGCCGACGCGCTGCCCGCCCTGCTGGAGAAGTCCAGGACGGCCTTCGGCATGCGGGCCGTCGCCCTGCTCTCCCGGGCCGACGGCGAGGTGCTCGCGTGCCGGGAGGACGACCCCAGGGGCGACGGCGCCGGGCCGCACGAGACCACCGAGGTCCCGGTCGGCGCGGACGCCGTCCTGGTGCTCACCGGTCGCCGGCTGCCCGCCGCCGACCAGCGGGTGCTGACCGCCTTCGCCGCCCACGTCGCCGCCGCGCTGGAACGCGACCGGCTGGCCGTGGCCGCCGCCGAGGTCGAGCCGATCAAGGCAGCCGACCGGATGCGCACCGCCCTGCTCGCCGCCGTCAGCCACGACCTGCGCACCCCGCTGGCCGCCGCCCTCGCCTCGGTCGGCTCGCTGCGCAGCCCCGACGTCGAGTTCTCGCCCGAGGACCAGGCCGAACTCCTCGCCACCGCCGACGAGTCGCTGGTCAAGCTCACCCGGCTGGTCGACAACCTGCTCGACATGAGCCGCCTCCAGGCCGGCGCGCTCACCCTGCACCTCACCGTGACCCACCTGGACGAGATCCTGCCCCGGGCGCTCGACAGCCTCCCGGACCCGTACGCCCCGATCCAGCCGCTCGACTTCGACACCGTCCCGCCGGTGCTCGCCGACCCGCCGCTGCTGGAGCGGGTGCTCGCCAACGTGATCACCAACGCGCTGCGGTACAACGCCCCCGGCGCACCCGTCCTGGTCACCGCCAGCCACCACGCCGACCAGGTCGAGATCCGGGTGATCGACCGCGGCCCCGGCATCGCCCCGGAGGACCGCGACCGGGTCTTCCTGCCCTTCCAGCGCCTCGGTGACACCGACAACACCACCGGCGTCGGCCTCGGCCTCGCCCTCTCCCGGGGCCTCGCCGAGGCGATGGGCGGCAGTCTGGAGGTCGAGGACACCCCGGGCGGCGGCACCACCATGCTGCTCACCCTGCCCGCCGCGGACCCTGCCGCCACCGAGCCCGCTCCCGCCGAGCCCGCTCCCGCCGAACCCACTTCCGTCGAACCCACTTCCGTCGAACCCACTTCCGTCGAACCCACTTCCGTCGAGCCCACTTCCGTCGAACCCGGAGACCCCGGGGAGGAGCCACCGCATGAGTGAGCGAAGCGCGCCCCGCGAAGCGACCGTCGATCGGTGGGGGCATCCCCGGCCGCGGACCGGGGGAGAGGCGGAGGCATGAGCGAGATCCTGGTCGTCGACGACGAGCCCGCCCTGCTGCGCACCCTGCGGATCAACCTCAGCGCCCGGCAGTACGCCGTCCGCACCGCCGCCAGCGGCGGCGAGGCGCTCGACCGTGCCGCGCACTCCGTCCCGGACGCCGTCCTGCTCGACCTCGGCCTGCCCGACCTCGACGGGATGGACGTGCTGCGCGGTCTGCGCACCCGCAGCGCGATGCCGATCATCGTGCTCTCCGGCCGGACCGACGCCGCCGACAAGGTGGGCGCCCTGGACGCGGGGGCCGACGACTACCTCACCAAGCCGTTCCTGATGGACGAACTGCTGGCCCGGCTGCGCGCCGTGCTGCGCCGGCCGCAGACCGGCCCGCCGCCGGGCCGGCCGGTGATCGGCGACCACACCGTGGACCTCGCGGCCACCACGGTGAACGGCCCGAACGGCCCGGTCAGGCTCACCCCGACCGAGTGGCGCATCCTCGCCCTGCTGCTCGCCGACCCCGGCCGGCTGGTGCCGGGGAGGCAGATCCTGCGCGAGGTGTGGGGCCCGGCCCAGGAGGGGCGCGGCAACTACCTGCGGGTCTACTTCGCCGGGCTGCGCCGCAAGCTGGAGCGGGACCCGGCCCGGCCGCGGCACCTGATCACCGAGCCGGGGATCGGGTACCGGTACGTGCCGTGAAGGACTGGTACGTGCCGTGACGGACCGGCGCGCGGTCGTCGGTGCGCGCCGTCAACGAGCCGTCAACGAGCCGTCAAGAGCGGCTCTCCGGGCGACAGGAGGGCGTCAAGGCCGTCCGGTGGCGGTGCTTCGCGGGCGTAGCGTCGGTGGTGAAGGAGCGGGCCCTGCTCCGTGTGGGGGAGGTCTGGGGCCGCTCCGGCCGCCGTCCACGGACGGCCAGCAGGTGGGGGAGGGGCGCGCGACATCCGTCGCGCGCCCCCATGTGCTTTCCGGGCCGGACCCGAGCCGGTCGCGAGCCGGGCCCGCGGCCCGAGCCAGGCCAGGATCAGCAGTCGGTGCCGCCGGACTGCCGGGGCAGCGCCAGCGCCACCGTGTCCGCGAACTCCCGCACCGCGCTGGTCCGGCTGACCACCCGGCCGCTGTGCACCACCAGCCGGCTGTGCCCGCCCGCGAGCGCCCCGGACAGGCTGTCCCCGCGCACCGCCAGCAGCTCCGCGGGGAACCCGGCGTCCACCCGGACCGGCGGCAGGCCGAGCGCCGCCCGGGCCCGGTTCGCCACCGCGTCGTACGCCTCCTGCGGGTCCAGCTCCCCGCCGGCCGCCAGCAGATAGGCCGACTCCAGCGGATCGGCCCGGCCGACCGGGTTGGACGGATCGCGCAGCGCCCCGCTGCCCGCCGCCAGCGGCACCCGGGCGTCCGCCAACTCCCGTACCAGGCCGGGCCGCAGGCCCGTCGTCCGGCCTTCGATCCCGGTGCAGCAGCCGCTCTGCGGCAGGCAGACCACCCGCACTCCGCTGGTCGCCAGCACGGTCGACGCGCCCCGGGGCAGCGACCCGCACGGGCCGAGCGTCACCCGTGGCCGCAGTGGCGCCAACGCCCCTGCCATTCGGGCGAGTTGGACCGGGTCGGCGGCGCTGGTGTGCAGGTCCACCGGGCAGTCCGCCTCCCGGGCCGCCTCCAGCAGCAGCTGGACGTAGCCGGCCGGGTCCGGGTCCAGTTCGGGGCAGCCGCCGGCCGCGGTGGCGCCCAGCTTGAGCGCGTCGCGCAGCTGGGCCCGGCCGTCCGCGCCGGCCCGTCCGGTGAGCAGCCGGGGCATCGCCACCGCCTGGAGCTCGGCCAGCCCGCGCAGCGCCTGCCGGGCGGTGAGCACCGCCTCCAGCCGGCGCAGCCCGTGCACGTCGCCGATCCGGACGTGGGTGCGCTGGGCGGTGGCGCCGTAGCCGAGGGAGGTCAGCGCGGCCTCGGTGACCCTGCGGGTGAGGTCGGCCGGGGTGTCCGGCGGCGGGGTGGACAGGGCGGCGGAGAAGGCGGAGTCGTAGTGGGCGTGCGCCTCGGCGGGGGCCGGCAGCAGCAGGTAGCCGCGCAGGTCGATCCGGGCGCCGGTGGTGACGGTGGGAGCGCCGGGCAGGGCGGGCAGCGGGCCGAGGCTGCCGACGGTGCCGACGGCCTGGATCCGGTCGCCGCTGATCCTGACGTCCACCACCCGCCCGTCGGCCAGCCGGGCGCCGGTGAGCAGCAGGACGGGGCCGTGCCCGAGCGGGTTGGCCGCCGGGCCGGGCCCGGAGTGCGGCCCGTCGGCGGCTGCGCTGTCCATCGCCGGCTCCTTCTCGGGGCGGCCCGTGCGGTCGGCCCCCGTACGGCTGGCCGGTACCGCCGGCCAGTCCTCCCGATCAATGAGCGCCGAGCCTATGGGCCCGGGGGGCGGGGCGCCGGGAGGCGGGCAATAGTCGTATCGGGTCGGGCCGCGGGGCCCGGGGGCCGATCGAACGCCGGGCCTTGGATCGTTCGTCCGTACCCCTCGCCCACCTGCGGTCTTCGCCGCGGGATACGGATTTCACCTCCGGGCGCGGAACGTGTAATCTCTTCCTCGTTCGCCCCTATAGCTCAGTCGGTAGAGCGTCTCCATGGTAAGGAGAAGGTCTGCGGTTCGATTCCGCATGGGGGCTCGGTGAGAAACGGTCAGCTTCGGCTGTGCCGCGGATCACTGTGGCGGTGTAGCTCAGTTGGTAGAGCAAGCGGCTCATAATCGCTGTGTCACCGGTTCAAGTCCGGTCACCGCTACCCCGCGTAGTCGGTCGGGAGATCGCACTCCCGGTCGGCTACTCTTGTCGTGTTCTTATTCGTTGTCCAAGGAAGGCACTCCCGTGGCTGCCACCGATGTCCGCCCGAAGATCACGCTGGCCTGCGTGGAGTGCAAGGAGCGGAACTACATCACCAAGAAGAACCGGCGTAACGACCCGGACCGTCTTGAGATGAAGAAGCACTGCCCCCGCTGCAACTCGCACACCGCGCACCGCGAGACCCGCTGACCCTCTTGCAGGGCAACGGGCCTGCGTGACACCAGGTCTTCGACTCCGGACCGCATCCCTCACAGGGGTGCGGTCCGGAGTCTTTTTCGTATCCATCCGCGTGACGAGGAGCTGCCATGGCGCTCGACCCCTCCTTCATCGGGCGTAGTTACCCGCCCACCGAGCCGTACGAGGTCGGCCGGGAGAAGATCCGCGAGTTCGCGGCCGCGATCGGCGACGCCAATCCGGCGTACACCGACCCGGAGGCGGCGAAGGAACTGGGCCACCCCGATGTGATCGCCCCGCCGACCTTCCCGTTCGTGATCACCTACCGCGCGGCCGGCCAGGTGGTCGAGGACCCGGAGCTGGGCCTGGACTTCAGCCGGGTGGTGCACGGCGACCAGAAGTTCGCCTACACCCGCCCGGTGCGGGCCGGTGACCGGCTGTCGGTCTCGGTGACCATCGACAACATCAAGTCACTGGCGGGCAACGACGTGCTCACCGTGCGTGGCGAGGTGACGGACGCGACCGGCGAGCACGTGGTGACGTCGGTCATGACCCTGGTGGCCCGGGCCGCCGACGAGGCGGGGGAGTGAGCGCGATGGCGATCAGCTACGACGAGGTCGAGGCCGGCACCGAGCTGCCGGCGCAGTCCTTCCCGGTGACCCGCGACGCGCTGGTGCGGTACGCGGGCGCCTCCGGTGACTTCAACCCGATCCACTGGAACGAGAAGTTCGCCCTGGAGGTCGGCCTGCCGGACGTGATCGCGCACGGCATGTTCACCATGGCCGAGGCGATCCGGGTGGTCACCGACTGGGTCGGCGACCCGGCCGCGGTGGTCGAGTACGGCGTGCGCTTCACCCGCCCGGTGCCGGTGCCGAACGACGGGGTGGGCGCGGTGGTCGAGGTCACGGCCAAGGTCGCCAAGAAGCTGGACGGCGGCCGGGTGCAGGTCGACCTGCTGGCCACCACGGGCGGCCTGAAGGTGCTCGGCATGGCCCGGGCCGTCGTCCGGCTCGGCTGAGCGGCCCGCCCGGCCGGACGGCGCGGCGGCCGGAGCCCCGTACCCACGGGAACTCCGGTCCGGCCGCGGGTCTTGCGCAGATAGTGATTGACCACTAACTTGATATCCATGGCGAAGTCGAGCATCAGGATGAGCGCGGAGGAGCGGCGCGAGAGCGTCGTCCGGGCCGCCCTGACCGAGTTCGCCAGGGGTGGGTACCACGGCACCTCCACGGAGGCGATCGCCCGCCGGGTGGGCGTCTCGCAGCCGTACCTGTTCCGGCTGTTCCCGGGCAAGCAGGCGATCTTCGCCGCGGCCGCCGAACGCTGCGTCGAGGAGACCTGGCGGGTCTTCGACGAGGCCTCGGCCGGGCTGTCCGGCGAGGAGGCCGCCGAGGCGATGTCCGTCGCGTACATGGGCCTGGTCGAGGACCGTGACCAGCTGATGATGCAGATGCAGATCTACGTCTCGGTCTCCGCGGCGAGGGCGGCCGGCGAGGAGGAGGTCGGCGAGGCCGCCCGGCGGCTCTGGGCGGACCTGTTCGACCGGGTCAGGATCAGGATCGGCGGTGACGTGAAGGACGCCACGCGGTTCTTCGCGCACGGCATGCTGATCAACACCCTGGTGGCGCTCGGCTACCCGCAGGACCACCGGGTCTGGAGCGGCCTGGACGAGTGCAAGGCGCCCGAGCAGTAGTCCGGCCGCGCGGTGTGTCCGTGCGGCCTCTTTTCGGCCCATCAAAGTTATTGAGCAATAACTACCTAGAGGAACCTGGGGGAAGAAGTCATGACGGAGAAACCGGCCTTGGGCAGGGCCGCGATCTGGACCCTGGTGATCGTCAGCGTGGCGAGCTTCATGGCCGCGCTGGACAACCTGGTGGTCACCACCGCACTGCCGTCCATCCGCGAGGAGCTCGGCGGCGGGCTGTCCGACCTCGAATGGACGGTCAGCGCCTACACCCTGAGCTTCGCGGTGCTGCTGATGTTCGGCGCCGCCCTCGGCGACCGCTTCGGCCGCCGCCGGATCTTCCTGGTCGGCCTGGCCGTGTTCACCGCGGGCTCCGCCGCGGCCGCGCTGTCCCCGGGCATCGGCGAGCTGATCGCCGCCCGCGCCGTGCAGGGCACCGGGGCCGCGGTGATGATGCCGCTCACCCTCACCCTGCTCACCGCCGCCGTGCCCGAGGCCAAGCGGGGGCTGGCCTTCGGCATCTGGTCGGGAGTCAGCGGCCTCGCCGTCGCCGCCGGGCCGCTGATCGGGGGCTCGCTGACTGAGCACTTCTCCTGGCAGTGGATCTTCTGGGTGAACGTCCCGGTCGGCCTCGTCCTGCTGCCGCTGGCCTTCCTGCGGCTCGGCGAGAGCCGGGGCGAGGGCCGGGCGCTGGACGTGCCCGGAACCCTGCTGGTCAGCCTGGGGATGTTCGGGATCGTGCTCGGCCTGATCCGCGGCAACCCGGACGGCTGGACCAGCCCGCTGGTCCTCGGCACCCTGATCGGCGGCACCCTGCTGCTGGCCGTCTTCGTCTGGTACGAGCAGCGGGTGGCCGCCCACCCGATGCTGCCGATGCGGCTGTTCCGCAGCCGGGCCTTCTCCGCCGTCAACGCGGCCAGCCTGCTGATGTACCTGGGGATGTTCGGCTCGATCTTCCTGATCAGCCAGTACCTCCAGGGCGTCGGCGGCTTCAGCCCGCAGGAGGCCGGCATCCGGATGCTGCCCTGGACGGCGATGCCGCTGCTGGTCTCGCCGGTCGCGGGCATCGTCTCCGACCGGATCGGCGGCCGGCCGATCGTGGTCGCCGGGCTGGCGCTGCAGGCCGTGGGTCTGGCGCTGTTCGCCCTGGTCGCGGACGGGAGCACCGGCCTCGACTACGTCGCCCAGATCCCGGCCATCGTGATCAGCGGGATCGGCATGTCGCTGTACTTCGGCCCGACCGCCCAGCTGGTGATGGCCAGCGTCCGGCCGCAGGAGCAGGGGATCGCCTCCGGCGCCAACAACGCGCTGCGCGAGATCGGCGGGGCGCTCGGGGTCGCGGTGCTCGCGGCGGTGTTCTCGGAACAGGGCGGCTATCAGTCGGCGCGGGCCTTCACGGACGGGCTGGTCTCCGCGCTGTACGTCGGCGCGGCAGCCGTCGCGCTCGGGGCGCTGGCCGCGGTGTTCATCCCGCGGCGGCGCAGGTCGCCGGTCGCGGCGGCGGGGGAGCCGGCCGGGCAGCGGGCCGAGCCCGCGCGGATCTGAGGGCCGCCGGGTGGCAGGGGTGCCGGGGGGCACCCCTGCCACCCGTACGCTGGTGGGCGTGCTGGTAGAAAACGACGCTCCCCTCGCCCCGCTGACCACGCTCCGGCTCGGCGGCCCGGCCCGCCGCCTGGTGACCGCGCACACCGACGACGAGGTGATCGCGGCCGTCCGCGAGGCCGACGCGGCCGGCGAGCCGCTGCTGGTCCTCGGCGGCGGTTCCAACCTGGTGATCGGCGACGCCGGCTTCCCCGGCACCGTGCTGCGGATCGCCACCGAGGGCTTCGTCCTGGACGGCACCGGCCTGGAGGTCGCGGCCGGCGAGAACTGGTCCGAGGTGGTCCGCCGCACCGTGCTGGACCACGAGCTCGCGGGCATCGAGTTCCTGGCCGGCATCCCCGGCTCGGTGGGCGCCACCCCGGTGCAGAACGTGGGCGCGTACGGCCAGGAGGTCGCGCAGTCGATCACCGAGGTGGTCGCGTACGACCGCTCCGCCGACGAGGTGGTCACGCTCTCGAACGACGGGTGCGCGTTCTCCTACCGGCACAGCCGCTTCAAGGCGGAGCCGGACCGCTACGTGGTGCTGCGGGTCCGCTTCCGGCTGGAGGACGGCGGCGGGCTCTCCACCCCCGTCCGCTACGCCGAGACCGCCAGGCACCTGGGCGTCGAGCAGGGCGAGCGGGTGGCGGTCGGCACGGCCTGGAACGCGGTGCTGCTGCTGCGCGCCGGCAAGGGCATGGTGCTGGACCCGGCGGACCACGACACCTGGTCGGCCGGCTCCTTCTTCACCAACCCGGTGCTCACGGCCGCGCAGTACGAGTCCTTCCGCACCCGCCCCGGCGCGGAGGACGCCCCCGCCTACCCGGCGCCCGAGGGCCGCACCAAGACCTCGGCGGCCTGGCTGATCGACCGGGCGGGCTTCGGCAAGGGCTACGGCACCGGCCCGGCGACGCTCTCCACCAAGCACACCCTGGCGCTCACCAACCGCGGCGCGGCCACCGCCGACGACCTGCTGGCGCTGGCCCGGGAGATCCGGGACGGGGTCCGCGAGGCCTTCGGGGTGGAGCTGGTGAACGAGCCGGTGATGGTGGGCGTCAAGCTCTGAGCCGGTACGGCGGCGGGCCCTAAGCGGGTACGGCGGCCGCGCCCGCGGGGGCACGGCTGCCCGCCAGCCAGGCGTCGATGTCCGCCAGCAGCTCCTTGCGGACGGCCTCCGGCGCGACCGAGCCGCGCACCGACTGCCGTGCCAGCTCGGCGAGTTCGGCGTCGGAGAAGCCCAGTACGTCCCGGACCAGCTCGTACTGGGCGACCAGCCGGCTGCCGAACAGCAGCGGGTCGTCCGCGCCCAGCGCGAGCGGCACCCCGGCGTCGAAGAGCCGGCGCAGCGGCACCTCCCCGGGGTGCTCGTAGACGCCCAGCGAGACGTTGGAGGACGGGCAGACCTCGCAGGTGACCTGCCGGTCCGCCAGCCGCTGCATCAGCCGGGGGTCCTCGGCGGCCCGCACGCCGTGGCCGATCCGGCCGGCGCCCAGGTCGTCCAGGCAGTCCCGGATCGACTCGGGGCCGGACAGTTCGCCGCCGTGCGGAGCGGCCAGCAGCCCGCCCCTGCGGGCGATCGCGAAGGCCCGGTCGAAGTCCCTGGCCAGGCCCCGGCGCTCGTCGTTGGAGAGGCCGAAGCCGACCACCCCGTGGTCGGCGTAGCGGACGGCCAGCCTGGCCAGCGTCCTGGCGTCCATCGGGGACTTCATCCGGTTGGCCGCGACCAGGACCCGGATGCCCACCCCGGTGGCCGCGGCGGCCTGCTCCACGGCGTCCAGGATCAGTTCCAGGGCCGGGATCAGTCCGCCCAGCCGGGGCGCGTAGGAGGTCGGGTCGACCTGGATCTCCAGCCAGCGGGAGCCGTCCCGCCGCTCGTCCTCGGCGGTCTCCAGGACCAGCCGGCGGATGTCCTCCTCGTCCCGCAGCACCGAGCGGGCGGTGTCGTACAGCCGCTGGAAGCGGAACCAGCCGCGTTCGTCGGTGGCCCGCAGCTTGGGCGGCTCGCCGGAGCTGAGTGCCTCCGGCAGCCGGACGCCGTGCTTGTCGGCCAGCTCCAGGAGGGTGGCGGGCCGCATCGAGCCGGTGAAGTGCAGGTGCAGGTGGGCCTTCGGGAGGTCCCTGACGTCTCGCGGGTTCAACAGGCGTTCCATTCACCGATACTGCCGTATCCGACCCCCGAACGGGAACCGCCCCCTATCCATCCCCCGAAGGGGTGAAAGGGGGCGGTGCGTCGGGTGAAACCCCGGCATCGGGTTGACGTCCGTCGGCAACCCGAGGTCAGTCGCGGGCCTCGCCGAGCAGCTTCTGGACCCGGCTGATGCCCTCGACCAGGTCGGCGTCGCCGAGCGCGTAGGAGAGCCGCAGGTAGCCGGGGGTGCCGAAGGCCTCGCCCGGGACGACCGCGACCTCGGCCTCGTCCAGGATCAGGGTGGCCAGCTCGCCGGAGGTCTGCGGGCGCCTGCCGCGGATCTCCTTGCCCAGCAGGTCCTTCACCGACGGGTAGACGTAGAAGGCGCCCTCGGGCTCGGGGCAGAGCACGCCCTCGATCTCGTTGAGCATCCGCACGATGGTCCTGCGGCGGCGGTCGAAGGCCTCGCGCATCTCGGCGACCGCGTCCAGGTCGGCGGCCACGGCGGCCAGGGCGGCGCGCTGGGCGACGTTGGAGACGTTCGAGGTGGCGTGCGACTGGAGGTTGGTCGCGGCCTTGATGACGTCCTTGGGGCCGATCACCCAGCCCACCCGCCAGCCGGTCATCGCGTAGGTCTTGGCGACGCCGTTGACCACGATGCACTTGTCGGCCAGCTCGGGCAGCAGGGCCGGCAGCGAGGTGAAGGTCGCGTCGCCGTACACCAGGTGCTCGTAGATCTCGTCGGTGAGCACCCACAGGCCGTGCTCCAGGGCCCAGCGGCCGATCGCCTCGGCCTCGGCCTCGGTGTACACCGCGCCGGTCGGGTTGGACGGCGAGACGAACAGCACGACCTTGGTGTTCTCGGTGCGGGCGGCCTCCAGCTGCTCGACCGAGACCTTGTAACCGGTGGTCTCGTCGGCGACGACCTCCACCGGGACGCCGCCGGCCAGCTGGACCGACTCCGGGTAGGTGGTCCAGTACGGGGCCGGGATGACGACCTCGTCGCCCGGGTCCAGGATCGCCGCGAAGGCCTCGTAGATCGCCTGCTTGCCGCCGTTGGTGACCAGCACCTGGGAGGCGTCCACCTCGTAGCCGGAGTCGCGCAGCGTCTTGGCGGCGATCGCGGCCTTCAGCTCGGGCAGGCCACCCGCCGGGGTGTAGCGGTGGTTCTTCGGGTCACGGCAGGCCTCGACGGCCGCCTCGACGATGTAGCCCGGGGTCGGGAAGTCGGGCTCGCCGGCGCCGAAGCCGATGACCGGGCGGCCGGCCGCCTTGAGGGCCTTGGCCTTGGCGTCCACGGCGAGGGTCGCGGACTCGGCGATCGCGCCGATCCGGGCGGAGACCCGGCGGTCGGCGGGGCGGATGGACTGGTCGGGCTGCGGGGTGGAAGCGCTCATGCCTGCATCGTCGCAGAACCGGGACGGACCGGGCATCGGGGTATCGGCATCCGTACGCCCCCGTCCGGATCGTGGCTCCGGCGATCCGTCGGTGGGGGCCCCGCCGGGCCGGACATCCGCCGGGGGAGCGGCCGGTCCGGAAGAAGAGGTTCGACCAAACACCCCTCGACCACGTACACTCGCTGCTCGACGGCCCGCCGAAAGAAACCGGAGCTTTCACCGCCTGTACGAACGGCGGGGGGAGATGCGGTAGGTTGGTCGCCACCGGAGCCGCGAGGCACCGTAGGGCAATAGCTCAATTGGTAGAGCACCGGTCTCCAAAACCGGCGGTTGGGGGTTCGAGTCCCTCTTGCCCTGCTGCTAGATCCGTTTTCAGCCCGTTCGCTCCACAGGAGTGAGCGGGCTTGATGCGGAGATGGCACCGATCAGCACCGCTAGCCGACTGGTCGTGCCCCACCTGGTGCGCGGCGAAGCTCGGCAGGACCCGGATTCAGGTGAGGACGAGTGACGGAGACCACGGGCTCCACCGCAACGCCTGAGAGCGGCAACCCCGAGGGTGCCGACGGCGCCGCCGAGGCCACGCCCGCCGAGGGCGAGAAGTCCGGCAAGCGCGGCGGCCGCGAGAAGAAGTCCGGCAAGCGGGCCAAGAAGGGCGCGTTCGCCCGGATCGGCCTGTTCTACCGCCAGATCATCGCGGAACTGCGCAAGGTCGTCTGGCCCACCAAGGGCGAGCTCACCAGCTACACCGCCGTCGTGGTCACCTTCGTCGTGGTCATGATGGGCATCGTGGCCGGCCTGGACTACGGCTTCTCCAAGCTGAGTCTCTGGGTCTTCGGCTGACCGGCCGCCCCACCTCCGTAGACAGCTTTCCGACCCGGGCCGATTCATCGGCCCGGGTCGAGCTGTCGGCGCCGGACGTACGCGCGGCTACCGTGGACTCGGTACTGTTGAAGTCTCCGAGACCTCATCTGGCGCCCGCGCGAGCGGACGCGTACCGGGCGGGTCGAGGAGCGCGCCACCTTCACCATCTCCAGGAAAGAAGCAGCCACCGTGTCTGAGTCCCCCCTGTACGACGCCGACGAGACCGTCCGCGAGGCGGATGTCGCCGCCGAGCCGGACGCGGCCGAGCTGGCTGACGACGTCGAGTCCGCCGAGCAGATCGTGGACGCCGCGGACAGCGACGAGGACGAGGTCGAGGCGCACGACGAGGCCGAGGCCGGCGAGCCCGCCGAGGAGGCCGCGCTGCACGTGGAGGGCGACGCCGAGGAGGCCGACGCGGAGGAGACCGAGGAGGAGGCCGCCGAGGAGGAGGCCGCCGAGGTCGACCCGGTCGCCAAGTTCCGCGAGGACCTGCGCTTCATGCCAGGCGAGTGGTACGTGATCCACACCTACGCCGGCTACGAGAACCGGGTGAAGCAGAACCTGGAGCAGCGCGCCGTCTCGCTGAACGTCGAGGAGTACATCTTCCAGGCCGAGGTGCCGCAGGAGGAGGTCGTCCAGATCAAGAACGGCGACCGCAAGACCATCCGCCAGAACAAGCTCCCCGGCTACGTCCTGGTGCGCATGGACCTCACCCCCGAGTCCTGGGGCGTCGTGCGCAACACCCCGGGTGTCACCGGCTTCGTCGGCAACGCCTACGACCCGTACCCGCTGACCCTGGACGAGGTCGTCAAGATGCTCGCCCCGGACGTCGAGCGCCAGGCGGCCAAGGACGCCGGCAAGCCCTCGCCGGTCAAGCCGAGCGAGATCCAGGTGCTGGACTTCGAGGTCGGCGACTCGGTCACCGTCACCGACGGTCCGTTCGCGACCCTCCAGGCGACCATCAACGAGATCAACCCGGACTCGAAGAAGGTCAAGGGCCTGGTCGAGATCTTCGGCCGGGAGACCCCGGTCGAGCTCTCCTTCGACCAGATCCAGAAGAACTAGTCGTACGGTCTTCGGATCCGGGGCAGGGCCGAGGGCCCTGCCCCGGATCCGTTTTGGTCCAGCGGCGCGAACGCGTTAGCCTGGTCCGATGTGTGTGCTGGCGGCAGGGTGTCGCCCCGGTCCCGCACGCACCAGCAATCACCTCTCGGAAGGACCCGGAGAGACATGCCTCCCAAGAAGAAGAAGATCACGGGGCTTATCAAGCTCCAGATCAACGCCGGTGCGGCCAACCCGGCGCCGCCGGTCGGCCCCGCGCTGGGTCAGCACGGCGTCAACATCATGGAGTTCTGCAAGGCCTACAACGCCGCGACCGAGTCGCAGCGCGGCATGATCGTGCCGGTGGAGATCACGGTCTACGACGACCGTTCCTTCACCTTCATCACGAAGACGCCGCCGGCCGCGCGCCTCATCCTGAAGGCCGCGGGCGTCGAGAAGGGCTCCGGCGAGCCGCACAAGACCAAGGTCGCCAAGCTCACCAGCGCCCAGGTCCGTGACATCGCCACGGTCAAGATGCCCGACCTGAACGCCAACGACCTGGACGCCGCGGAGAAGATCATCGCCGGCACCGCCCGGTCGATGGGCATCACCGTCGAGGGCTGAGAACCTCCCTTCCCGTCAGGGAAAAGCTGATTCAGCCATCCCCGTGGTAGGGCCCGCGCAGGCCCGTGACACCACAACTCCATTCATCATTCAGGAGCAGCCATGAAGCGCAGCAAGGCCCTGAAGGCCGCGGACGCCCAGGTCGACCGCGAGCGCCTTTACGCCCCCCTCGAGGCCATCCGCCTCGCCAAGGCGACCAGCACCAGCAAGTTCGACGGCACCGTCGAGGTCGCCATGCGTCTGGGTGTCGACCCGCGCAAGGCCGACCAGATGGTCCGCAGCACCGTGATCCTCCCGCACGGCACCGGTAAGACCGCTCGGGTCCTGGTCTTCGCGACCGGCGAGCGTGCCGAGGCCGCGCGTGCTGCTGGCGCCGACATCGTCGGTGCCGACGAGCTGATCGACGAGGTCGCGAAGGGCAAGCTGGACTTCGACGCCGTCGTCGCCACCCCGGACCTCATGGGCAAGGTCGGCCGCCTCGGCCGCGTGCTCGGTCCCCGTGGTCTGATGCCGAACCCGAAGACCGGCACCGTGACCCCGGACGTCGCCAAGGCTGTCAACGACATCAAGGGCGGCAAGATCGAGTTCCGCGTCGACAAGCACTCGAACCTGCACTTCATCATCGGTAAGGCCTCCTTCACCGACGAGCAGCTGGTCGAGAACTACGCCGCCGCGCTGGACGAGGTGCTCCGCGCCAAGCCGTCCGCCGCCAAGGGCCGCTACATCAAGAAGACCGCGTTCTCGACCACCATCGGCCCCGGCATCCTGGTGGACCCGAACCGCACCCGTAACCTCCTCGTCGAGGAGGACCCGGCCGCCGTCTGAGCACCCGTGCTCTAGCGCAGTCCGTACGACGGGCCCGCACCCCCTTCACCGGGGGTGCGGGCCCGTCGTCGTTCCCCGAACGGTTGCCGGATCGGGACATCGGGGGAGGGGAGCGGGCGGCCGAACCGTCGTACGCTCTGGCGGTCAGACCACGTGGAGAACCTGTGACCGCCGGAGTGTGCCGTGCCGCCCGCCCCTCGCCCCACCGTTCTCGTGGCGGCCCTGCTGCTCGCCACCACCACCGGGTGCAGCCTGCTGGCCGCCCCGACCACGGGGACCCCGGGCGGTCCCGCGCCGGTGCCGCCCAAACAGGTGGTGCTCGCCGCCGCGCAGGCGCTCGACGACGCCGGCAGCGCCCGGATCGACGTGGTCCGGGAGGGCCCGGACGGCCGGCGGACCGCGAGCGGCTCGCTGGTCTGGGGTGCGGCGGACGAGGCCGCGCTGACCGTCACCGACGAACTGGGCAGCGGACGGCTGACCGTGAAGGACGGCGTGCTCGACCTCGTGTACCAGGACGGCGCGGCCAAGCACGCGGAGCGGAGCACCGCGGAGTCGGTCGACCCCGGGGCGGGCGCCGGCCCCGGCGGCTTCGCGGGCGGCTGGACGAGCACGCTGATCACCGGCCCCGGCAGCCGGGCGTACGCGGTCGCGCAGGGCGTCACCCTCGGCTCGCTCGGCGCCGAGCAACTGGCCGGGACCACCGTCGCGCACTACCGGGGCTCCGTGCCGGTGGCCGAACTCTTCGGAAGCGACAAGGAGTTGAGCCCGCAGCGGCGCGCCGCCACACTGGACTGGTACCAGCGGCGCGGGGTGACGGCGATCGGCTACGACGTCTGGGTCGGGCCCGGCAAGCAACTGCTGCGGCTGCGCGAGACGGTCCGGGGGAGCGCGGGAACCACGGTGACCACGACCGATGTCTCGGTCTCGGGGGCGGCGGACCCGGCGCCTCCCGCGGGCGGGTGACGCGGAGGGGATATCGGGTGGGTGGGGCGTCCGACGATCCGTTAGAGTCCGCCTGAGAAATACATGAGAAGAGCTGACAATCGGCCTTTCTCTGGGCCGATCGGATCTCACGGGGGCAGCAAGGCCGCCGTCACCGGCACGGACGCGAACCGCGGCAAGGCCGCCGCGACCGCGGCACCGGCCGTCGGCGTCCTCGGCAGCGAGGCCGACCTGCCCGAGCTGCTCGGCTGATCCGGCGCGGCCCGTCCACCGGGCCCACCGGCAGCAACGACCGGCTACCACCCGGGCGCATCGAGGGCCCGGGGTCCTCAAGGGGGGAATCATGGCTGGAACCCGCAAGACCGCCGTCGCCGTCGTCCTCGCCGCCCTGGCGCTGACCGCGACCGCGTGCAACGACAACGCCGACAAGGGCGCCGACAAGAACGCCGCCCCGGCCGCGCCGACCCCGGCCGCCGCCACCACGCCGGCCGGCACCCCGTCGGCCGCCCCGACCGGTGGCGCCAAGCCGGAGAAGGCGAGCCCGGCGGTCTACCTGGAGCAGGTCACCCAGAAGACCGGCGCGGCCAAGTCGGCGAAGATCACCGAGACCATCACGATCGGCGACATCGCCATGAAGGGCACCGGCGCGATCTCCTGGGCCGACGGCCTCCAGGGCGACCTCACGATGGACATGTCCGGCTCCCCGCTGGGCAAGGGCATCGCGCTCCTCACCGGCAGCGAGTCCGCGCCGTACCGCTTCACCAAGGACGGGATGTACCTGCGCGTCGGCGGCGACGCGGTCCAGGTCCTGGACGGGAAGCACTGGGTGCACTACAGCGCCGCCGACCAGGCCAAGGCCTCCGGGGGCACGGCCAACCAGTTCAAGGACGCGGACCCGGTCGAGGGTGTGCGGCTGCTGATCGCGACCGGCAAGGTCGCCGAGGTCGGCGAGGAGACGGTGGCCGGCAAGGCGACCACCCACTACTCCGGTGTGCTCAACGCCGACGACATCGCCAAGGCGTCCGGCAAGGGCCTGAGCCAGGAGAAGCTCGACGGGATCAAGCAGAAGCTGGCCGCGTCCGGCATCACCAGCGAGCGGATCGACGTGTGGGTCGACACCGACCAGCTGGTGGTGCAGCGGACCGAGACCGGTGACACCTCGGCCGGCGCGTTCAAGGCCTCGGTCCTCTACTCGGACTACGGGACCGCGGTGAACACCACCGCGCCGGCCGCGTCCGACGTGGTGGAGGCCTCCGCGCTGGCGAAGCTCAGCAAGGGCGGCGGCGCGAGCTGATCCGTCCGCCGGGCCGGCCGGATTCGGCCGACCCGGTGGATCCGCCAGGGGCGGCGGCCCCCGACGAGGGGGCCGCCACCTGGCGGGCCGGGGACGGGTGGCAAGGTGGCCGGAGCGAGGGCCGCCGTCGGACGGGGCCGGGCGAGAGGGGTACGGACGATGGCGGGACGGCAGCGGTTGGCGGCAGTGGCCGTCGTCGCCCTGCTGGTGAGCGGGCTGAGCGGGTGCGACGGGGGCGCGCCCGCCGGGCCGTCCGGCGGCCCGACGCCGACCAACGCCTCGCCGGCCGCCGCCTCCCCGAGCGCCCAGGCCAAGCCGACCGACCGGTCGCCGCACGGGGTGCTGCTCTCCGCCCAGCTGGCCATGCAGACCGCCCGCCGGGCCAAGGTCAGCTACCGGCTCGGCCAGGACGCCGGCTCGGGCCCGCTGTTCTGGCAGCCCAAGACCGCGCTCCAGATCAAGCGCTCCACCCCGTCCGGGTCCGAGCAGCTGATCGTCGTGGACACCGTCGCCTACCAGGGCGGGGACGCCGCCACCGCGGCCAGGAACGGCGGCAGGCACTGGGAGCGCTTCACCGTGCCGCCGGACGCGGACGGCCACAAGGAGATCCCCTACGCCGGGCTGATCGACCTGCTGAACCCGGTCGAGGCGCTGACCGCGGCCACCGCAGAGGGGGCGGACCCGGTCTTCGTCGGCGAGGAGAAGTACGAGGACTCGACCGTCGAGCACTACCGGATCACCACCACCGCCGAGAAGTACGCGGCCGCCCAGACCCAGCTGACCCAGGCCCGCAGGGACGGCCTCCGGGCCGCGCTCGCGCCGGGCGGCTCGCTCTCGCTCACCGTGGACCTCTGGCTCAACGACAAGGACCAGCTGGTCCGGCTCCAGCGCACCGGCAGCGGGGACAGCGGCAGCGCGGACGACTCGGTGCTCTACACCGACTTCGCCGGGGCACTGCTCTCGGCGCAGGCGCCGGTCGAGTCGGACACCGTGGACACCGGGGTCCGGACGGTCTCCCCGCTGGCCCGCTGAGCCGCCTGACGCCCGCCCGCGGTTGCTCCGTCCGAGGGCGATTTGCACCTTGCGACCGGCTCCGGCTAATCTAGCCGAAGCCAAAGACCGCTGGTTGTCATCGCGCCCCCGTCAGGGAGCCGGTGGCCGAAGGATCTGCGTTTCGTCGCAGGCAGCCCGCGCAGGTGTGTCTGGAGCTTCGACTTCCGGGTACCGCGTCCGCGCGGCCGCCCGTTGAGGTCGCTACGAGCCCCGTGCGCCTGCGCACCGGGGCTCATTGCGTTTCCGCAGGAGCTTTCCTTCCGTCCGGTCGGTCCACGGCGACCCAGGTCGACTTTCGCGGTCGGCCCGACTTCGACATCACGGAAGGAGGCGTAAGCCTATGGCCAGGCCCGACAAGGCTGCTGCCGTTGCCGAGATCACGGACAAGTTCCGTGGCTCCTCCGCGGCGCTGCTGACCGAGTACCGCGGTCTCTCGGTGAAGCAGGTCAAGACCCTGCGTCGCTCGCTCGGCGACAACGCCGAGTACGCCGTGGTGAAGAACACGCTGACCAAGATCGCGGCCAATGAGGTCGGGATCACGGAGCTCGACGACCTGTTCAGTGGTCCGACGGCTGTCGCCTTCGTCACCGGTGACCCGGTGGAGTCGGCGAAGGCTCTGCGTGACTTCGCCAAGGAGAACCCCGCTCTCATCATCAAGGGCGGTGTCCTTGACGGTAAGGCGCTGTCCGCCGATGAGATCAAGAAGCTCGCGGACCTCGAGTCCCGCGAGGTGCTGCTCGCCAAGCTGGCGGGTGCCCTGAAGGCCAAGCAGTCCCAGGCTGCCGCGCTCTTCCAGGCCCTGCCGTCGAAGCTCGTCCGCACTGTGGACGCGCTGCGCGACAAGGTCGAGCAGGGCGGTGCCGGTACGCCGGCTCCCGCCGCCGAGGACGCCGCCGCGGAGTAATCCGCAGGCTCACGCCTCGCTGCGGGCCCGTGCCCGCCCAACCCGTACATACGGCACCAACCTGCCGATTTAGTGGAAGGACGCCATCATGGCGAAGCTGTCCCAGGACGAGCTGCTCGCGCAGTTCGAGGAGCTCACCCTCATCGAGCTGGCCGCCTTCGTGAAGGCCTTCGAGGAGAAGTTCGACGTCACCGCCGCCGCGCCGGTCGCCGTTGCCGCCGCCGGTGTCCCCGGTGCCGCCGCTGAGGCCGTCGAGGAGCAGGACGAGTTCGACGTCATCCTCGAGGGTGCCGGCGACAAGAAGATCCAGGTCATCAAGGAGGTGCGCACCCTGACCTCCCTCGGCCTGAAGGAGGCCAAGGACCTCGTTGACACCGCTGGTGCCAAGGTCCTGGAGAAGGTTGCCAAGGACGTTGCCGAGAAGGCCAAGGCCGCCCTCGAGGGTGCCGGCGCCAAGGTCACCGTCAAGTGATCTCGCGCCCCCTCTGAGGGGGCGTAGGGCCGGGCCGATCACCCTTGCGGGTGGTCGGCCCGGCCTTTTCGCGTTTCCGGGCCCGGAGCCGTTCGCCCGGGCGGCCGACAGGGCCCACCGGTGTGGCCGAGAGGGCACTCGGCACCGTCGGTGCCGGGAGGTATGGTGATCACCGTCGTCGAGGGCGGCCCCACCACGGCTTCTGTAACGCCGAGGGGGTCCGGATCGATAGACAGGTCGAGGCCCGCGCCGTCGGCGGGCCCTTGACGAACCTGGCGCGGCGCGCGATTCTCAAGGCGCGAGTCCGCCCGGTTGGTTCGCTGCTGGATGCATAACCAGTGGCGCGGCGGGAAATGACTCCACGTGAGTTAGAGCAGTACCCGGTGGGCGTCCGCGCTCGCCGGCTACCGGGAGGAGTCTCCGATTCGGTCTCCGAATCAGAGCTGGACAGCAGTGTCGCCATTGGCTACACTGTCCCTTTGCGCTGCCTGTTAGCTGCTCCGTGACTCGTCGCCCGGAGTTTGCGTTGCCCTGAAGGGGCCTGGCATCGCCTCCGCAAAGCGGCTCTGACCTGGGGTTCCGACCCCGGCGGAGGCCAGTGGCGAGGGAGGCGGGACCAAGCCCAAGCAGGCCCGGCCGGTACGCGCGTAGTGAGCTCCGAGCCCTCGGAAGGACCCCCCTCTTGGCCGCGCCGCGCAACGCCTCGAACAATTCCGCCGCATCCACCGCTCCGCTTCGCGTCTCGTTCGCGAAGATCAAGGAGCCCCTCGAGGTCCCGAACCTCCTGGCCCTGCAGACCGAGAGCTTTGACTGGCTGCTCGGCAATGCGGCCTGGAAGTCCCGGGTCGAGCGGGCGCTGGAGTCTGGTCTGGACGTCCCCACCAAGTCCGGTCTGGAGGAGATCTTCGAGGAGATCTCGCCGATCGAGGACTTCAGCGGGTCGATGTCGTTGACCTTCCGCGACCACCGTTTCGAGCCGCCGAAGAACTCCATTGACGAGTGCAAGGACCGCGACTTCACGTTCGCGGCCCCGCTCTTCGTCACGGCCGAGTTCACCAACAACGAGACCGGTGAGATCAAGTCTCAGACGGTCTTCATGGGCGATTTCCCGCTCATGACCCACAAGGGCACGTTCGTGATCAACGGCACCGAGCGTGTCGTCGTGTCGCAGCTCGTCCGCTCCCCGGGTGTGTACTTCGACTCCACCCTGGACAAGGTGTCCGACAAGGACATCTACTCCTGCAAGGTCATCCCCTCGCGTGGTGCCTGGCTGGAGATGGAGATCGACAAGCGCGACATGGTCGGCGTCCGCATCGACCGCAAGCGCAAGCAGTCCGTCACCGTGCTGCTCAAGGCCCTCGGCTGGACCAACGAGATGATTCTCGAGGAGTTCGGCGAGTACGAGTCGATGCGCAACACCCTGGAGAAGGACCACACCCAGGGCCAGGACGACGCGCTGCTGGACATCTACCGCAAGCTGCGTCCGGGCGAGCCGCCCACGCGCGAGGCCGCGCAGACGCTTCTGGAGAACCTGTACTTCAACCCGAAGCGCTATGACCTCGCCAAGGTCGGCCGTTACAAGGTCAACCGCAAGCTGGGCAACGCCGAGTCGCTGGACTCCGGCGTGCTCACCGAGCCCGACATCATCGGTGCGATCAAGTACCTGGTGAAGCTGCACGCCGGCGAGACCGAGTGGCGTGACGGCGAGGGCCGCGACATCGTGGTCGAGGTCGACGACATCGACCACTTCGGCAACCGTCGCCTCCGCAACGTCGGCGAGCTCATCCAGAACCAGGTCCGTACGGGTCTCGCCCGTATGGAGCGCGTCGTGCGTGAGCGCATGACCACCCAGGACGTCGAGGCGATCACGCCGCAGACCCTGATCAACATCCGGCCGGTCGTCGCCTCCATCAAGGAGTTCTTCGGCACCAGCCAGCTGTCGCAGTTCATGGACCAGACGAACCCGCTGTCGGGCCTGACCCACAAGCGCCGTCTGTCCGCCCTCGGCCCCGGCGGTCTCTCCCGTGAGCGCGCCGGCTTCGAGGTCCGTGACGTGCACCCCTCGCACTACGGCCGCATGTGTCCGATCGAGACGCCCGAAGGCCCGAACATCGGTCTGATCGGCTCGCTGGCCTCGTACGGCCGGGTCAACGCGTTCGGCTTCATCGAGACCCCGTACCGCAAGGTCGTCGACGGTGTGGTCACCGAGAAGGTGGACTACCTCACCGCCGACGAGGAGGACCGCTACGTCATCGCCCAGGCGAACGCGCCGCTGACCGCGGACCTGCACTTCGCCGAGCCGCGTGTCCTGGTCCGCCGCCGTGGTGGCGAGATCGACTACATCCCGGGCACCGAGATCGACTACATGGACGTCTCGCCGCGCCAGATGGTGTCGGTCGCGACCGCCATGATCCCGTTCCTCGAGCACGACGACGCCAACCGCGCGCTCATGGGCTCGAACATGATGCGTCAGGCGGTGCCGCTGCTGAAGAGCGAGGCCCCGCTGGTCGGCACCGGCATGGAGTACCGCTGCGCCGTCGACGCCCAGGACGTCATCTCCGCCGAGAAGGCGGGTGTCGTCCAGGAGGTCTCGGCCGACTACGTCACCGTGGCGAACGACGACGGCACGTACACCACGTACCGCGCCGCCAAGTTCACCCGCTCCAACCAGGGCACCGCCTTCAACCAGAAGGTGCTCGTGGACGAGGGCGCCCGGGTCGAGGCCGGCCAGGTGCTGGCCGACGGCCCGTGCACCGACGAGGGCGAGATGGCCCTCGGCAAGAACCTGCTCGTGGCGTTCATGTCGTGGGAGGGTCACAACTACGAGGACGCGATCATCCTGTCGCAGCGCCTCGTGCAGGACGACGTCCTCTCCTCGATCCACATCGAGGAGCACGAGGTCGACGCCCGTGACACCAAGCTCGGCCCCGAGGAGATCACCCGGGACATCCCGAACGTCTCCGAGGAGGTCCTCGCCGACCTCGACGAGCGCGGCATCATCCGCATCGGCGCCGACGTCGTCACCGGCGACATCCTGGTCGGCAAGGTCACCCCGAAGGGTGAGACCGAGCTGACCCCCGAGGAGCGCCTGCTCCGCGCGATCTTCGGTGAGAAGGCCCGTGAGGTCCGCGACACCTCGCTGAAGGTCCCGCACGGTGAGTCCGGCAAGGTCATCGGCGTCCGCGTCTTCGACCGCGAAGAGGGCGACGAGCTGCCCCCGGGCGTCAACCAGCTGGTCCGCGTCTACGTGGCCCAGAAGCGCAAGATCACCAACGGTGACAAGCTCGCCGGCCGTCACGGCAACAAGGGCGTCATCTCCAAGATCCTGCCGGTCGAGGACATGCCGTTCCTGGAGGACGGCACCCCGGTCGACATCATCCTGAACCCGCTGGGTGTCCCGTCCCGAATGAACCCGGGACAGGTCCTGGAGATCCACCTCGGGTGGCTCGCCAAGCAGGGCTGGGACGTCTCCGGCCTCGCCGACGAGTGGGCCCAGCGCCTCCAGGTGATCGGCGCGGACAAGGTCGAGGGCGGCACCAACCTCGCCACCCCGGTCTTCGACGGCGCCCGCGAGGACGAGATCACCGGCCTGCTGGACAACACCACCCTCACCCGTGACGGTGAGCGCCTGGTGAACTCCACCGGCAAGGCCCGGCTGTTCGACGGCCGCTCCGGCGAGCCGTTCCCGATGCCGGTCTCGGTCGGCTACATGTACATCCTCAAGCTGCACCACCTGGTCGACGACAAGCTGCACGCCCGCTCGACCGGTCCGTACTCGATGATCACCCAGCAGCCGCTCGGTGGTAAGGCGCAGTTCGGTGGCCAGCGCTTCGGTGAGATGGAGGTGTGGGCCCTCGAGGCGTACGGCGCGGCCTACGCACTCCAGGAGCTGCTCACCATCAAGTCCGACGACGTCCTCGGCCGAGTGAAGGTCTACGAGGCCATCGTCAAGGGCGAGAACATCCCCGAGCCCGGCATTCCCGAGTCCTTCAAGGTCCTCATCAAGGAAATGCAGTCGCTCTGCCTCAACGTGGAGGTGCTGTCCTCGGACGGCCAGTCCATCGAGATGCGGGACTCGGACGAGGACGTGTTCCGCGCCGCCGAGGAGCTCGGCATCGACCTGTCCCGGCGCGAGCCGAGCAGCGTCGAAGAGGTCTGACGGAGGTGGGGCCGGCCGCAGCAGCGGCCGGCCCGCCCCCAGGCCCCCCTCAGACCACATTGAACGACTCTCGACTTACGAAAGAGGGCTTGACGACCAGTGCTTGACGTCAACTTCTTCGACGAGCTCCGCATCGGCCTGGCCACCGCCGACGACATCCGCCAGTGGTCCCACGGCGAGGTCAAGAAGCCGGAGACCATCAACTACCGCACCCTGAAGCCCGAAAAGGACGGACTCTTCTGCGAGAAGATCTTCGGCCCCACCCGGGACTGGGAGTGCTACTGCGGTAAGTACAAGCGCGTCCGCTTCAAGGGCATCATCTGCGAGCGCTGCGGTGTCGAGGTGACCCGCGCCAAGGTGCGCCGCGAGCGGATGGGCCACATCGAGCTGGCCGCTCCGGTCACCCACATCTGGTACTTCAAGGGCGTGCCGTCCCGCCTGGGCTACCTGCTCGACCTGGCGCCGAAGGACCTCGAGAAGGTCATCTACTTCGCCGCCTACATGATCACCTGGGTCGACGACGAGCGCCGCCAGCGCGACCTGCCGTCCCTGGAGGCGCACGTCTCGGTCGAGCGCCAGCAGATCGAGAACCGTCGCGACTCCGACCTCGAAGCCCGCGCCAAGAAGGCCGAGACCGACCTGGCCGAGCTGGAGGCCGAGGGCGCCAAGGCCGACGTGCGCCGCAAGGTGCGCGAGGGCGCCGAGCGCGAGATGAAGCAGCTGCGCGACCGCGCGCAGCGCGAGCTCGACCGCCTCGACGAGGTGTGGGCCCGCTTCAAGAACCTCAAGGTCCAGGACCTGGAGGGCGACGAGCTGCTCTACCGCGAGCTGCGCGACCGCTTCGGCACCTACTTCTCCGGCTCGATGGGCGCGGCGGCCCTCAAGGACCGCCTGGAGACCTTCGATCTGGCGGAGGAGTCCGAGCGCCTGCGCGAGATCATCCGCACCGGCAAGGGCCAGAAGAAGACCCGTGCGCTGAAGCGCCTCAAGGTCGTCTCCGCGTTCCTGCAGACCACCAACAAGCCCAACGGCATGGTGCTGGACTGCGTCCCGGTCATCCCGCCGGACCTGCGTCCGATGGTGCAGCTGGACGGTGGCCGCTTCGCGACCTCCGACCTGAACGACCTGTACCGCCGCGTCATCAACCGCAACAACCGCCTGAAGCGGCTTCTCGACCTCGGTGCCCCCGAGATCATCGTGAACAACGAGAAGCGCATGCTCCAGGAGGCCGTCGACGCGCTGTTCGACAACGGCCGCCGCGGCCGTCCGGTCACCGGCCCGGGCAACCGCCCGCTGAAGTCCCTCAGCGACATGCTGAAGGGCAAGCAGGGTCGTTTCCGTCAGAACCTGCTCGGCAAGCGAGTCGACTACTCGGCCCGTTCGGTCATCGTCGTCGGCCCGCAGCTCAAGCTGCACCAGTGCGGTCTGCCGAAGGCCATGGCGCTGGAGCTCTTCAAGCCGTTCGTGATGAAGCGCCTGGTCGACCTGAACCACGCGCAGAACATCAAGTCGGCCAAGCGCATGGTCGAGCGTGCCCGTCCGGTCGTGTGGGACGTGCTCGAAGAGGTCATCGCCGAGCACCCGGTCCTGCTGAACCGCGCGCCCACCCTGCACCGCCTCGGCATCCAGGCCTTCGAGCCGCAGCTGGTCGAGGGCAAGGCCATCCAGATCCACCCGCTCGTCTGCACCGCGTTCAACGCGGACTTCGACGGTGACCAGATGGCCGTCCACCTGCCGCTCTCCGCGGAGGCGCAGGCCGAGGCCCGCATCCTGATGCTGTCCTCGAACAACATCCTGAAGCCGGCCGACGGTCGCCCCGTCACCATGCCGACCCAGGACATGGTGCTCGGTCTGTTCTTCCTGACCTCGGACCGCGACAACGTGAAGGGCGCCGGCCGCACCTTCTCGTCGACCGCCGAGGCGATCATGGCCTTCGACGCCCGCGACCTGGACGTGCAGGCCCCGATCGAGCTGCGCCTCCAGGCCGGCACCGTCCCGCCGCGCGGCTGGACCCCGCCGGTGGACGAGGACGGCCGGTCGTCCTGGTACGAGGGCGAGCCCTTCCGCCTGACCACCACCCTGGGCCGCGCGCTCTTCAACGAGCTGCTGCCCGAGGACTACCCGTTCGTCGACTACGAGGTGGGCAAGAAGCAGCTCTCCGCGATCGTCAACGACCTGGCGGAGCGCTACCCCAAGGTCGTCGTCGCGGCGACCCTGGACAACCTGAAGGCGTCCGGCTTCCACTGGTCGACCCGCTCGGGTGTCACCGTCTCGATCTCGGACGTCGTCGTCCCGCCGAACAAGCCCCAGATCCTCGAGGGCTACGAGGCGAAGGCGGAGAAGGTCCAGCGTCAGTACGAGCGCGGCCTGATCACCAACGACGAGCGCAAGCAGGAGCTCATCGGCATCTGGACCCAGGCGACCAACGAGGTCGCCGAGGCCATGAACGAGAACTTCCCGAAGACGAACCCCATCTTCATGATGGTCGACTCGGGTGCTCGTGGAAACATGATGCAGATGCGCCAGATCGCCGGTATGCGTGGTCTGGTGTCGAACGCGAAGAACGAGACCATCCCGCGTCCGATCAAGGCCTCGTTCCGTGAGGGCCTGTCCGTGCTGGAGTACTTCATCTCCACCCACGGTGCCCGTAAGGGTCTGGCCGACACCGCCCTCCGTACCGCCGACTCCGGCTACCTCACCCGTCGTCTGGTCGACGTCTCCCAGGACGTCATCATTCGCGAGGAGGACTGCGGCACCGAGCGCGGCCTGAAGCTGTCGATCGGCTCCGTGGGTGCGGACGGCGTGCTGCGCAAGGCCGACGACGTCGAGACCAGCGTCTACGCCCGCATGCTCGCCGAGGACATCACGGTGGACGGCAAGCTCCTTGCCACCGCCAACACCGACCTCGGTGACGTGCTGATCGACGAGCTGATCCGCCACGGCATCGGCGAGGTCAAGACCCGCTCGATCCTGACCTGTGAGTCGGCCGTCGGCACCTGCGCCATGTGCTACGGGCGTTCGCTGGCCACCGGCAAGCTGGTCGACATCGGTGAGGCGGTCGGCATCATCGCCGCCCAGTCCATCGGTGAGCCCGGTACCCAGCTGACCATGCGTACCTTCCACACCGGTGGTGTGGCCGGTGACGACATCACCCAGGGTCTGCCGCGTGTCGTCGAGCTCTTCGAGGCCCGTACCCCCAAGGGTGTGGCCCCGATCTCGGAGGCGCAGGGCCGGGTCCGCATCGAGGACACCGAGAAGACCCGCAAGCTGGTCGTCACGCCGGACGACGGCACCGACGAGATCGCCTACCCGGTCTCGAAGCGTGTGAAGCTGCTCGTCAGCGAGGGCGAGGCGGTCGCGGTCGGCCAGAAGCTGACCATGGGTGCCACCAACCCGCACGACGTCCTGCGCATCATGGGCCAGCGTGCCGTCCAGGTCCACCTGGTCGCCGAGGTCCAGAAGGTCTACAACTCGCAGGGCGTGTCGATCCACGACAAGCACATCGAGATCATCATCCGGCAGATGCTCCGCCGCGTGACGATCATCGAGTCGGGCGACGCCGAGCTGCTCCCGGGCGAGCTCGTCGAGCGCGGCCGCTTCGAGACCGAGAACCGTCGCGTGGTCGCCGAGGGCGGTCACCCCGCCTCCGGCCGTCCGCAGCTGATGGGTATCACCAAGGCCTCGCTGGCCACCGAGTCCTGGCTGTCGGCCGCCTCCTTCCAGGAGACGACCCGGGTCCTCACCGACGCGGCGATCCACGCCAAGTCGGACCCGCTGCTGGGCCTCAAGGAGAACGTCATCCTCGGTAAGCTCATCCCGGCCGGTACGGGTCTGCCCCGCTACCGCAACATCCGGGTCGAGCCGACCGAGGAGGCCAAGGCCGCGATGTACTCGGCCGTCGGCTACGACGACTACGACCTGTCGCCCTTCGGCGCCGGCTCCGGCCAGGCTGTTCCGCTGGACGACTACGACTACGGCCCGTACACCGGCTGAGTCCCCCTTCCCGCCCGTCATCGGGCGGGAGGGGCGCAGGTCACTGATCGCAGGGCGGTCACCCCTCAGGGGGTGGCCGCCCTGCGGCGTTTCCGGGCCCGTGCCGGCACCGCGGACGGTGCCGGCGGCGCCGGTCGGGGCCCGAAGGGGAGGCGATTAGGTGATCCGGGTGAAGTCGCGTAGAGTCGTGTTTACCGACGCGGGGTGGAGCAGCTCGGTAGCTCGCTGGGCTCATAACCCAGAGGTCGCAGGTTCAAATCCTGTCCCCGCTACAAAGACGAAGGGCCCGGAGGCATCAAGCCTCCGGGCCCTTCGGCGTTCCCGGGGTCCGGTCGGCTCCGCCGTACGGGGGAGGGGCGAGAACCGCTCCGGCGGGGGAGGCGGTGGCGCACGCGGCTGGGGGAGGGTTCTCGGCGTCGGGACGACGGGCGGGCGAAGGAGCCGGGGATGAAGCGGGTGCTGGGCGCGGTGGCGATCACGGCGGGGGTGCTGGCCGGGATGTCGGGCTGTCTGCCGATCGGTGGCGAGGAGGAGCACCGGACGGTGGGCTACGTGGTGGCAGAGCCGGTCCGGGAGCTCGTCGTCGAGGGGATCAACGGCGGGGTGGTGGTGAACGGAGGCGGCGACGGCGTGCACGTGGTCGAGAAGCAGAACTACAAGGGGGGCGAGCCGAAGAGCACCCACGAGGTGAAGGACGGCGTGCTGAAGCTGACCTACGACTGTGGCCGCTGCGGGATCGGCTACACCGTGCAGGTGCCCGCCGGGACCAAGGTGCGGGTGAAGTCGGGTAACGGCGGCGTCAAGCTGACGGGCCTGGCCGGCGAGACGGAGGCAGACGCGACCAACGGCGGGGTCGAGGCCAGCGGGCTGAGGTCCCCGCGGGTACGGCTGTCCGCGGTGGACGGCGGGGTGCGGGCCGACTTCGCCGTAGCGCCCTCGATGGTGGAGGCGAGCACCTCCAACGGTGGGGTGCGGCTGCGGGTGCCGGCCGGGGAGGCGTACGCGGTGGACGCGCGGGCCTCGGTCGGCGGGGTGGAGCTGGGCATCCCCTCGCAGCCGGGGGCGGCGCGCAGCATCAGCGCCCGGGCGGAGACCGGCGGTGTGACGGTCACCGGTGTCTGACTCGGGCGTTCCCGAGGTCCTGCCGGTAGGGCATGATCTTCTCCGCCGGGGTGGCGTCCCCGGTGACGGGGGAGGGGCCGGGGTGGAGCGTGTGGCGCGCGGGTGGGGCCGGGCGGACGGGCTGAGCCCGTACCTGCCGGACTCGCTGCTGGCGGGGGCGGCGGCCGGGGTCGCGGTCTGGGCGGTGTACTACGACGACACGGCTCGCCCGTGGTGGATCTACCTGCTCGCGGTGGTGACCGCGCTCCCGCTGCCCTGGCGGCGCCGGGCGCCGCTGACGGTGCTGGTGCTGGTGCTGGCGCCGTCGCTGGTGATCTCGGTCGTGGCGCACTCGGCCAACCCCCAGGTGCCGCTGTCCGGGGTGATCTCCCTGTACACGGTGGCGGAACGTTCCTCGGAGCGGGTGCGGTGGAGCGTGCTGGCGGTGGCGGTGGCCGGCAACGTGATCGGCACCCAGTCGCCGAACGGCGCGCTGTTCAGCCTGGTCACCTCCGTCGGCACCTTCGTGTTCGGCTCGCTGGTGCGCGCCCAGCGGCAGCTGGCCAGGGTGCAGGCGGAGCGTGCCAGGGAGGCCGGCGAGCGGGCGGCGAGCGACGCGGCCAGGGCGGTGGCGGAGGAGCGG
Source organism: Streptomyces sp. CBMA156 (assembly GCF_014596515.1). Taxonomy (GTDB): domain Bacteria; phylum Actinomycetota; class Actinomycetes; order Streptomycetales; family Streptomycetaceae; genus Kitasatospora. Next base: position 45,141 of record NZ_MSJQ01000049.1, read on the forward strand.
TCCAGGATCGCCAGGGAGATGCACGACATCCTGGCGCACGCGGTCTCGCTGATGGTGATCCAGGCCGAGGCCGGTCCCGTGGTGGTGCGCGGCGATCCGGACCGGGCGATCCGGACGTTCGACAACATCGCCGACGCGGGCCGCGACGCGATGGTCCAGCTGCGGCGGGTGCTCGGGGTGCTGAAGGACCCGGAGGCCGGCCGGGAGCTGGCGCCGCAGCCCAGGCTGGCCGAACTCGCCGCGGTGGTCGAGCGGGTGCGCGGGGCCGGTCTGAGGGTGGAGCTCGAACTTCCCCGGGGGCGGGGCGGGCTGCCCGGGGACGTGGAGGCGGCGGTGTACCGGATCGTCCAGGAGGCGCTGACCAACACCGTCAAGCACGCCGGGGCGGACCGGGCGGCGGTCCGGGTGCGGCGATCCGGGCAGGTGCTGGAGGTCCTGGTCTCGGACAACGGCCGCGGAGTGCCGCCGGTGGCCGGCCGTACGGTGGCCGGCTGGTCCGGTGGCCGCGGGCTGGTCGGCATCCGGGAGCGGGCGGCGGCCTGTGGCGGGCGGGCGGAGGCCGGTCCGGGCCCGGAGGGCAGGGGTTTCCTGGTGAGCGCCCGGCTGCCGCTGGGGGCGGACACGACGGTGGAGAGGGTGGAGGGATGACGCCGATACGGGTGGTCGTCGCAGACGACCAGGAGCTGGTGCGGGCCGGGTTCGGGATGATCCTGGACGCGCAGCCGGACATCGAGGTGGTGGCCGAGGCCTGCGACGGCGCCGAGGCGATCGAGGCGGTGCGCGAGCACGACCCGGACGTGCTGCTGCTGGATGTCCGGATGCCGGTGATGGACGGGCTGGAGGCGGCCCGCCGGGTGTGCGCGGAGTTCCCGGCCACCCGGGTGATCATGCTGACCACCTTCGACGTCGACGACTACGTCTTCGACGCGCTGTACGCGGGCGCCAGCGGCTTCCTGCTCAAGGACGTCCGGCGGGACGACCTGGCGCACGGGGTGCGGATGGTCGCCTCGGGCGAGGCGCTGCTCGCGCCCTCGGTGACCAGGCGGCTGATCGGCGAGTTCGCGGCCCGGCGGCCGGGGGCGCCGGAGCGGGCGGCGCGGCCGCCGTCGCGGCGACTGGAGCAGCTGACCCTGCGCGAGCGGGAGACGCTGCAGCTGATCGCGCGCGGGCTGTCCAACGCGGAGATCGCGGCCGAGCTGGTGGTCAGCGAGCACACGGTGAAGACCCACGTCAGCAACGTGCTGAGCAAGCTCGGGCTGCGGGACCGGGTGCACGCGGTGGTGTTCGCGTACGAGGCCGGGGCGGTGGTGGCGGGGGAGGGCTGAGCCCTTCCCGGCCGCGGTGGTGCCCGACGGCTCCGTCCGGCCTCCGTCGTACGGGGGAGGCGGCCGGTTCGCCGGTGCGGGCGATCCGGGACGAGGGGTGCGGCCGACAGGCTCTGCGGTGTCGGAACGGACCCCACCACTGGAGCTTCTCGGATGAACGCCACTCGGACCACCCCGTACGCCGGGACCACCTCGCACGGACTGGGCGGCGCCCGGACGGCCCGCCTCACCCCCTTGGCCGTCGTCGGCGCACCCGCACTGATGGCCCTCTACGGCGGCATCCGGCTGCTGCCGGGCTCCCGCGAGCCTGGCCCCGGTTGGACGACCGGGCACGCCGCGATGTTCGCCGGGCTGTTGCTGTTCGCCCCGCTGCTGCTCGCCCTGCGCCGGCTGCTCGCCCCGGGAGGGACGACGGCCGGGCGGTTCGCGGCCGGGGCGGCGCTGGGGACGGCGGTCACCGGGCTGGCCTGCTCGCTGACGCAGATCGGGATCGACCTGGTGGTCGGGCTGACGGCGGCGGACGGAGCCGAGCAGTCGCGGATGTTCGACCGGGTGCAGGACGTCCCCGGCGTGCTGCCGGCCGTCTACCAGGTCGGCCCGCTGCTCTTCCACGTCGGCCTGCTGGCGCTGCTGACCGCTGCGGCGGCGGGCCGTTCCCGGGCACTGCGCTGGTGGAGCCCGGTGCTGGTGCTGCTCGGCACCCTGGCGTCGGGAGCCGACCTGGCATTCGTGCCGGTCGCCGCCGCCTGCTACCTGCTCGCCCTCGCCCCGCTCGCCCGTCCGGCCGGGGCACCGGGTGCCGTCGTACCGGCCTGAGGCGGGCCGGCGGCCGTCAGCTCATCAGGAAGACCGGCCCGCGCGGGGTGAACGGCAGCACCGCGCCGCGCGGGACGAGGAAGGCGTGCTCGCGCCGGACCCGCAGCACGTCGCACTCGCCGTCGGTGATCACCAGGACGGGCGCTCCGGGCGGGAAGTCCTCGGCCCGCTCCAGCAGGTCGATGCCCGGCTGGAGGACGGTGCCGCCGCGTCCGTGCACCCGCAGCCGCCCGGCGATCTCCTCGACCGGTAGGTACCCGGCGTCGTGCGGTGCGGCGTCGCAGTGCACCACCCGGGCGGCCGGGACGTCCCGGGCGGCGGCGTAGGAGGCGATCGCGCCGAGCGCCTTGCCGAGCAGCGTCCGGCTCATCGAGGCCGAGGTGTCCAGGACCACCCCGAAGGTGCAGCGCGGCACCTCCTCCGCGGGGCGGTGGCGGCCGGCCCGGGGGATGTCCGGGGTGGCGGACTGCCGGCGGGCCGGGCGGGCGTAGCTGCGCACCGGCTCCGGGCTCGGCACGAACTCGTCGAACCAGCGTGCCAGCCGGGCGTCCCAGGGCAGCGGCGGGTGGGCGAGTGCGCGGATCTCCTCGACCAGCCCGGCCGGGAGCAGGCCGCGTTCGCGCCGGTGCAGCTCGAAGCCCTGCTGGAGGCCGCGCCGGTAGAAGTCGTCCAGGTCCACGTAGGCGCGCGGGCCGCGGTCCAGCGGTTCGCCGAGGATGTCGGGGCGGTTCTTCCCGGCGAGGGTGGCGAGGCGGCGGATCCGGCGCTGGTCGCGGACGATCCGGTCGTACACCTCCTCGGCCGACAGGCCCTTCAGCCGCGGGTCGTGCAGCAGCCCTTCGGGCATCTCGCCGACGCCCATCTCCAGCAGCCAGCCGTTGATCACGTAGTCGGCGGCGACGTTGAACAGGAACGGGTCGCGGCCCCCGCGGCGCTCGCCGTGCCGCAGGGCGGCGTGCAGCATCTCGTGGCCGAGGATGAACCGCCACTCCTCGTCGCTGTGGTGGCGCAGCGGGTTGACGTAGATCTCGCCGGCCTCGGCGTTGACGGCGGCGACGGCGATGCCGTGGGCCCGGGCCAGTTCGGCGTCGGCGACGACGGTGAGGCCGGCCGCGATGCCGCCGAGCAGGGGGTACGAGGAGACGAACCAGTTGAGCGCCCTGTCCCAGGGCCGCTGGGGCAGCCGTTCGCCGGTGTCGGCGTCGATCCGGCCGCCGGCCCGGTCCATCGCGGCGGACACGGTACGGGTGAGCGCGGAGGCGAAGGCCGCAGACCAGTCGTCGGGCTGCCCGTGGCCGTGCCACTCGACCAGCAGCTGGTCGCGTCCGGCGGTGCCGGCCGTCCCCGCGGTGGCGGGCGGCGGCAGGCCGTCACGGCGCCAGCGGGCGGCCAGCTCCTCCTCGTCGCCGCCGGGGTACTGCTGCGGGAGGACGACCGGGGCGCGGCCCACCGGGAAGGTCGCGAGGAAGCGGTTGACCACCGCGCAGCGGGCGGCGGCCAGCGGGGCGTCCGGCTGGACGCGGGGGCCGCGGGCGGCCGGGACGTGCCCGAAGCCGAGGTGCAGCAGGCAGTGGGCCAGCGCCCAGGCCCACTCCTCGGGCTCGGCCCGGCGGCGCGGGTCGACGTGCACGGTGCCGGCCGAGTCGACCACCGCCCAGCCGTCGACGGGGGCCCTGGTACAGGCCTCGCTGCGGCAGAAGCCGGCGCGCAGGGCGGCGAGGGCCGGGTTGCGGTGGAGCAGCCGGACGCCCGCCGCGAAGGCCTCGGCGCCCGGGTCCTTGGGAGCGGCGGAGGGCTTCACCGGCGGGCCTCGACCAGCCGGGGCATGTCCCGGGCCGCCTCGATCAGGAACCAGGAGGGCAGCACCGGGTTGCCGTCCGGACCGTCGGCGATCACCGTCTGGGCGACCTCCACCGAGATCTCGGCCAGCTGCACCAGCAGCGACTTGGCCCGGAAGGCGGTCTGCCGCTGTGCCCCGGAGGCGTGCTCCTTGCTCGCGGGCAGCTCCTTGGCCAGGCGGCCGCGGAAGGAGTCGGCCAGGTAGTAGAGCAGGTCGCGGTCCTCCGGCCGGTGCGGCCACCGGGCGTCGCCCCTGAGGATCGCCGCCAGGCCGTAGGAGTTGCGGACGATCTTCGCGTAGCCGCCGAAGGCGACCGCGTGCTGCGCGGTGAGCAGGCCGTGCGCGAGGACCTTGAGGGTCTCCTCGTCCACGGTCGGGCCGAAGGAGTGCAGCGCGTCGGAGAGCATGTGCCAGGCGCGCGGGGTGGAGAACGGTTCCTCGGTCTTCGGCGGGGCGGTCCACAGGTGGTCGGGCCGGTCGGTGAGGTAGTCGACGACCCAGGGGTGGATCCCGGCGCCGGCCGCCCAGCGCAGCCAGTCCCCGGCGCTGGCCCGCAGGTGGACGTGGACCATGCGGTTGACGAGCGCGGACGCCATCGGGCGGGCGAGCGCGCCGTCGGTGGCGCGGTTCCCGGCGCCGATCACGATCGAGCCGGGCGGCAGCTCGTACGAGCCGATCCGGCGGTCCAGGATCAGCGAGTAGAAGGCCTTCTGGACGTCCGGCGAGGCCGCGTTGAGCTCGTCCAGGAACAGGCAGTACGGCTCGTCGCGGGCGATCTGCTCGGGCGGGCAGAACCGGGAGCGGCCCTCGGGCGTGAGCTGCGGGACGCCGATCAGGTCCTCCGGGGCGAGCTGGGTGCCGACCAGGCTGACGCACTCCAGGCCGAGCGACTCCGCGAACTCCCTGACCAGGGAGGACTTCCCGATCCCCGGGGCGCCCCAGAGGAACACCGGGCGGACGGTGGCCAGCCCGAGCAGCAGCTCGGGGACCTGGACGGGCGAGACGCTGACTGCTCCCTGCACGGGGCTCCTTCGGGTACGGCGGTGCGACCGGCCCAGTGTGCGGCGGGAGCCGGGCGGGCGCACCCGGATTTTCGGTGGCCGGGAGCGGGCTCCCGGCCGTACCGTCCGGGGCATGAACGCGAAGCGTCCCCTGATCGCCGTGCTCACCGGCGCGGGCATCTCGACCGACTCGGGCATCCCCGACTACCGCGGCCCGCAGGGCCTCTGGCAGAAGGACCCGTCGGCCCAGGAGCTGGTCACCATCGGGCCGTACCGGGACGACCCCGAGGTGCGCCGGCGGGCCTGGCGGATGCGGCTGGAGACCGGCGCGCTGCTGGCCGAGCCGAACGCCGGGCACCGCGCGCTGGTCGATCTGGAGCGCTCCGGCCTGCCGGTGCGGGTGCTCACCCAGAACGTGGACGGGCTGCACCAGGCGGCCGGGCTGACCGCCCGCAAGGTGCTCGAACTGCACGGCACCGCGCGGGAGGTGCAGTGTCTGCGCTGCCGGGTGGTGGGGCCGATGGCGGAGGCGCTGACGAGGGTCGAGGCGGGGGAGCCGGACCCGGACTGCCGGGCCTGCGGGGGGATCCTCAAGCCGCGCACGGTGATGTTCGGCGAGAACCTGGACCCGGAGGTGCTCGGGCAGGCCGACGCGGTTTCCCGTGCCTGCGACCTGTTCGTCGCGGTCGGCACCAGCCTCCAGGTGTTCCCGGTGGCGGCGCTGCCGTACAACGCGGTGAAGACCGGGGCGAAGCTGATCATCCTGAACGCCGAGCCGACGCCGTACGACGAGGCGGCGGACGAGGTGATCCGCGAGCCGATCTCCCAGGCGCTGCCGAAGCTGGTGCGCCGACTTGTCCTGGAGCGGGCCTGATCGGGAGCCGGAAGGGTCATATTCCCGGACGTACCGCGTGCGTACGATGATCCTTCCGGCTTCCCCCCTCCTGGCCTGGAGTGATCGACCGATGACGACGACGGTGACGTTCGACCCCTGGTCGGCGGCGTTCGTGGCCCACCCGTACGACGCGTACGCCGAACTGCGCGAGCACGCGCCGGTGACGTACTTCGAGCCGACGAACCAGTGGCTCGTCTCGCGCCACGAGGACGTCAGCGCCCTGCTGCGCGACCGGCGGCTGGGCCGCACCTACACCCACCGCTTCAGCCACGCCGAGTTCGGCCGCCCCGAGCCCGACCCGGCGCACGAGCCCTTCCACACCCTGAACGACAACGGGCTGCTCGACCTGGAGGCGCCCGACCACACCCGGATCCGCCGGCTGGTCTCCAAGGCCTTCACCCCGCGCATGGTCGAGGGCCTGCGCCCCACCGTGCGGCGGCTGGCCGGGGATCTGGTCGACGAGCTGCTCGCGGCCGGCGGCGGCGACCTGATCGCCACCGTCGCCGAGCCGCTGCCGGTCGCCGTGATCGCCGAGATGCTCGGCGTGCCGGAGGCCGACCGGCACCTGCTGCGGCCGTGGTCCTCCGACATCACCGGGATGTTCGAGCTCAACCCGAGCGAGGAGGCCGCCCGCCGGGCCGTCACCGCGAGCGTCGAGTTCTCCGACTACCTGCGCGCCCTGATCCGCGAGCGCCGCACCGCCCCCGGCGGCGACCTGATCAGCGCACTGATCCAGGCCCAGGAGGGCTCCGACGCGCTCAGCGAGCAGGAGATGATCTCCACCTGCGTGCTGCTGCTCAACGCCGGCCACGAGGCGACCGTCAACACCACCGGCAACGGCTGGTGGGCGCTGTTCCGCAACCCCGGCGAACTCGCCCGGCTGCGCGGCTCGGTGGACGAGCTGCTGCCCACCGCCGTCGAGGAACTGATGCGCTGGGACACCCCGTTGCAGATGTTCGAGCGTTGGGTGCTGGAGGACATCGAGGTCGGCGGCGTCACCATCCCGCGCGGCGCCGAGATCGCCCTGCTGTTCGGCTCCGCCAACCGCGACCCCGAGCGCTTCGCCGACCCGGACCGCCTCGACCTCGGCCGCACCGACAACCCGCACATCACCTTCGGCGCCGGAATCCACTTCTGCCTCGGTGCCCCGCTCGCCCGGCTGGAGCTCACCGAGTCCTACGGCACCCTGCTGCGCCGGGCGCCGGGCCTGCGGCTGGTCCGCGAGCCCGAGTGGAACCCGGGCTACGTGATCCGCGGGCTCAGGGAACTGCTGGTCGAGGTCTGACGGGGAAGCGCGGCCTGCCGGGGAGGCGGCGGGAGGCGGCGGGTGCGGGCCGGGTGGAACCGGTCGACGGGGCGGCACGTCGAAGGGCCATGACGAACCGCAGCACCGGACCCCGCAGCACCGGAACCCGCAGCACCGGACCCCGCCGCACCCTCCGCCGCCCGGCGGCGCTGCTCCTCGCGGCCGCGCTCGCCACGCCGCTGTTCGCCGGCTGCGGCAGCACCGGGGCCGCCGCGCCCGTGGAGCTCAGGGCCTCCGCGCCCGCGAGTCGGCCGGCGGTCGACCCGGCCCAGGTGGCCGCCACCGCGGCCGCCACCGACGCCTTCGGCCTGGACCTCCTGCACACCCTGACCGCCCAGCCGGACGCGGCCGACCGCAACCTGGTGGTCTCCCCGTCCGGCCTGGCCACCCTGCTCGCCATGCTGCTGCCCGGCGCCCGCGGCACCACCGCCGAGGAACTCGCCAAGGCCCTGCACACCGGGCTCACCCCGCAGCAGTACGCGCTCGCCACCGGCGAGCTGAACCGGCCGGTCCCGGCGACCGGCAAGCTCACCCTGAGCCGCAGCGACGACGTCTGGACCCAGCGGGGACTGTCCGTCGCCCCGGACTACCTGGCCACCCTCGCCGCCGCCTTCGACACCGGCGTGCACCAGACCGACTTCGCCAAGGACCCGGACGGGGCCCGCAAGACCGTCAACGAGACCGTGGAGAAGGCCACCGACGGCCGGATCAAGGACCTGTTCGGCCAGGGCGCGATCACCCAGGACACCCGGCTGGTGCTCACCGACGCGCTCTGCCTCAAGGCCGAGTGGGCCTCCGCCTTCAAGCCCTCGCACACCGCCGACCGCCCGTTCCACAAGCTCGACGGCTCCGCTCCGGCCGTCCCCACGATGGGGCAGACCGGGGACTTCAAGTACGCCGACGGCTCCGGCGGGATCGCCGGCGAGCCCTGGCAGGCCGTCGAACTCCCTTACGCGGACGGCGGGTTGGTGATGGACCTGATCGTCCCCGCGCAGGGCGGCTTCGCCGATTTCGCCAAGAGCCTGGACCAGCCCCAGCTCGACCGCATCCTCGGCGCCCTCGCCGAGCGGCCGGTCGACCTCCAGCTGCCGCGCTTCCACTTCGGCACCTCGGAGGAGCTGACCCCGGCGCTGCGCTCGCTCGGCGTGCGGGCGGCCTTCGACGGGGCCGACTTCGGCGGCATCACCAAGGACCCGCTCGTCGTCGGCACGGTGGTGCAGAAGGCCACCGTCGAGGTCGACGAGAAGGGTACGGTCGCGGCGGCCGGCAGCGGTGCCGGGATGGAGGCGGCGGCGGCGCCGCAGGCCGACAAGCCCGTCCGGCTGCACCTCGACCGGCCGTTCCTGTTCCTGATCCGGGACACCAGGGGCGGGGCGCCGCTGTTCCTCGGCCAGGTCACCGACCCGCAGGCCCGGTAGGCCCGGCAAGCCCGGTGGGCCCCGGGGGACCCGTGGGCGCGCCGCCCGGGCGGCTCACCAGGCCGGGTAGCGCCCGCCGAGCCCCGGGTGCAGCGGGTCGCGGCTGCCGAACAGCACCAGCAGGTCGTCCGCGACCTGCCGCAGCTCCGTACGGCCCTCGACCGCTCCGGCCCACTCGGCGGGCAGCGCCGCGGCGCCGTACGCGGCCCCGACCAGGTTGCCGCAGACCGCGCCGGTGGAGTCGCTGTCCCCGGAGTGGTTCACCGACAGCAGCAGCGCGGTGCGCACCGGGTCGGGGTCCAGGGTGGCCGCCAGCAGCGAGTACACCGCGATGGCCAGGCACTCCTCGGCGATCCAGCCGAGCCCGACCCGCTCCACCGTCTCCGCCGCCGGCTCGGCCTCCTGGGCCAGCCGCACCGCCCGGGCCAGCGCCTGGACGGTCTCCTTGGAGCTCGGCAGCTCGCGGATCTGCTCCACCGTCTCGCCGACCGCCGCCCACGGCTCGGTGCCGTTCGCGAGCCGCTCGACCAGCGCCGCGAAGGCGCCCGCCGCGAGGTAGCCGGTCGGGTGTCCGTGGGTGAGCTGGGCGCACTGCACCGCCAGCCCGAAGGACTGTTCGGCGCCCAGCCTGGCCAGTCCGAACGGCGCCGAGCGCATCACCGTGCCGCAGCCCTTGGAGCCCGGGTTGACCGGCCCGGCCAGCCCGATCGCGGACGGCGCCTCGAACACCGGGTGCTCGGACGCCCCGCTCAGGCACGCGTTGCCCGGCGCCCGCCGCGCGTACAGGAAGGGCCGGCTCAGCAGCCAGCCGTCGTACGGGCGGGGCTGCGGCGCGGTGTCCGGCGCGCCCTGGTACTGGGTGCGCAGCCAGCGCCGGTAGGCGCCGTGGACGGCCTCCGGCACCGAGCCGCCGCCGCCCGTCCAGCCGCGGACGAAGCCGCGGATCAGGCCCTCGGCGGTGAACAGCGTCATCTGGGTGTCGTCGGTGACCTCCACCGGGCCGGGCCCGGCCGGCAGCGCGGTCACGCCGTCCGGTCCGTACCGGTCCCGGATCTGGTGGAGCTGCTGGAACTCCACCGGCCAGCCCAGCGCATCGCCGATCGCTCCGCCGAGCAGCGCTCCGCGCACCCGGTCCCGGTACCCCGACTCGGCCGCCGGCTCCGTCACGTCGAATCCCCCTTCGTTCGTGGCGGACTACGTTCTATCAGGTCCGTCGGAGCGCCGCCGGGCTCCGGGTGGATCTTGTCGGGGCGGGTCGGGCACCGCGGGGCCCGGCCTACCGGCGGAGCTGCCCGGCCCGCCCGTGCAGCGCGGCCCGGTCGGCGGCGGCGCGTCCGGCCGCCCAGCCCACGCCG
>NZ_MSJQ01000005.1 GCF_014596515.1 Streptomyces sp. CBMA156
GCGTCACCGCCGGGCTCACCGGCCGGGACACCGTCCGCGGGCCCAGCCGCTGGGTCACCGTGGGCGGGGCGGTCCTGGTCGCCGTCGGCGGCGTGCTCGCGATGTACGGAGCGGGCGCGATGCAGCACGACCGGCCCGTCGCCGGCGGCTACGACACCCGGACGCTCACCGTGCTCGGCGGCTCGGTGATCGCCGAGTTCGGCCTGCTGCTCTGCACCCCGATGCTGATCGCCCTGATCGGCCGGGCCGCCGGCCGGCTGCCGCTCGGGCCCAGGCTCGCGCTGCGCGACTCCGCCCGGCACCGCTCGCGCACCGCTCCGGCGGTGGCCGCGGTGATGGCCGCGGTGGCCGGCGCGGTCGCCATCGGCGTGTACACCACCAGCACCGACGCCGAGAACCGGCGCGACTACCGGCCGCAGGCGCCGTACGGAGCCGTCCAGCTCACCAGCCACGCCGACGGGCCCCGGCTCGCCGAGGAGCGCGCCGAGCTGGAGAAGCAGCTGACCGGGCTCGGCCCGCGCGGCGACCTCGGGCAGGTGATCTACCGCTTCTGCGACAACTGCTCCAGCACCGTCCAGCTCAAGGGCCCGGTGGAGCGGCGCGGCCTCGGCGCCCCGCCGCACCTGGCCTCGGGCGACGCGACCGTGCTGCGCAACCTGTTCGCCATCCACGACCCGGCCGTCGAACAGGCACTGGCCGCCGGGAAGCTGCTGGTCTTCGACCGGGCCCTGGTCGGAGCCGACGGGAAGGCCGTGATGGTCCTGCGCGGTGGCGGCGGCGCCCCGCTCCAGCCGGGCGAGGTGCCCAAGCCGGACGTCCAGGAGGTCCCGGTCGACGCGGTGCTGGTGGACAACCCGACCGCCGCCGACTTCGCCCAGGGCCTGGTGCTGCCCGCCGCCCTGCCCCGGCTCGGGCTCTCCTCCCAGTCGACCGGCTCGGTCTGGCTGCCCGCCACTCCGCCCGACCGCAAGGCGCAGCAGCGCGCCGCGGCCGCCGCCGTCCAGCTGGACCGCTTCGCCATGCTCGACGTGGAGCGCGGGTACCAGCCGAAGAGCGACGCGCTCACCCTGGCGCTCACCGGCTTCGCCGCGCTGGTGGTGCTCGGCGCGGCCGGGATCGCCACCGGCCTGGCGGCCGCCGACTCCCGGCAGGACCAGGCCACCCTGGCCGCGGTCGGCGCTCCGCCGCGGATCCGGCGGAGCATGGCGGGTCTCCAGTGCACGCTGATCGCCCTGCTGGGCGCGCTGCTCGGGGCGGTCAACGGGTTCGTGCCGGCGGTGGGGCTGCTGAAGTCCCGGTCGAGCGGGTTCGGGGCCAAGCCGGCGCTGATCACCGCGCCCTGGGGCGAGCTGCTGCTGATCGTGCTGCTGCTGCCGGTGGTCGCGGGGCTGCTCGCGGCGCTGTTCACCCGGTCCCGCATCCCGCTCGGGCGGCGGCTGTCCTGACCGGCGACGGCCGCCCGGGCCCGGGCGGCCGTCGGAGGAGCACCCGGCCGGGCACCCGTACGAGCGCCCGGTGTCGGCCTCGGACACGGCTTGGACACTCGCCGCCCACCGGATGACACCGCTTGGGCACCACCCGGGCACCACCCGGAACACGCCGGGCGCCCGCCCCCTTCACCCAGGGGCGGGCGCCCGGCGCTCGCCGTACCATGGGCCGCGGTCCGGCGACGAAGGGCGCCGGTGGTCGGTTCGGCGAGGGAGACCAGGGCGGTGCTACGGGGATTCGGCGATCTGGAAGCCGAGATCATGGACCGGTTCTGGGCCTGGGGCCGGCCCGCCACCGTCCGCCGGGTCGTGGACGACCTCCGGCGCGAGCGGGCCGTCGCGTACACCACCGTCACCACGGTCGCCGACATCCTGCACACCAAGGGCTGGCTGCGCCGGGACAAGGTCGGCCGCGCCTGGATGTACGAACCGACCTGCACCCGCGAGGAGTACACCGCCCGGCTGATGCACCAGGCGCTGGAGACCAGCCAGGACCGGGCGGGCGCGCTGCTCCACTTCGTCGACCGGATCAGCGGGGACGAGGCCTCGGCCCTCCTCGCCGCCCTCGCCCAGCCGAGGTCCACGGACGCGCGGTGACCCTCGCGCCGCTCCCCCGGACACCCCGGCGGGCCCGTCGGCGACCGGTGCCGACGGGCCCGCCCCGGAGGGTCCGTGAGATTTGCCGGTACCTTGACCCGCGCGGTTGAACCCACGTGGTCGACCCGCGCGGTCGACCCACCCGGACCCGCGCGACCGGCGTGGCCCCGCTACCGGTGCCGCAGGTACGCCCCCGCCGTCTCGCGCAGGCGGTCGTGCAGCCCGTCGTAGGCGCGGGTCCGGCCGAGCAGGTTCTTCGGCAGCTTGGCGACCATCGTGTAGTTGGTGTCGCAGACGTTCGCCGCCGGGGCCAGCCCGGCCTGGCTGACCAGCTGGTAGGCGTCGAGCTGGTCCAGGCCGAGCAGTTCGCCGGTCCAGCCGACCAGGTCGTGCTGACTGATCCGGAACGCGTCCTCCAGCGGGCGGGCCGAGCCGGTGCTGATCAGGAAGTCGTCGTTCTCCAGCCGGGGCCAGGCCGGGCCGCCGCCCTTGACCAGGTCGACGATCACGGTGGTGCGCATCGCCGCCTCCACGGCCGTGCCGCACACCTCGCCCTCGCCCTGGCGGGCGTGGCCGTCACCGATGGCGATCAGGCCGCCCTCGACGTTGACCCCGAAGTAGGCGGTGGTGCCCGCCCGCATCTCGGGGGTGTCCAGGTTGCCGCCGTGGGCGCCCGGGGTGATCGAGGCCAGCACCTCGCCGGCCGCCGGGGCGACGCCGACCGTGCCGTGCATCGGGTCGAGCGGCAGGTCCACCGTGAACTCGCTGTTGCGGGCCCGGAACCGGCAGGTGCCCGCCTTGACGTCCAGGTCGTAGAGCCAGACCCGTTCCTCCAGCGGCGCGTGCAGCATCGCGGTGCTGTGGGTCGCGGTCAGCGCGCCGAAGTGCGGGAAGGTGCTGGAGATCCCGTAGTCCCTGGCCGGGGTGATCTCCACGAAGTGCACGGCGACGACGTCCCCCGGCTCGGCGCCCGCCACCGCGATCGGGCCGGTGACCGGGTTGAGGTACGGGAAGACGCACACCTGGCTGGGCAGGTCGCCGGTGCCGCGCACCTTGCCGCCGAAGCAGTCCTCGGTGGTCAGCTCGATGACGGTGCCGGGCTGGACGGTGACCAGCGGGGCACGGCCGCCGAACGTGTAGGAGTAGTCCTCCGGGGTCGGGGACAGCGTGACGATCTCGGGCAGGCTCACTTCTTCTCCTGAGCGGTGGTGGTGGCGTTCGTGGCGTCGCCGGCGGCGGTTCCCGTGCCGGTGTCGGTGCCGACGGCGGTGCCGGTGCCGGATTCGGCCTCGATCGCGGACTCGGTCCCGATCGCGGACTCGGCCTCGACGACGGCCAGTCGGGGCTTGCGGCCGGTCACCATCAGCCCGGTGAGCACGATCCCGCCGACGAGCAGCCAGACGAAGCCGAGCCGCTGGGCCGCGATGTCGGCGTTGACGACCACGTACCCGAGGATCGCGAAGCCGAGCACCGGGGCGATCAGGTGCCGCCAGTAGTCCTTGCTGCGCTGACGGATCAGGTAGTGGACGACCACCGCGACGTGGAGCACCAGGAAGGTGGTCAGCGCACCGAAGTTGACCAGGGTGCTGAGCAGCGCGATGCCGTCCTCGCGGGAGGCCATGTAGAGGCCGAGCACCAGCGAGACCCCGGCGACCAGCAGGGTCGCGTTGACCGGCACCCGGCGGGTGGGGTGGATCCGGGCCAGGAAGGAGGGCAGCTGGCGGTCGCGGGCCATCGCGTACAGCAGCCGGGAGGTGGCCGCCTGGGCGACCAGCGAGTTGGCGAAGCCCCAGGCCACGGCGGTGGAGGCGGCGGTCAGCGTGGCGAGCCAGGCGCCGCCGGCCGTACGGGCCGTGTCGTAGAAGGCGACGCCGTCCGGATCGCCGTCCCTGAGCAGCGCGTCGGGGTCGGCGACCAGCAGCGAGGCGACCCAGGTCTGCACGATGAACAGTGTGCCCGCCAGCAGCAGCGCGGCGACCATGGACCGGCCGATGGCCTTGGTGGAGTCCCGGTTCTCCTCCGACAGGGTGGAGATGCCGTCGAAGCCCAGGAAGCTGAGCACCGCGATCGAGACCGCGCCGAAGGCCAGGCTCCACGAGAAGGTGTCCGGGTTGTACAGCGGCGTGAAGTCGAAGCCGCGGCCCTTGCCGTTGATCAGGGCGACGATGCCGATCGCCACGAACAGGGCCAGCACCACCAGTTCGCCGATCAGCATCGCCTTGTTGACCTTGTTGGTGGTCTCGATGCCGAGGTAGTTGACCACGGTGTTGAGCAGCACGAAACCGATCAGCCAGAGCCAGACCGGGATGGACGGCACCAGCGAGTGCATCGCGACGCCGGCGATCAGGTACAGCAGTCCGGGCACCAGCACGTAGTCGAGCAGGATCATCCAGCCGGACAGGAAGCCCACCGGGGGCGCGATGCCGCGGCCCGCGTAGGTGTAGACCGAGCCGGCCATCGGGAAGGCCCTGGACATCTGGGCGTAGGACAGGGCGGTGAACATCATCGCCACCATGCCGAGGACGTAGGCCAGGGCGACCATGCCTCCGGAGCCCTGGAAGACGCCGCCGAAGATGCCGAACGGTGCGATCGGCACCATGAACACCAGCCCGTAGACGAGCAGGTCGGTGAAGCTGAGCGAACGGCGCAGTTCCTGCTGGTAGCCGTAGCTCTCGATGCCCTTGGGCGCGGGTGTGTCGGCCATGGTGCTCTCTCTCCGTGACGACCCTCAGGGGTGTGTGGGGAGACTGTAGAGGCAACTATTTCCAGATGGAAGGGCTTTGTCCCGGCATTCCACCTGGCGAGAAGGCGGTCACGCGGGGTTACCGCGACAGGACGGCGAAGCCGAGGCCCTCGGCCCTGGCCAGGTGGATCGGCGCCCGGACCGCGCCCTCCCGGTGCAGCAGCCGGCCCGCGGCGGCCAGCAGGCCGTCCGGGGCCAGCGACCCGAGGGCCGCCAGGCCTGCGAGCAGGTGGAGGCCCTCGTACAGGCCCACCGCGTAGGCGTCCAGGACCGGCGCCCACGGCCCGCACAGGGCCCGGTGCCGCTCGGCGAGGCTCTGCCGGCGCTCCTCGGCCAGCGTCGCGAAGGAGGGCATCGCGGCGTACAGCGTCCCGGTGTCGTCGCCGCCGAGGGCGAGCAGGCCGTTCTCCTCCAGCGCGCCGGAGAGCCGGACCAGCTTCCGGTCCAGTCCGCTGCGCCGCAGCGCCCGGTTGAAGTCCACCAGGTCGCGCCCGATCAGGCTGAGCAGCAGGGCGTCCGCGCGGGCGGCGCGCAGGGCGTCCAGCAGTGGTTCGAGCTCCGCCCGGACCGACCCGAACGGGATCCGCCGCTCCAGCACCACCCGGGCACCGGCCCGGGCGGCGAGCCCCTCGGCCGCCCGGTGGACGGAGCGCGGCCAGATGTAGTCGTTGCCGATCAGCGCCCACCGCGCGATCCGGTGACGTGTCGTCAGATCACTCATGGAGGGGCCGAGTTGGCGGGCCGGGTCGATGCCGGTGCAGAGCACGCCGGGCAGCCGGGTGCCACCCTCGTGCGGCGGGGTGTAGACGTACGCGACGCGGCCGGCGGCGACGGTCTCGACCGCCCGGTGGACGTCGCTGGTGTGGCAGCCGGCGAGCGCGTCCAGCGCCCCGGCGTCCAGCAGCCTCCGCACCTCGGCGGCGACCGGGTCCGGAGCGCCGCCGCCGTCCACCAGGACCAGCTCCAGGGGCCGGCCGAGGACACCGCCGCCCGCGTTGACCTCGTGCGCGGCGAGCAGCGCGCCGTCCAGGGCGGACGGGCCGGTGAGCCCGAGCGGGCCGGACTGCGGCACGACGAGGCCCACCCGAAACGCCGCCTGCTCCCGTACGGAGTGCAGCGCATCGAGCGGATCGATCAGCCTGACCTCGACGTTCACAGTGCGAGTATCGTCGTACTGCCGAGATCGGGAAAGGCCGGAAGGGGACGGGTCCGATGATCGCAACTGGTGCCGCACCGGGGGTCGACGGCCGCCCCGGCGAACCCGCCGGCCGGTCCGCCGACGGCTCCACGGGCCTGTCCCCGGGCCTGCCCACGGCCGACCCGGCCGACCCGGCCGACCGTCACGCCGCCCCGGAGCCGCTGCTGGTCGAGCTGGTCACCCTGGCCCACCGCAGGCTCTCCGGCGGCCTCGCCGCCGCGCTGGCCGAGGAGGACTGCACCGTCGACCAGTGGCGGCTGCTGCGCGCCCTCGCGGACGGCCGGGGGCACGCGATGGGCGAGCTGGCCCAGGCCCTGCTGATCCCGCACGCCAGCCTGAGCCGGCTGGTGGACTCGCTGGCCGACGCCGGCTGGGTCTACCGGCGCCAGGACGACCAGGACCGCCGCCGGATCACCGCCCACCTCTCCCGGCAGGGCCGCACCCGGCTGACCCGCCTCGACGCCCTCGCCGCCGCCCACGACGCCGCCGTCCGCCGGGCCTGCGGCCTCACCGACCCGGCCGGCCTGCTGCGGCGGCTGGCGGCTCCCTGACGGGCCCGGACCCCGGCCGACGCCCCCACGACGACGGTGGCCCGCCCCCGCCGGAGCGGGAACGGGCCACCGTCGAGGTGCGCGGTCAGGCCGGACGGACGGCACCCTTGTAGGGCATCACCGAGATCGGCAGGACCTCGATGTTCTTGCCCGTGCGCGGGGCGTGGATCATCTTGCCGTCGCCGATGTACAGACCGACGTGGTGCAGGTCGTCGTAGAAGAAGACCAGGTCACCGGGCTGGAGGTTGGCACGGTCGATGTGCGGGCCGTCCTTCCACTGCTCCTCGGACGTCCGGGAGATCGTGACGCCGGCCGCGCGGTAGGCCTGGCTGGTGAGGCCTGAGCAGTCGAAGGTGGCCGGGCCGCTCTTGCCCCAGCCGTAGGGCTTGCCGAGCTGGGCCTGGGCGAAGCCGATGATGCTCGCGGCCCGGCCGCTCGCCGGCGGCACCGGGGCGTTCATGTCCGGGCGCTCGGAGGAGCGGGAGGCACGGTCCTTGGCGGCGGCGGTGGCGGCCTGCTGGGCCTCGGCCTTGGCCTTCTCGGCGCTCTGCTGGGCGTTGATCTTGGCGCGGTCCTCGGCGCTCAGCTTGTTCAGCATCGCCTGGGCCTGGGACAGCTTGGTCTGGATGTCCTTCTTCTGCTCCGCCAGCTGCGTGCCCACCGAGTCGAGCGCGGCCAGGGTGGCGGTGGCCTCGGCGCGGTCCTGGTCGAGCTTGCGCTGCTCGTCCTGGGCCTGCTTGAGCAGGTTCGCCTGGGAGTCGGAGACCTGGTTCTGCACCGCGGCGCGCTCCAGGTAGGCGGACGGGTCGGAGTCGAGCATCAGCTGGACCGACGCGTCTATGCCGTTGGTGCGGTACTGGTCGGCGGCGACCGCGCCGAGCCGGGTCCGCAGCTCGTTCATCGCCTCCTGGCCGCGGGCGACCTTCTCCTGGATCTGGCTGGCCTCGCCCTGGAGCTTCTGCTGCTTCGCCTGGAATCCGTTGTGGCGCTCGATCGCCTGCTCGGCATCCTCGTTGAGCTGGTCGACCTGCTCCTTGACGGAGGCGAGGGTCGGGGAGGGCTCGGCGTGGGCGGTACCGGAGGCGAGGACCGCGCCGCCGGCCGCCATGGCCGTGGTGAGCACCGCCATGCGGGCCCGGCTCGGGGGGCTGGGCTTGCGACGCTTTCCCATGGCGGTCGCTCTCCTTACGGGGGGTCTTGGGGACGGCACGGACGGGGCCGGGGGACGGCACGGACGGGCCGGTGGACAGCTCGGACGGGGCCGAGGAACAGCGAAGGCGGGCAGGACGAGCAACGGGGGGGTGCTGCCCCGCCCACCTTCTTCGAAGTAACTTAATAGATGAAGGGCAGGGTTCCGCAATCCCCCTGATCATGACGGATCCGGAACATGACGGGACATCGAACGCGGTCCGTGCCATCGGGGTTGACATCGGGCGCCGTCCACCGCCGCGGCCGCCCGGAGGAGACCGCGCCGCCCTTCCGACCACCCGTCACGGCCTCCCCTCGCGCCCCCGCTGCCACGCTCCTCGGCACCCCGTCCCCGCCTCCTCCCGTCCCTGGTCCCACACGCCTCGGCACCCACTCCTACCCCAGGTGCCACACGCCTCGGCATCCCCTGGCACTCCCCGGCCCGGGGAGTGCTCGAAATCCGCCGAACCGAGGGAAAGGTCACACGGGCTTCCTCTCCTGCGGCCCTGCGAACGAGCGCTAACCTGCGCACATGAAGGTCCCGCCCGAAAGGCTCCCCCTCGCCGCCGAGTTCCCGGCCGCGCACCGAGAGCAGTGGCAGCAGCTCGTCCAGGGCGTGCTGCGCAAGTCCGGTGCCCAGCCCGAGGACGGCCCCGCCGCCGAGCAGGCGCTCACCACCCGGCTCCAGGACGGGCTGAGCGCACGCCCCCTGTACACCGCCGAGGACACCGCCGCCGCCCCGGGCTACCCGGGCTTCCCGCCGTTCGTGCGCGGCGGCCGGCCGCAGGGCTCGGCCGTGGCCGGGTGGGACGTACGCCAGCGGCACGCCGACCCGGACCGCCGGCGCACCAACGAGGCGGTCCTGGCCGACCTGGAGCACGGTGTGAGCTCGCTCTGGCTGGAGCTGGGCGAGGCCGGCCTCCCGCTGGACGCGCTGCCCGAGGCGCTGGCCGGGGTGTACCTGGACCTGGCCGCCGTGGCGCTCGACGCCGGACCCGAATTCACCGACGCCGCCGAGCAGTTGTTCAGGCTGTACGAGGAGCGCGAGGTCTCCCCCGGCGCCGCCTCCGGCAACCTCGGCGCCGACCCGCTCGGCCTCCAGGCCCGTACCGGCGAGGCCGCCCGCACCGGGGCGCTGCTCGCCGAGGCCACCGCGCTGGCCGCCCGCTGCGCCGCCGGCTACCCCGGCCTGCGGGCGCTCACGGTGGACGCCCTGCCCTACCACGAGGCCGGTGCCTCCCCCGCCCAGGAACTCGGCTGCTCGCTGGCCACCGGCGTCGCCTACCTGCGCGCGCTGACCGCCGCCGGGCTCCCGGTGGACGCCGCGCTCGGCCAGCTGGAGTTCCGCTACGCCGCGGACGCCGACCAGTTCCTCACCATCGCCAAGTTCCGTGCCGCGCGCCGCCTCTGGGCCCGCGTCGCCGAGGTCTCGGGGGCCGGCCCGGACGCCTCCGCGCAGCGCCAGCACGCCGTCACCTCCCGGGTGATGATGACCGCCCGCGACCCGTGGGTAAACATGCTGCGCACCACGGTCGCCTGCCTGGCCGCCGGGGTCGGCGGCGCCGACTCCGTCACCGTGCTGCCCTTCGACAGCGCGCTCGGCCTGCCGGACGCCTTCGCCCGCCGGGTCGCCCGCAACACCCAGACGATCCTGCTGGAGGAGTCCCACCTGGCCCGGGTGATCGACCCGGCCGGCGGCTCCTGGTACGTCGAGCAGCTGAGCGAGGAGCTGGCGCGGGCCGCCTGGGCCTGGTTCCAGGAGATCGAGCGGGCCGGCGGCCAGCACGCCGCGCTCTCCGCGGGGCTGGTCGAGGAGCGGATCGCCGCGACCTGGGCCGAGCGCTCGGTGCGGCTCGCCAAGCGGCGCGAACCGGTCACCGGCGTCAGCGAGTTCCCGCACCTGGACGAGCAGCCGCTGGTCCGCGAGCCGGCCCCGGCGGCCCCGGGCGGCGGCCTGCCACAGGTGCGCCGCGCCGAGGCGTACGAGGCGCTGCGGGACCGCTCGGACGCCCATGCCGCCCTGCACGGCGCCCGTCCGGCCCTCTTCCTCGCCTCGATCGGCTCCGCCTCCGCCCACACCGCGCGCACCACCTTCGCCGCCAACCTGTTCCAGGCGGGCGGCATCGCGACGGTCTCGGCCGAGTCCGTCGACCCGGCGGCCTTCGCCGAGGCGTTCACCGCCTCCGGCGCGACCGTCGCCTGCCTCTGCTCCAGCGACGCGCTGTACGCCGAGCACGCCTCGTCCGTCGCCGAGGCCCTGAAGGCGGCCGGCGCCGGCACCGTGCTGCTGGCCGGCCGGCTCGGCGAACTCCCGTCCGGAGTGGACGAGTTCATCTTCGCGGGGGGCGACGCCGTCGCCGTCCTCACCTCCCTGCTGGACCAGATCGGAGCCGCTCGATGATCCCCGACTTCACCGGAATCGGGCTGGACGGCGGCGGCGCCGCCGACGTCACGGACGACCAGTGGCGGGCCGCCTGGCGCCAGTCCACCGGCAAGGACGTCGACGAGCTGCTCTGGGACACCCCCGAGGGCATCGGCGTCAAGCCGCTGTACACCGGCGACGACCTGGCCGGGCTGGACTTCCTGGAGACCTACCCGGGCATCGCCCCGTACCTGCGCGGGCCGTACCCGACCATGTACGTCAACCAGCCCTGGACGGTCCGCCAGTACGCGGGCTTCTCCACCGCCGAGGAGTCCAACGCCTTCTACCGCCGCAACCTGGCGGCCGGCCAGAAGGGCCTCTCGGTCGCCTTCGACCTGCCGACCCACCGCGGCTACGACAGCGACCACCCGCGCGTCACCGGCGACGTCGGCATGGCGGGTGTCGCCATCGACTCGATCTACGACATGCGCCAGCTGTTCGACGGCATCCCGCTGGACAAGATGTCCGTGTCGATGACCATGAACGGCGCCGTGCTGCCGATCCTTGCGCTGTACATCGTCGCGGCCGAGGAACAGGGCGTGCCGCCGGAGAAGCTCGCGGGGACCATCCAGAACGACATCCTCAAGGAGTTCATGGTCCGCAACACCTACATCTACCCGCCGCAGCCGTCGATGCGGATCATCTCGGACATCTTCGCGTACACCTCGCAGAAGATGCCCCGGTACAACTCGATCTCCATCTCCGGCTACCACATCCAGGAGGCCGGTGCGACGGCCGACCTTGAGCTCGCCTACACCCTCGCCGACGGGGTGGAGTACCTGCGCGCGGGCCTGGACGTGGGGCTGGACGTGGACGCCTTCGCGCCGCGGCTGTCGTTCTTCTGGGCGATCGGCATGAACTTCTTCATGGAGGTCGCCAAGCTGCGCGCGGCCCGGCTGCTGTGGGCCAGACTGGTCAAGCAGTTCGACCCGAAGAACCCCAAGTCCCTCTCGCTGCGCACCCATTCGCAGACCTCGGGCTGGTCGCTCACCGCCCAGGACGTGTTCAACAACGTGACGCGCACCTGCGTCGAGGCGATGGCGGCGACCCAGGGCCACACCCAGTCGCTGCACACCAACGCCCTCGACGAGGCGCTCGCCCTGCCCACCGACTTCTCCGCCCGCATCGCCCGCAACACCCAGCTGCTGCTCCAGCAGGAGTCGGGCACCTGCCGGTCGATCGACCCGTGGGGCGGCTCCGCGTACGTCGAGAAGCTGACGCACGACCTGGCCGCCAGGGCCTGGGAGCACATCCAGGAGGTCGAGGCGGCCGGCGGCATGGCCAAGGCCATCGACGCCGGCATCCCCAAGCTGCGCGTCGAGGAGGCCGCCGCCCGCACCCAGGCGCGGATCGACTCCGGCCGCCAGCCGGTGATCGGCGTCAACAAGTTCCGGGTGGAGAGCGACGAGCAGATCGAGGTGCTCAAGGTCGACAACTCCTCGGTGCGCGCCCGCCAGGTCGAGAAGCTGCGCCGGCTGCGCGAGGAGCGCGACGAGACCGTCGTCCAGGACGCCCTGAACGCGCTGACCCGGGCCGCCGAGGCCGGTCCGCAGCGCGGCGGTTCGCTGGACGGCAACCTGCTGCACCTGGCCGTCGGCGCGGCCCGGGCCAAGGCCACCGTCGGCGAGATCTCGGACGCCCTGGAGAAGGTGTACGGCCGCCACTCCGGCCAGATCCGTACCATCTCGGGTGTGTACCGAGACGAAGCGGGGCCGTCGGCCTCCCTCCAGCGCACCCGCGACCTGGTCGAGCGGTTCGAGCGGGCCGAGGGCCGCCGTCCGCGCATCCTGGTCGCCAAGATGGGCCAGGACGGCCACGACCGCGGCCAGAAGGTGATCGCCACCGCCTTCGCCGACCTCGGCTTCACCGTGGACGTCGGCCCGCTGTTCCAGACCCCGGCCGAGGTCGCCCGCCAGGCCGTCGAGGCGGACGTCCACATCGTCGGCGTCTCCTCGCTGGCCGCCGGGCACCTGACCCTGGTGCCGGCGCTGCGCGCCGAACTCGCCGAGGCGGGGCGGGAGGACATCACCATCGTGGTCGGCGGGGTCATCCCGCCGCAGGACTTCGACGCCCTGTACGAGGCGGGCGCGGCGGCGGTCTTCCCGCCGGGCACGGTCATCCCGGACGCGGCGTACGACCTGTTGAAGTCACTGGCGGCCGACCTCGGCCACGAGCTGTGATCGCCTGATCGGATGCCTCCGCGGACGATCGACCTCGACAGCTACGTGACGGGTGTACTGGACGGCTCGCGCGCCTGGATCGCGCGCGCCGTCACGCTCGTCGAGTCCTCCCGGCCCGACCACCGCGCGCTCGCCCAGCAGTTGCTCCGGCGGCTGCTGCCGCACGCGGGCGGCGCGGTCCGGGTGGGCATCACGGGGGTGCCCGGTGTCGGCAAGTCGACTTTCATCGACTCCTTCGGCACCATGCTGACCGACCAGGGCCACCGCGTCGCGGTCCTCGCCGTCGACCCGACGTCGAGCCGGACGGGCGGTTCCATCCTGGGCGACAAGACCCGGATGGAGCGGCTGGCGGTGGATCCCGCCGCCTTCGTCAGGCCCTCCCCCACCTCGGGGACACTGGGCGGGGTCGCCAAGGCCACCCGGGAGTCCATGGTGGTGATGGAGGCGGCCGGGTACGACGTGGTGCTCATCGAGACGGTGGGCGTGGGCCAGTCGGAGACGGCCGTCGCCGGGATGGTGGACTCCTTCCTGCTGCTCAGCCTGGCCAGGACCGGGGACCAGTTGCAGGGCATCAAGAAGGGCGTCCTGGAGCTCGCGGACGTCATCGCCGTCAACAAGGCGGACGGCCCGCACGAGCGGGACGCCAAGGCGGCGGCGCGTGAACTCGCGGGCGCGCTGCGGCTGTTGCAGGCACCCGATGCCGCGTGGACGCCGCCGGTGCTGACCTGCAGCGGCCTCGACGGCGCGGGGCTTGACGTGCTGTGGGAGCGGTTGCAGCAGCACCGCAAGGTGCTGGACGCGACGGGGGCCCTGGCCGCCAAGCGGCGGGACCAGCAGGTCGAGTGGACCTGGGCGATGGTGCACGACCAGCTGTACGCGCGGTTGCACGAGAACCCGGAAGTACGGCTGCTGGCACCCGAGTTGGAGACCCAGGTCCGGGCCGGCACCCTCCCGGCCGGGCTGGCCGCCCAGCAGATCCTGGACGCCTTCTTCGGCTGACCGAGAGCGTGCTGTTCGAGCGCCGTGCCCCACACGAGTCTGGGGCACGGCGCTTCGGATGCCCCGGGACGGCAATCGCCCGAACGGATGACGCCAAGTCGATACGGGTACACCAGAGCGGAGAACCGACGAAGCTGGTCGAGCCGCCGCACCGGTCGAACAGGGGACGGGATCACGATGACCCACCGGCCACGTACACCGAACACCGCACTCGCCACGCTCATGCGGCAGGCGGGCGGGACGGGTCCGTGCCGCGCCTCGGACGGCCGACCATGGTGCCGCGCGCCTCGGTGTCACCAGTCGGCGGCCCGCAGGACGTCCCGGGCGATGTCCTCGACCGGTCGGCCGTCCGTCGGGATGCGGACGGTGCCGGGCGGTGCCTTCTCGTCCAGGTGCCGGGCCATGAACAGGCTCCGCTCGATGTGGGCGGCGAGTTGGGAGCCGGTCTCCCGCTGGGCAAGGCGCCGACGCACGGTCTGCTCCTCCGCCGTGAGCAGCACGCAGGTCGTCCGCGCCGCCGTACCACCCATGGCGCGGCCGATCATCGGCGCTTCGAGGACGCTCACCGTGTTGGTGTAGACGAGGCGGCTCTGACCGAGGGCCGCGTAGTTCGACCAGATCGCGGCGATGTTCCGTTCGGTGATCGCCGTGCGCTCGGGGTCACCGGCCGGGGCGGGGTGGATCTGGTCCATGGCGTCGCCCTCGATGAGGCAGTGCGCCGTGTCCCGCGCCCGCAGCAGCACCGAGACCTCGAAGCCGACGGTCGACTTGCCGACGCCCGATCCGCCACCGAGGAGCAGTAGTTCGTAGGTCATGACGGGCCAGTTTGGCAGCTCCGGGCCGCCGCGGCACCGGGTTTCCCCGGGGACCGCCGCGCCCCGTGCCCGGCCGGGCACGGGGCGCGGCCGGACACGGCTGCGCCGGGTTCAGCCCAGCGGGAGGGACTTGAAGGCCCGGGCCTGCTCGGTGATGGCCCGTTCGGTGGGCAGCCGCTCCATCGAGGAGGCGCCGAAGAACCCGGCGATCCCCGTGGTGTGCTCCAGCACGTAGCGGGCGTCCTCGGGTTCGGCGATCGGGCCGCCGTGGCAGAGCACGATGATCTCCGGGTTGACCCGCTTCGCGGCGTCGTGCATCTCCTGCACGGCCGCCGCCGCCTGGTCGAGGGTGAGCGCGGTGGCCGCGCCGATGGAGCCCTTGGTGGTGAGCCCGACGTGCGGGACGAGCACGTCCGCGCCGGCCCGGGCCATGTCGGCGGCCTGCTCCGTGTCGAACACGTAGGGGGCGGTGAGCAGTTCGCGTTCGTGGGCCTGGCGGATCATGTCGACCTCCAGCCCGAAGCCCATCCCGGTCTCCTCCAGGTTCGCCCGGAACGTGCCGTCGATCAGTCCGACCGTGGGGAAGTTCTGCACCCCGGTGAAGCCGACGGCCTTCAGCTGGTCCAGGAAGTTGCCCATGATCCGGAACGGGTCGGTGCCGCACACCCCGGCGAGCACCGGCACCTCGCGGACCACCGGCAGCACCTCCCCCGCCATCTCCAGCACGATGGCGTTGGCGTCGCCGTACGGCATCAGGCCCGCCAGCGAGCCCCGGCCGGCCATCCGGTAGCGGCCCGAGTTGTAGATGATCAGCAGGTCGACGCCGCCGGCCTCCGCGCACTTGGCGGACAGGCCGGTGCCGGCTCCGGCTCCGATGACCGGCCGGCCGGCGGTGATCTGCGCGGTCAGGCGGGCCAGGGCTTCGGTGCGGTTCACGGGTGGGCTCCTCTTGCGGTGGGGCGGTGCGGTGGTGACGTGTCGTCAGTTGTTCGCCGACGGGCGGTCCTGCGCGGTGATCAGCTGGTGCAGCCGGTCGGCGGCCGCGACGGCGAAGGCCGGGTCGTTCAGATGGGCGTCCAGTTCGCGCAGTTCGACCCGGCCGCCCGCCAGCGCCGAGCGCAGCGCCGCCAGGCCGGCCCGGTCGGCGGCCGGGTCGTGGAAGGGCTCGCCGGGCGCGTCCACGGCGGACACGCCGCCGAGCGGCCAGAGCACCGTCACCGGGCCGCGCGACGCGTTGAGCTTCCGGCCGAG
The DNA here is from genome assembly GCF_014596515.1 of Streptomyces sp. CBMA156. Lineage (GTDB taxonomy): Bacteria > Actinomycetota > Actinomycetes > Streptomycetales > Streptomycetaceae > Kitasatospora. The sequence goes on from NZ_MSJQ01000005.1 coordinate 15,432, forward strand.
GTCGGCACCGACGGCGGCCAGTTCCTCGGCGGTGGTGCGCATCAGGGTGACGGTGGGGTTGTGGACCAGCAGCCGGCGCTCGGCGAAGCGCTCCGGAACCGTCTCCCGGGGCCCGAAGTTGACCATGTCCAGCGCGCCCGGCGCGACCACCTGCGGGAGGCCGGCCCGACCGGCCGCGGTCAGCCGGTCCGGCCCGGCGCTGAGCACGCCGCCGACCAGTTCGTCGGCGAGTTCGGTGGTGGTCAGGTCGAGGACCCCGGCGAGGAAGCCGCCCGCGGCCAGCTTCTCCAGGGCCCGGCCGCCGGCCCCGGTGGCGTGGAACACCAGCACCTCGTAGCCGAGTTCGTCCAGGCGCTCGCGGGCGGCGTCGACCGCGGGCGTGGTCACACCGAACATGCTGGCGCCGACCAGCGGGCGGCCCGGCGGGCGCGGGGCGGCGAGCAGCCGCTCGTACCGGACGGCCATGCCCCCGACGGCGGCCACCGCGTTGCCGAGGATCAGGGAGGACACCGAGTTGATGCCCGCGACGTCCACCACGCTGTACATCAGGGTGACATCGCTGCTGCCCACGTACGGTGCCACGTCCCCGCCCGCCATGGTGGACACCAGCAGCTTGGGCACCCCGACGGGCAGCGCCTGCATCGCGCGGGCCGCGATGGACGACCCGCCGCTGCCCGCCACCGCCAGGACGGCGTGCAGCCGGCCCGACCGGTACAGCTCACCGACCAGCCGCTCGGCGCCCCGGGCCATCGCCGTCACCGCGGCCCCGCGGTCGCCCGCGGAGCGCAGTGCCGCCAGGTCGTGGCCGGCGGCGCGGGCGACCTCCTCCGGGCCGATGTCGGCGGCGGGCGTGCCGGGGGGCGGCGGCAGCACACCCGCGTCGACCACGACCACCTCGCAGCCGTCCGCCCGCAGCCGCTCGGCGAGCCACGCGTACTCCGCGCCCTTGGTGTCCAGTGTCCCGACCAGCACGACGGTCGCCATGTCCCTGCTCCTTCGAACGGACGATTCCCCGATCATGCGGCGGGGCCGGGCCGGCGGCAAAGACCACTTGCGGGCAAGTGGCCTGCCGTGCGTCCGACCGGGCCCACGGCACCGCCCCGCCGTCCCGTCGCACCACCGATCGCCCGCTCCGGCCGCGCCGCCGCACCTCACCGCCCTGCCGGGCCCGCACCCCCGCCGGGGCATCATGGACGGCATGGACCGGATCCCCGCCACCCGCCTGTCACGCCTGCTCACCGGCTGGGCCGCCGACGGTCCGGGCCCGCTGCCGCAGCTGCTCGCGGACGCGCTGCGCGAGCTGGCCGAGCGCGGGGACGTGGCGCCGGGCAGCACCCTGCCCTCTCAGCGGGAGCTCGCCGCGGCCCTCGGTGTCAGCCGCTCCACCGTCACCTCCGCGTACGGGCTCCTGGAGGCGCAGGGGCGTCTGGAGAGCCGGCACGGCAGCGGCTCGCGGCTGCGTGCCTCGGGGCCGGTCGGCGGACCCGTCGGCGAGGGGCGACTGGCCAGCTTCGGCACCCGGGAGGGCGTCGTCGACCTCTCCAGCGGCGCTCTGGAGGGCCTGCCCACCGTCGCGGACGCCCTCGACTCGCTGTCCGGCCGGGACCTCGCCGCCGCGCTCGACGGCGACGGCTACCTGCCGTACGGGCTGCCGCAGCTGCGCGAGTTGCTGGCGGAGCAGTACCGCGCGGCCGGCCTGCCGACCTCGCCGGACCAGATCCTGGTGACGGCCGGCTCCCAGCAGGCGCTCTGGCTCGTCACCCAGGGCCTGGTGGAGCCGGGCGACACGGTGGTCGTCGAGGACCCGACCTACCGGGGCGCGCTGGAGGCGCTGCGCGCCCGGGGCGCGCGGCTGCTGCCGCTCCCCGCGTACGGCCCGGGTGCCGGCACGGGCGACGCCCACGGCCACGGACCCGCCGCCCTGGCCCGGCTGGCCGGCCGGCTCCGGCCGCGCCTGGTGTACCTCCAGCCGACCGTGCACAACCCGACCGGGCGCGCCATGAGCGGGCGCACCCGGCAGGACTGGGCCGCCGTCCTCGCCGAGCACGGCCTGTACACCGTCGAGGACGACGCGTACGCGGAGCTGCTGCTGCCCGGGGCCGTCGCGCCGCCCCCGCTGGCCGCGCAGCTGCCGGACAGCCGGACCGCGACCATCGGCACCCTCTCCAAGCTGTACTGGGGCGGCCTGCGGCTGGGGTGGATCCGCGCCTCCCGCACGGTGATCCACCGGCTGGCCGAGCTGCGCAAGTCCGTCGACCTGTCCTGCCCGGTGGTGGAGCAACTGCTCGCGGTGCGGCTGCTCCGGTCGCTGCCCGAGGCCCGGGCCCGGCGCCGCGCGCAGCTGCGCGAGCGCCTCGACGCGGCCGAGCGGCTGCTCACCGAGCAGGCTCCGCACTGGCGTTGGGAACGGCCGGCCGGCGGCTCCGCGCTCTGGGTCGAACTGCCCGGCACCGATGCCGGGGCGACCGCCCAACTGGCCCGCCGGGCCGGCGTCCTGGTCGTACCGGGGCCCGCCTTCTCCGCCGTCGACGGGTTCCGCAGCCACCTGCGGCTGCCGTTCGCCGACCGGCACGACCGCCTGACCACCGCCCTGCCCGTCCTGCTGCGCAGCGCGGAACGCGCCGGCCCGGCCCGCTGAGCCGCCGGACGGCCCGTGGGCGGGCCCCGTTCAGCCCCGGCGGATGGCCTGGCGGGTGCGGCGGGCGAGGCGGTGGGCGCGCTGGACGGCGACGAAGCCGCTCATCGAACCGGCCAGGGTGAGGCGGTACTTGAGGCGGAGCTGGGGGTTCAGGGTGGCCACGTGCTCGGGCCCGATGGCCCGGAGGAGGCGGGTGACGTGCTGCTGGTAGGCGGTGCGGTAGGCGTGGTCGCCGTCGGGGACGGTCCAGAAGAACATCGGGATCTCCTCGACCAGGCAGTTGCGGTCGTAGGCGCGCAGGTGTTCGGCGAAGACGGGCTCGGGGCGGGCGAGCAGCCATTCGCGGACGAGTTCCATCGAGCGGACCCGGTCGACCAGGCCGCGCGGGTCGGTCTTCTTCTGGGTGATGGACAGGTCGCCGTCCTCGCGGACCCGCCAGTGGTAGACCGGCTCGGCGAGCACGTCGACCCGGTCGGCGAGGAAGTGGTGGGGCACGCTGACCGGGGCGTCCTCGTACAGGATGCCCTCGGGGTACAGCACGCCGGCCGTGTCGAAGAAGGAGCGCCGGTAGACCTTGTTCCAGGCGGTCCGGTCGGTGACGAGGGCGGGCAGTTCGCTGACGTGGGTGCGCAGCCTGGTCTCGCGGAACGGGCGGCGGTGGGCGTGCGAGGGGCTGAGGCCGGTGGTGCGCAGGCGCAGGGCGTTGCCGGCCGCGAAGTCGGAGCCGGTCTCGTCCAGGGTGTCGATCATCAGCTGGTAGGCGTGCGGCGGCAGGGTGTCGTCACTGTCGACGAAGGCCAGGTACTCGGTGCCGGGGGTGACGTGGCGCCAGCCGGTGTTGCGGGCGGCGCCCAGGCCCTGGTTCTCCTGGCGGACCAGCCGGAAGCGCGGGTCCTGCCCGGCGTACGCCTCGGCGACGGCCGGGCCGTCGTCGGTCGAGCCGTCGTCGACCATGACGCACTCGAAGTCCCCGAAGGTCTGCGCCGCGATCGAGTCCAGACACTCCCCGAGGTAGCGCTCGACGTTGTAGACCGGGACGACGAGGGAGAGACGCGGGGCCATCGGGCGCCCTTTCGCTCAGCGGCGGCAGCAGCGGATCGGGCCGGGAGGCCGTTGCCGGCCGATCACCGGCAGTGGTCCGAGCGAGCGTAGGGAGCGCACGCGACCGGCAGGCGAACGGCGGGTGTCGTCCGGCCTGCGGCGGAGTGTAGCAGCCGCCTCCACTGTCAACTCCCGTCGCAGGAGCACCCGTTAGGGGCGGGCCCCGGACCGCCCGACCGGTCCGGGGCCCGCCGTCACCCGATGCGGGTCAGGCGCCCTTGACGGCCGCGAAGCGGTCCGACACGTCCTGCCAGTTGACGACGTCCCACAGGCGGGTGACGTAGTCCGGGCGGACGTTGCGGTACTGGAGGTAGTAGGCGTGCTCCCAGGCGTCGAAGGCCAGCAGCGGGGTGGCGTTCTGGCCGACGTTGCCGTGGTGGTCGTAGACCTGCTCGACGATCAGGCGCTGACCGAGCGGCTCCCAGGACAGGATGCCCCAGCCGGAGCCCTGCACGCCGGTGGTGGCGGTGGTGAGCTGCTTCTTGAAGGCCTCGAAGCTGCCGAAGTGCTCGGTGATGGCGTCGGCCAGCTCGCCCTCGGGGCGGTCGCCGCCCTCGGGCGAGAGGTTCTGCCAGAACAGCGAGTGCAGCACGTGACCCGACAGGTGGAACGCGTAGGTCTTCTGGAGGCCGACCAGGCCGCCGAACTGCTCCTTGTCGCGCGCCTCGGCGAGCTGGTCCAGGGTGTCGTTGGCGCCCTTGACGTACGCGGCGTGGTGCTTCGAGTGGTGCAGCTCCAGGATCTCGGCCGACATCGCCCGCTCCAGCGCGGAGTAGTCGTACGGCAGGTCGGGAAGCGTGTAGGTGCCCATCAGGACACGGCCCCTTTCGGCGGGTTGAACGGTGGTGATCGTGCCGGGTCAACACTATTGCGTATCAGTTGCAGGAACGAAGCATGGGCTCCTGCTTATTCCTCACGTCTCGTCGGGCACAATGGTCACTGTTCCGTGTAATGAGCGACAAGGGTGAGTGACTGTGACAGGGTCGCCGGTGGTACTGGGCATCGAGTCCTCCTGCGACGAGACCGGCGCGGGCCTGGTGCGCGACGGCGTGCTGCTCGGGCAGGCGGTGGCCTCCTCGATGGACGAGCACGCCCGCTTCGGCGGGGTGGTGCCCGAGATCGCCGCCCGGGCGCACCTGCACGCGATGGCGCCGGTGGTCCAGGAGGCCCTGGACCGGGCCGGGCTGACCCTCGGCGACATCGGCGCGGTCGCGGTGACCACGGGCCCCGGGCTGGCCGGGGCGCTCCAGGTCGGCGTGGCCGCGGCCAAGGGCTACGCCTTCTCGCTCGGCGTCCCGCTGTACGGCGTGCACCACCTCGCCGGGCACGTCGCCGCGGCCACCCTGGACGGCGGGCCGCTGCCGGACCCGTGCGTGGTGCTGATCGTCTCCGGCGGCCACACCTCACTGCTGCTGGTCCGTGACCTGGCCCGCGACCCGGTCGTCCACCTCGGCGACACCCTGGACGACGCGGCCGGCGAGTGCTTCGACAAGGTCGCCCGGATCCTGGGGCTCCCCTACCCGGGCGGCCCGGCGATCGACCGCGCCGCGCGCGACGGCGACCCGACGGCCGTCCGGCTGCCGCGCCCGCTGACCGGGCCGCGGGACGACCCGTACGCGTTCTCCTTCTCCGGCCTGAAGACCGCCGCCGCCCGCTGGGTCGAGGCCCAGCGCGAGCCCCATGTGCCGGACGCGGCGGCCGCGTTGCAGGAGGCGATCGCCGACGTGCTGACCCGCAAGGCGGTGCGGGCCTGCCGGGACCACGGGATCGGCACCCTGGTGGTGGTCGGCGGGGTCGCGGCCAACTCCCGGGTGCGCGCGCTGGCCGAGCAGCGCTGCGCGGCGGCCGGGATCGCGCTGCGGGTACCGCCGCTGCGGCTGTGCACCGACAACGGCGCGATGGTGGCGGCGGTCGGCGACCTGCTGGCCCGCTCGGGCGCGCGGCCGGCCCCGGCGGACCTGTCGGTGGACCCGTCGGCGCCGCTGGAGTTCGCGGCGCTCACTCCCCGGCCGCTCGTGCGGACCTGACAACGTTTCGGTCTCGCCGACCGGCAATCCGTTCCCGGGGCTTCCCTCCGCGTTCTCCGTTGTGCCATTTTACATGTCACACAGCAAGGCCTGCGCCCCACGCCGCACGGCCGCCCCCACCCTCAACGGCCCCGGAGGCCCCCACAGATGCGTCCCTCCTCGATAGCGAAGGACGGCGCGCGCAGACTCCCTGCGCTCGGCACCGCCCTCCTCCTCTCGCTCGGCCTGTTCGCGCCGGCGGCGCAGGCCGCCACCGCCGCCGCACCGGCCGGGCAGCCCGCCGCGGCCACCGGATCGGCCGAGAAGGCCGCCCC
>NZ_MSJQ01000050.1 GCF_014596515.1 Streptomyces sp. CBMA156
CGCGCCGACCAGGGCCAGCACCGCCGCCGCCGAGGCGCCCGCGGCCAGCCGCCGCCGCTTGCCCCGCGCCGCCGCCGTCCCTGCCGTCTCCGTCTCTGCCCGCGCCGCCGCCCGGTCCGTCGTGCCCGTCGTCTCCGTCGCGTCCATTCCTGCCTCCTGCGTGTTTCGTTCGGTGCAGGACCATTGGAGGAAACGCGGTGTTGCGAGGACGTCTGCGCAGGCCGATACGTTTTCGATAGGCCCCATCGGGTCCAATGGGACGCGAACGGCGACGACGGGAGAACAGCGCGTGCGGGTCCTGGTGGTGGAGGACGAGATCTACCTCGCGGAGGCGGTCCAGGCCGGCCTGCGGCTGGAGGCGATGGCCTGCGACATCGTCACCGACGGCGACGCGGCGCTGGAGCGCCTGGCCGTCCACAGCTACGACGTCGTCGTCCTCGACCGTGACATCCCCGGCACCCACGGCGACGACGTCTGCCGCAGCATCGTCGGGCGCGGCCTGGGCTGCCGGGTCCTGATGCTCACCGCCGCCGCCCGCCTGAACGAGAAGGTCGCCGGCTTCGAACTCGGCGCCGACGACTACCTCACCAAGCCCTTCGACCTCGCCGAACTCGTCGTCCGGCTGCGCTCGCTGGCCCGCCGCCCGGCCCAGGCCGCCCCGCCCGTCCTGGAGTACGCCGGACTGCGCCTGGACCCCTTCCGCCGCGAGGTCTACCGGGACGGCCGCTACGTGGGCCTGTCCCGCAAGCAGTTCGCCGTCCTGGAGGTCCTGATGACCGCGCGCGGCGGCGTGATCAGCGCCGAGGACCTGCTGGAACGCGCCTGGGACGAGAACGCGGACCCCTTCACCAACGCGGTCCGCATCACCATCTCCGGCCTGCGCAAACGCCTCGGCGACCCGTGGGTGATCCAGACCGTGCCGGGCGTGGGCTACCGCCTCACCGTCCCCGGCGGGGAGGACGGCCCGAGGTGAACGAGCGCGACGACCGTCCCCGTACCGAGCGCCCGCGCCGCCTGACCGCCCGGATGCGCCTGACCCTCAGCTACACCCTCTTCGCCGTCACCGCCGGCCTGCTCTCCCTCGCCGTCGTCTACGTCGGCATGCGCTACATCCCGAACTACCCCCTCACCTCCTCCAACCCGCGCTACCGCTCCGACGCCCCCTCCCGCCAGGAGATCCTGGACTCCCTGCTCAGGGCCGGCGGCTACGCCCTGGCCCTGCTGACCGCCGTCGGCATGGCCGGCGGCTGGCTGATCGCGGGCCGGGTGCTGCGCCCGCTCCAGGACATCACCGGCGCCGCCCACCGCGCCGCGAGCGGGGCACTGGAGCACCGCATCGCCCTCACCGGCCCGCGCGACGAGTTCACCGACCTCTCCGACGCCTTCGACGAGATGCTGGCGCGCCTCCAGCGCTCCTTCGAGGCCCAGCAGCGCTTCGCCGCCAACGCCTCCCACGAACTGCGCACCCCGCTGGCGATCACCAACACCATGCTCCAGGTCGCCGCCGCCGACCCGGCAGGCCAGGACTGGGGAAAGCTCGTCGCCCGGCTCCAGGACACCAACCGGCGCGGCATCGAGATCAGCGACGCCCTGCTCCAGCTCGCCGACCTCGGCCACGCCCCGCCGGACCTCGCCCCCACCGACCTCGCCGCCGCCACCGAGCAGGCGCTGACCGCCGTCCGCGACGAGGCCGCGGCCCTCGGCGTCACCGTCACCGCCGACCTGCGCCCCGCCCCGGCCACCGGCAACCCCGTCCTGCTGCGCCAGGCGGCCGTCAACCTGCTGCACAACGCGCTGCGGCACAACCTGCCCGGCGGCGGGCAGGTCACCGTCACCACCGGGCCCGACCCGCGCCGGCCCGGGCGGGTGCGCCTCACCGTCGCCAACACCGGCCCGCGGCTGACGCCGGAGGCCGTGGCCACCTTCACCGAACCGTTCCTGCGCGGGCGCGGACGCACCGCCGAGACCGACCCGGCCCGCCGCGGCCACGGCCTGGGGCTGGCGATCGTGGCCGCCGTCGCCGACGCCCACCACGGCGAACTCCACCTCACCCCCGAACCGGCCGGCGGCCTGCGGGTCACCCTCGACCTGCCCGGCACGGGCGGGGGCCCCGGCGTGTGAGGCGGGCTCCGGCCGTTCGGCTCGGGCCGCTCGGCTGGGGCCGGTGCGGGTGCCGCCGTGGACGAGGTCCTGCCGGGTCCGAGTCGTCGTAGAAGGTCACCGGCGCCGAGAACCGGCGCCGCCCGTCCGCGGAGCCGTACATGCCGGTGCCGTAGCCGGGGACCCGGGCAGCCGGGTCCGGAACCGGTCCTCCGCCGCGGGCCGTCGGCAGCCGCTCCGCCGCCCCCCCGCAGGGGTAGGCCTCGGGCCACGGCGGCTCACCCGGGGCGGCTCACCTGGCCCGCTCACCCGAGGAACAGCGGCACCTTCGCCCCGAGCACCCCGAGTCCCGCCCGCTCGGCCTCCGTCGTGGGCCGCCGCCCGGTGCCGACCAGCAGCGCGTCCGCGTCGGGCAGGTCGGCGGGGAACGGGGCCCCGGCGATCCGCTCCAGCAGCCGCCGCGCCGCGGCCGGCCCCTCGGCGGGCGGGCCGGGCACGTGCGGCAGGTGCGCGACCAGGTCCAGGTGGTGCAGCGTCCACTCCAGCACGTACGCGTCCAGGTAGTCGGCGACGGTCAGCACCTGCCCCTGGGTGGCCACCCGCAGGTGCGGATCGGCGAGGGCGGCGGCCCGTCCGGCCGCGGAGCCGACGTCGTCCAGGTGGAAGCGCAGCAGCGCCGGGTCCCCGTACGCGGCGGCCAGCCGTACGGTCAGCGCGGCCAGCGGGTCCTGCCCGTCCGGCGGCCGCGGGTGGACCTCCCAGTACGAGGCGGCGTCGCGGGTCGCCGCCGCGGGGGACGGGGTCACCAGCGTGATCAGCACGTCCTGCGCGTCGACCACCAGATGGCACACCAGATCCCGCACCAGCCAGCCCGCACACCCCGACGGCCGCGCGAAGTCCTCCTCCGCGAGCCCGTCCACCGCCGCCCGCAACGCCGCCCACGACCGTCCGAAGAGCCCCACGCGCGCAAGCTACCACCACCCCCGCCGCAACCCGCCGCGGCAACTGCCCCTCGCCGCACGGGAAGTCGGCCCGGTCGGCCCATCGGCCAGGGAAGCGCCCTACGCGTTCAGGGCGCGTCGGGCCGCACCCGTGAAGGTCCGTACGGCATCCCAGAGGCGCGCGCAGCCGGCCGGAAGGTCCTGCGGATCGCCGGCTCCGCGCAGGATGTCCTCCACGAGACCGAAGACCGTGGTCGAGGCGGGAACCACGGCCAGTGCGGCTTCGGCGACATCGTCGGGCCCTTCCAGACACACGATGTCGAGCGCGGGGAGGAACCGGCGGTGGTAGTTCTCGCGCAGCTCCTCGTGGATCCCGGAGAGCGCGGTGTGCCATTCCGGGTGGGTCGTGCCGCGGAAGAGCGACATCGCGCTGCCGTGCAGGGTCCCCATGGTGTGCACGCAGGCGATGAACTCCATGTAGGCGGTGCGCCGGGCCTGCCGGGTGTGCTCACCGCGGCGTTCGCCGGCGTCCAGTTCCGCTGTGTGACGGGCGGACCGGGCCGACAGGCGGCCGGTGGTCCAGCTCGCGCCGACGGCCGTCACACCGGTGATGGCGGCGAACAGCCATGACGCGTCCCCCATGCGGACCAGTGTGCGGGCGGCCGGGAGGAGGGGACAAGGCCCGCACGTCCCGACGGCCGCGCGAAGTCCTCCTCCGCGAGCCCGCCCACCGCCGCCGTCGTAACCCCGACTTCCCGTCGCCGCACCGGAAGTCGGCCGGGCCGACTTCCGGCGCGTGCGGCCGTCGAGGGCCCGGCGCAGGCGGAGGATCTCCGCGTGGCCTCGGCGAGTTGGTGGTGGACGTCGGGCGGAGAGAGCGGCGCTCCGCCGGTGCGCCGCAGGGCCGCGACCCACTCGGTCTCCTCTGCCGGGCCCACCCCGCAGGCCCGGACGAACTCGATCAGCACCCGCTCGGTGCAGTCCCGTTTACCTGCCAGCACCCCGTGCAGGGTGCTGCGCGGCAGGTGGCTCACCGCGCCCCGCACCGCGCGGGTCTCCAGCTCGCGCAGGGACGGGCTCCCGGCCCGCAGCCGGCCGGCCCGAACTGCGCCGGTCCGAGCTGCCGTAGGCTGCGCGGGTCATGGACACGCACGCCGAATCCGGGCGGAACCGGTACGAGCCCCCGCACGACGCGATCGCCTCCGGCCCGCCGATCCGGCGGCTCTTCCGGGATGTCATCGCCGACCGGCTGCCGGGCCGCAGGCCGCCCCAGGCGGCGATGCTGTTCGCCCACGGGGCCGATCCCTCCTGGGACGAGCGGGGCTTCCTCGGTGACTTCTACAACGAGATCCTCCACCAGGACACCTGCTGGCCCGGCACCGCGGACGGGCTCGGGCTGATCGCGGCCCTGGCCGTCGACGACCGGGTGCCCGCCCGGCACCGGTTCGAGATGGTGCACCTGCTCTTCAGCGCCGCCACCGTGGGGGAGCGCCACCTCGCCGCGAGCCGGCCGCCCGGGCCGCGGCATGCTGACGCCGACAGCGAGGCCCGGGCCCGCATCGCGGTCCGGTCCTGCACGCCGGGCCTGCTGGCCCGCTGGCCGGCCGAATGCCCCGCGGTCCGCCTCGCACTCGCCGCTCTCGCCGTGGTCTTCCCGACGGAGCGCACCCTGCCCGCGCTGGGAGCGCGCCTGCACGGCTTCACGAGCCGGCACCCCCTGGGCACCGACCTCGGCGACTACGTGCGGTTCGTCCTCGTGCTTGCCGCCAGGGACGAGGACCGGATCCTCACGGCGACCGAGAGGTTCACCGACGCCTACTGGACGGGAACGGCGCGCGGAGTGCCGACGCGGGCACGGGCCCTCCACCTCCTCGGCCAGATGCTGACGAGGGTCGGAGCCGGACTCGCCCGGCCGCACGCCGGGCAGTGAGGCCGGGCCGGTGGCCGGGGTAGAGGTCAGCCCGACGTGGACGGGGCGCCGGGGCGGTCCTCCTGTCGCGTGATGGTCTCCGCCCACTGCGGGAACTGCGCCACAGGCACCGCGGCCGAGGCGGCGAAGTCGGGGCGCAGCGCGGCCGCGGGGAGGAACACGGCGCGGCAGCGCCGGCACAGCCAGGTCGCCCGCCACACCTGGTGGAGCTTCTGCCACTGGTCGTAGGTCCGCGGCCACTGGCCGGCCGTGTCACCGCGGCGGCTCCGGTGGTCGGAATGGACCGTGAGCCCGATGCCCAGCAGGATCGCGGCGAGCAGGAACGCGCCGTAGCGGTAGCCGAGTTGGTACGCCATGTCGGAGCTGCCGCCGCCGTCGCCGGAGAACAGCCCACGCAGTCCCAGCAGGCCGAACAGGCCGGCCAGGACGAAGAGGGTGATCGCGGCCCCGGTCGTGCCCCCGGGCTCGGACGGCATCGACAGCAGTTCCCGCGTCGGCGGGTCGAGGGGCCGGTCGGAGTCCAGCAGGGCGTTGCGCACGGCGACGGTCTCGTCCGCCGCGGCGCACGTCGGGCAGGTGACGTTCATCGAGGGGTGACTCCGGAGGTGATGCGGGGTGTACACGGAAGAGCACGTAGTACAGCACAGGGGTCTGACCACCCGTGTGCCCGGCCCCGCGACCGGCAACGGGAAGGCGTCACACCCGACGCGTCTTCAGGCGGGGATCCAGCGGGGCCACCAGCCGGGGACGTTGCCGGCCGGACAGAGACCGCTGTCGCTGACCGTTCCGGGAACGGTGCCGATCCAGGCGAACTGGCACCAGGTCATCGCGAGGAGCGCGAACAGCGCGACGGCGACAGGAACCAGTGAGGAGATCCTCCTGCGGCCCGGCCGCCGGGCAAGGATCCAGGCGGCCCGGTAGGCGGCGAGTGCGACGGCGCCTCCCGCGGCCACGGACAGGGGGAGTTCGTAGGGCCGGACACCACCCCAGTCCACGTACTCGTCCTGGTACGAGCCGCAGTACCTGCGAGCCGCGTCCGAGAGCGCCCACGAGCCGGCCCCTCCGGCCAGTCCGACGAGGGCCACCAAGCAGCCCGGTATACGGCTTGTCCCCGAACGGTCGTCCATCTCCACAAGGACACCCGGCGGCACGCGGTGGTTCCCGGAAGGCGCGCGTCCGGGCCCGGCCCGGGTGCTTCAGCGGCACGCCCTCGGAAGTCCCTTCACCGGAACCTCCCCGGCGGTGTCCAGGAGCGGCGATCGGATGACGGGACTCACCGGTCCGGCGTGAGCGGGAGGAGGCCGCGTTCGGCGAAGACCTTCCTGGCGGTGAAGGTGGCGTTGAGGGCCTTCGGGAAGCCGCAGTAGACGGCGGAGTGCAGCAGGGCCTCGACGATCTCCTGCGGGGTGAGCCCGACGTTCAGTGAGGCGTTGACGTGGACCTCCAGCTGCGGCTCGCAGCCGCCGAGGGCGGTGAGCATGCCCAGGGTGACCAACTGCCGCTCGCGCGGCGGGAGCCCGGGGCGGCTGTAGATCTCCCCGAACCCCCAGGCGACCACCTGGTGCCCGAGTTCGGGGCTGACGTCGCCCAGTGCGTCCACGACCCGGCGTCCGACCTCGCCGTCGATCCGCTCCAGCACCTCCAGCCCGCGCTCGAAACGCTCCTGGCGGGCCTCGGCCTCGTTCGTGGGCATGGTCATCTGCGCTGCTCCTCATCCGTCTTCCGGTCGCCGGCCACCGGCGGCGGCGACCACGGCAGAACCGTAGGACTTGGAGTGCGCTCCACCTCAAGTCCGACACTCTGCCCCGCCTTCGCAGGAAGATTTGCGGCCGGAATGCCCGGAAGTGGGGTCACCTCACCGGGCGGAGCTGAAAGATTTCCTGTGGGCGCACCGTCAGAAGGGGCGGGCGGGCTCCGGGGTAGCGTTGTCCGTCCCGTCCCGTCCCGCCCCGAGTTTCGTGAGAGGGAGCCGCCGTGGCCCCGAACGTCTTCCGCAGTGGCATCGGAGAGCTGCTCCCCGGCCGGGGGCCGGACGGGCTGAGGGTCTGGAGCGTGGCCGAGGCGCCGAGGAGCGCGCTGTACGGCGCGCCCGTCGAGGCCACCATCCTGCTCGAAGGCACCGACGACCTCGACCGGGCCGATCTGCCCCTGGTCGGCGAGGTGCTCGGCAGGGTCGACCACTACCTGGAGGCGGGGCTCCGCTTCGTGCGCGAGGCGGTGGAGGCCGACCCGGCCTTCTTCGGTCTCACCGAAGCGGAGGCGCGGCCCTTCCGCGGCCTGCCCGTCGCGGACTTTCCGCTGGATCTCCCGCAGCTCACCTTCTACCTCGACGAGTGGCACCTGCATTTCGCCGAGGGCCGCCTGCCCATCTGCGACCCCTACGGCCTCGCGGTCGTGTTCGACGGGCAACGGCCGCTGAGGGTGGAGGACTTGAGCGACGCCGAATCCGCCGAATCCGCCGAATCCGCCGAATCCGCCGAATTCGTTGAAACCGTTGAAACCGTTGAAACCGACGCCGACGCCGAAACCGCCGATGCCGGTGGCGTCGACGGCTCGGGGCGGCCGGGCGCCTGAGTCGCCCCAGGCGCCCGCGCGGGGCGGAGCTGGTGTCAGGCGCGGTGGTACGGGAGGGGCGTGGCGACCTCGCCGCCGAGTTCGGCGGCGGCGCGGCGGGCCCAGTAGGGGTCGCGCAGCAGTTCGCGGCCGATCAGCACGGCGTCGGCGTGGCCGTCGGTGAGGACGGCCTGGGCCTGGGCGGGGTCGGTGATCAGGCCGACGGCGGCCACCGGCAGGTCGGTCTCGCGGCGGACGGCCTCGGCGAAGGGCACCTGGAAGCCGGGCGCGGCCTCGATCCGGGCGTCGGGGACGATGCCGCCGGTGGAGACGTCGAGCAGGTCGACGCCGTGGGCCCGGAGTTCCTTGGCGAGGCGGACGGTGTCCCGGGAGGTCCAGCCCTCGCGGCCGTCCTCCGGGTTCTCGGTGATCCAGTCGGTCGCGGAGACGCGGAAGAAGACCGGCAGGTCCTCGGGCCACACCGAGCGGACGGCGTCGACGACCTCCAGCGCGAAGCGGATGCGGCCCTCGAAGGAGCCGCCGTAGCCGTCGGTGCGGCGGTTGGCCGCGGGGGAGAGGAACTGGTGGACCAGGTAGCCGTGGGCGCCGTGGACCTCGGCGACCTGGAAGCCGGCGTCGAGCGCGCGCCGGGCGGCGTCGGCGAACTGCCGCACGATCTCGCCGATCTGCTCCTCGGTCAGCTCCTCCGGGGTGGTGTGGGCGGGGGAGAAGGCCTCGGCGCTGGGGCCGACCGGCGTCCAGCCGTGCTCCTCGCCGGGGGCGACCGGGCGGCCCCGGTCGACCCAGGTGCGCTCGGTGGAGCCCTTGCGGCCGGCGTGGGCGAGCTGGATCGCCGGGACGGTGCCCTGGCTCTTCAGGAAGGAGGTGATCCGGCGGAAGGCCGCGGCCTGCTCGTCGTTCCAGATGCCGAGGTCGTACGGGCTGATGCGCCCCTCGGGGCTGACCGCGGTGGCCTCCGTGATGATCAGCCCGGTGCCGCCGGCGGCGCGGGCCGCGAGGTGGGTGAAGTGCCAGTCGGTCGGGACGCCGGCCGCGTCCCCGTCCGGGACGGCGCTGTACTGGCACATCGCCGGCATCCAGATCCGGTTGGGGACGGTCAGGGCCCGCAGGGTGAGCGGGGTGAAGAGAGAGGTGCTCATGTCGGACTCCCGGAGGGTCGGCGCCAGGGCGAAGAGGCGATCATGCAACTTTTGCAGCTGCATCTACATTCGTGAACAATAGTTGCACGTGCAGACACTTGCAAGGGTGTCCCGCCGGAACACCCTCCCACCTGCGACAATCCCATCCATGATCGACCCCGCAGCCACCAGCACCCAGGCCGCCGAGGCCACCCCGACCGCCGAAGCCACCCCGACTGCCGAAGCCGCCGCAGCCACCGAGGCCGCCCCGCTCACCGTGGCCGCCGCCGCGATCATCCGGGACGGCAGGCTCCTGGTCGTCAGCAAGCAGGCCGCCCCCGAGGTCTTCTACCTCCCCGGCGGCAAGCCCGACCCCGGCGAGGACGCCCTGGCGGCCCTGACCCGCGAACTGCGCGAGGAACTCGGCGCGGCCCCGGTCGGCCCCCGCCACCTCACCGACATCCGCGCCACCGCCGCCCTCGAAGGCGTCCCCATGCTGATGACCGTCTTCACCGCCGGCCTGGACCGCGAGCCCGCCCCCGCCGCCGAACTCGCCGACCTGCGCTGGACCGACGGCCGCGACGACACCCTGTGTCTGGCCCCCGCCGTCCGCGACCACCTGCTGCCCCTGCTGCGCGAACGCGGCGACCTGGCCTGACCGTTCCGGGGCATGAGGGAACGGGCCGGGGGAAGCGGGCCCGGGGTAAGCGGGAGCCGGGGGGAGCGGGGCCGGCGGAAAACCCGTTGGCCCCGCCCGCCGGGCCCGCGATACTCACCCATCGGCGCCGCGACACCGGAGCGCCGGAACGGGGGAGTGCGTGGAGGTCTTCGAGTGCCGGGGGTGCGGGAACGCGCTGACCGCACCGCTGTCGCGGGTCCCGTACCCGGCCTACGCCGGCCTCCACTACGGCAACGGCTACCCCATGCCCGTCCTGATGGAGTCGGGCACCTACGCCGTCGAGGAACACCCAGCCTGGGCGGCCCGCTCCATCGTGATCGCGCCCGGCGACGCCTACGGCACCGCCCTCGTCCAGCGGCGCGAGAACGGCGCCTGCTGCGGCATCGACGGCCGCAACGGCCCGAACGTCACCTGCGCCGGCTGCGGCCGGAAGGTGGCGACCAGGGTCGACGCCTGCTCGCTGTGGCAGGCCACCTGGCTGGAGCCGGAGGCGGTGCGCCCCGCGACCGCAGGCCCCGCCCGTCCGGTCGCCGACTGGGCCGCGCTCACCCGGTGGTGGTGCGCCGCCGAGCTCCGGGACTCCGGGGGGCGGTGGGCGCCGCGCTGGGAGGCGGAGCTGGCGGTGACGCTCGCCCAGCTGGTCGCCGCCGCGGACGGCGCGCCCGTCACCGTCCCCGACGGCCCGTTCGCCGAC
>NZ_MSJQ01000051.1 GCF_014596515.1 Streptomyces sp. CBMA156
CCGGCCTCGAACTCCCCGCGCAGCAGGCCGACCCGCTCCCGCAGCCCGACCAGCCCGAAGCCGGCACCCGGCCCGGCGCCGACGCGCCCGACAGCACCTGACACGGCACCACTCGGCCCGGCAGCACGATCCCGGCCCCGGCCCTCGTCCGTGACCTCGACGGACAGCTCCCCCACCGTCCGGTGGTCCACCGCGACCACGCAGGCACCGACGCCCGCGTGCCGCACCACGTTGGCCACCGACTCCTGGACGATCCGGAAGGCCGCGAGATCGACCTCCGGCGGCAGCGGCCCCGGCTCCCCGTGCCGCCGGACCTCCACCCGCACCCCCGCGGCGGTGGTCGCCCCGGCCAGCCGGTCGATGTCGGCCAGGCCCTGCGGCGCCACCTCCGAGGCCTCGCCGTCGGCCCGGCGCAGCGCGACCAGCATCCGGCGCAGCGCGGCCAGGGTGTCCCGGCCGGCGGTCTCGATCTCGCCGAGCGCCTCCTTGGCCCGCTCCGGCCGACGGTCGATCACCCGGCGGGCCGCGCCGGCCTGGAGGGCGACGATGCCGAGGCTGTGCGCCACGGTGTCGTGCATCTCCCGGGCGATCCGCAGCCGTTCGGCCGCGACCGCCTCCTCGGCCGCCCGGGCGCCGAGCGCCTCGGCGTGCTCCCGGTTCTGCCGCACCGAGCGGCCGACCAGCCAGGCGACCAGCGCGAGCAGCGCGGCGCCGTCGGCCGAGCCGATGTGGGTGCCGGTGAAGACGCCCACCGTGTCGCCGCTCACCATGCCGAGGTGCAGCACCAGGAAGACCATGACCAGGGCGAACGCGGCCCTGGAGCTGCGGCGCGGCCGGGTGGCGGTGATCAGGCAGAGCGCGGTGTCCACGGCGAGCAGCGCGCCCGGCGCCACCTGGGCCCGGGCGGCCCAGCCGTCGGTCTCGGTGAACGCGGCGACCAGCAGCAGGGCGACCGAGAGCACCGGCAGCCGTCGCACCAGCGCCGCGCCGGCGAAGGCCACCACCGTGTCGGCCAGGGTGAAGGCCAGGCCGCCGTGCGCGGCGGCGCCGGGGTGCTGCGCGGCGTCACCGCCCATCCGGACGGCGGGGTAGCCGGCGGCCACGCACCAGGCGAGGCCGACCCAGACCTCGGGCGGGACGCGCCGGAACAGTGGTTGAGCGGGGGACGAGGGCATGGTCCGTGATCGTAACGACGGCCCGGCACGCCGTCATCCAGCCGTGGTTGTACGGCCTGGTGACACCCACGGTCGTACGGCCCCGGGTGACCTCCGCCCCCGGGAGTGTCGACGCCGGTCCGATGCGGGCCGCCGACTCCCCCGGGCATCGTGGAGCCCATGATCGAAGTCACCGAGCTGACCAAGCGGTACGGCCGTGGACGGCGCACCCGCACCGCCGTCGACCGCCTCACCTTCACCGTCCGCCCCGGCCGGGTCACCGGCTTCCTGGGCCCCAACGGCGCCGGGAAGTCCACCACCCTGCGGCTGGTCCTCGGCCTGGGCGACCCCACCGCCGGTGCCGCCACCGTCGACGGCCACTCCTTCCGCGACCGGCCGCGCGGTCTGCGGCACGTCGGCGCCCTGCTGGACGCGGGCGACGTGCACGGCGGGCGCACCGGCCGGGCGCACCTGAGGGTGCTGGCCCGCGGCAACCGCATCCCGCTCGGCCGGGTGGACGAGGTGCTGGCGGAGGTCGGCCTCGGCGGGGCCGCCGGACGACGCGTCGGCGGCTACTCGCTGGGCATGCGGCAGCGGCTGGGCATCGCGGGCGCGCTGCTCGGCGACCCTCCGGTGCTGCTGTTCGACGAGCCGCTGAACGGGCTGGACCCGGAGGGCGTGCGCTGGCTGCGCGGACTGTTCCGGCGGCTCGCCGACGAGGGGCGCACGGTCTTCGTCTCCAGCCACATGATGGCCGAGATGGAGCACACCGCCGACCACCTGGTGGTGATCGGGCGCGGCCGGCTGATCGCCGACGAGAGCCTGACCGAGTTCGCCGCCCGGGCCGGCCGGGCGACCGTCACCGTCCGGACTGCCGAACCCGACCGGCTGGCGGGCGTGCTGACGGCGGCGGGCGCCACCGTCGGGACCGGCCGGGACGGCGCCCTCGCGGTGTCCGGCCTGGACGCCACCCGGATCGGTGAACTCGCCCTGGAGCAGCGCCTGTTGCTGCACACCCTGACCACCAGGAGCGCCTCCCTGGAGGAGGCGTTCATGGAACTGACCGCCGACAGCGTCGAGTACCCCGCCGGAGAGTCCCGTTGAACACCATGACCGTCGACCACCACGCCGGGCCCCGCGCCCACGCCGAGCCCCGCGCCCGCTTCGCCGACCTGCTGGCCGCCGAGTGGATCTCGTTCTGGTCGCTGCGCTCGGTCCGCTGGGTGCTCGGCCTCAGCGCCCTGGCGATCGTCGCCGCCGGCCTCAAGTCCGCGCTGTACACCCGCGACCACTACACCCCCGGCGAGGACGACCCCGCGGTCATGGCGCAGGTGGCGCTGCACGACGCGTTCGACCTCGCCGGCGCCGACATCCTGATGCTGGTCGCGGGCGGCATCGGCGCGATCGTCATCGCGGGCGAGTACGCGACCGGGCTGATCCGCACCACGCTGGCCGCCGTGCCCGACCGCCGGGCGGTGATCGTCGCCAAGGCCTGCGTGTCGGCGGCCGTGCTGTTCGGCTACGGGGTGCTCACCGTGGGTGTCTCCTTCGGCCTGACCCAGGCGATCCTCTCCGACGCCGGCATCGGACAGTCCCTCACCGACCCGACCGCCCTGCGGTACGTCGCGGCGGCGGTGCTGTTCGGCCCGGTCTGCGCACTGGTCGGGCTGGGCCTGGGCACCCTGATCCGGCACGGCGCCGGCGCCGTGGTCGGCACCGTCGTGGTGCTGTTCTTCGTCCCCTCGCTGGTCACCGAGCGCTACCGGTGGAGCGCCGACCTGCTGCACGCCCTGCCGCTGCCCGCCTGGCAGCGGCTGGCCAGGACCACCCTGGTGGGCCAGCGCCCGTCCGAGTACCCGGCCACCGTCGCGGGCTCCTGGATCACCTTCGCGGCCTGGTCGCTGGCCTCGGTGGCCGTCGCGGCGCTCGCGATCCGGCGCCGGGACCACTGACGGCCACCCCGGGACCACTGACGGCCACCAGGACCACCGGCCGCCACCGGTCCGGCCCGGGCATCCGGGCCGGCCCCGGGTCAGGGCCCGTCCCCCAGCCGGGGCCCGCGGGCCCGGAAGCTGCCCCGGCCGGAGGACATGTCGGCGACCGCCACCAGCAGCGCGGCCAGCACCAGGCCGGCCGCGACCGTCACCCCGAGCTGGAAGGCGAGCGCCCAGTCCGGGCGAGGCCCGGCGGCGTGGGCGAAGAACACCGAGCCGACGACGGCGATGCCCACCGCCGAGCCGACCCGCTGCGCGGTCTGCAACACCCCGCCCGCGCTGCCCGCCCTGGCCACCGGCACCTGCTGGAGGGTCAGCGTCTGGTTCGGGGCGATCACCAGTCCGCTGCCGATCCCGGCGACCAGCAGCGGCAGCGCCGTCGTCCAGCCCACGTGCGGCCCGGACCACAGCTGCACCGCGAGCGCCGAGGCCAGCAGGCCGGCCAGCACCAGCACCAGTCCGGCCACCACCAGCCGCCGCCCCAGCCGGCTCACCAGGCGCCCGCCCACCGCCGCGGCCACGCCCGAGCCGACCGCGAACGGGGTGATCGCCAGGCCCGCCGTCAGCGCCGAGTAGTGCAGGCCCGCCTGGAGGTAGAGCGTGAAGATGAAGAAGATCGCGGTGAACCCGGCGAAGTACACCAGCGACAGCAGCGTCCCCGCCGCGTACGAGCGCACCGCGAACAGCGCCATGCTGACCAGTGGTTCGCGCCGTCGCCCGTAGTGCAGCTCCCAGCCGACGAAGGCGACGAGCAGCACCGCCGCGAGCGGCAGCAGCAGCCAGCGGGTCGCGCCGTGCCACTGCTGCGCCTGGACGAACGGCAGGAGCAGCGCGACCGTCCCGGCGCCGAGCAGCAGCACCCCGACCGGGTCGAAGTCCCGGTGCCCGGCCCGCTCGGCGGCGGGCGGCGGCGCCGGCAGCAGCCGGTAGGCGATCGGCAGCGCGGCGACGCCGATCGGCAGGTTGACCAGGAACACCCAGCGCCAGCCGTTCTCCGGGCCGACGGCGTGGATCAGCAGGCCGCCGAGCAGCGGCCCGACGGCGGTGGACAGCCCGATGGTCGAGCCGAGCGCGCCGAAGGCCCGGCCGCGGTCGGCGCCCTGGAACAGCACCTGGATGAAGCCGGACACCTGCGGCACCAGCACCCCGCCGGCGGCGCCCTGGAACAGCCGCGCCAGCACCAGCCACTCCTGGTTCTGCGCCGCCCCGGCGAGCGCGCTCGCCACGGTGAACAGCGCGAGCCCGGCGAGGAAGACGGCCCGCCGGCTGCGCGCGTCGCCGAGCCGCCCGGAGGGCACCAGCACCAGGCCGAAGGCCAGCGCGTAGCCGCTGAGCACCCACTGGAGGCCGCTGTCGGACATGTGCAGCTCGTCCCGTACGGTCGGCAGCGCGACGTTGACGATGCTGACGTCCAGCAGGGTCATGAACCCGGCGACCAGGCAGACCGCGAGTGCCCGCCAGCGGCGGGCGGCGGCCCGGCCGCCGACGGCGGTGGCGCCTGGCTGCGTCGGCTGCGTGGAACTGCGCGGAGGGTCGGCGGTCATGGGAGCCCCTTCCCGGGGGTCCGGGGGCGTCCGGGCCGACGGGCGGCCGTCGGTCGACTTCGCTCGGCCCATCCTCGCCCGGCCCTCCCGGGGCCGCCACCCCGGGCCGTCACGCCGTGTCACCTGCCCACGACCACCCCCGGATCACGCAACCGGGCCGCTCCCCCGGGCCGCAGCCGGCCGCGTCACCCGAACGGCCGAACCGGATCGCGACCGGCGCCCGCACCCCGGAGGCTGACGGCATGACCGTCGCCACCGAGACCCCGCCGTCCGCCCCACCGGTGCTGGACGTCCGGCAGCGGAACGTCGTCTTCGGCACCATCGTGCTCGGCATGCTGCTGGCCGCCCTGGACCAGACCATCGTCGGCACCGCGCTGCCCACCATCGTCGCGGACCTGGGCGGGGCCGCCCACATGTCCTGGGTGGTGACGTCCTACCTGCTGGCCGAGACGGTGGCCACCGTGCTGGCCGGCAAGTTCGGCGACCTGTACGGCCGCAAGCTGCTGTTCCAGGTCTCGGCGATCGTCTTCGTCGGCGGCTCGTTCCTGTGCGGCCTGGCGACCGACATGACGCTGCTGATCGCCTGGCGGGCCGTGCAGGGCATCGGCGCGGGCGGCCTGATGGTCACCTCGATGGCGCTGATCGCGGACGTCATCCCGCTGCGCGAGCGCGGCAAGTACCAGGGCGCGATCGGCGCGGTGTTCGGCGTGGCCACGGTGATCGGGCCGCTGCTGGGCGGGCTGTTCACCGACCACCTGTCCTGGCGCTGGGCGTTCTACGTCAACGTGCCGATCGCGGTCGTGGTGGTGGCGGCGGCCGCCAGGACCATCCCCTCGGTGCGCTCGGTGGTCCGCCCGGTCGTCGACTACCTGGGCATCGTGCTGGTCGCGGCCGGCGCCGGCGCGCTGATCCTGGCGACGAGTTGGGGCGGCAACCAGTACGCCTGGAGCTCCGGGGTGATCATCGGCCTGTTCGTCGGCGGCGCGCTGGCGCTCGGCCTGTTCTGCTGGGTGGAGACCAGGGCGGCCGAACCGATGCTGCCGATGCGGCTGTTCCGCAACCCGGTGTTCACGGTCTGCTCGGTGCTCAGCTTCATCGTCGGCTTCGCCATGCTCGGCGCGCTGACCTTCCTGCCGACCTTCCTCCAGTACGTGGACGGCGACTCGGCGACCGTCTCCGGCGTCCGGACGCTGCCGATGGTGATCGGTCTGCTGATCGCCTCGGTCGGCAGCGGCAACGCGGTCAGCAAGACCGGGCAGTACCGGCTGTTCCCGATCGTCGGCACCGCGGTGATGGCCGTCGGCCTCTACCTGCTCTCCCGGCTGGAACCCGGCACCGGCACCTTCCTGGCGTCCTGCTACATGTTCGTGCTCGGCGTCGGCATCGGGCTGAGCATGCAGGTGCTCACCATCGCCGTGCAGAACACCGTCGACTACGCCGACCTCGGCACCGCCACCTCCGGGGTGACCTTCTTCCGCACCATCGGCAGCTCCTTCGGCACCGCGGTGTTCGGCACCATCTACGCCAACAGCCTGAACACCGAACTCGGCCGGGGCGTCGACACCGCCGCCCGGCTCACCGGCGCCGACCCCGCCGTGCTCGGCCGCGCCGCCGAGAGCCCCCAGGGCCTGCACCAGCTGCCGGCCGACCAGGCCGCGCCGATCATCCAGGCCTACTCCGACGCCCTGCACACGGTGTACCTGTGGACCATCCCGGTGGCCGTGGTCGGCTTCGTGGTGGCGCTCTTCCTCAAGCAGGTGCAGCTGCGTGACACCGCCAGGGCGGGCTCCACCGACATGGGCGAGGGCTTCGCCCAGCCGACCACCCCCGACTCCGACCCGCACCTGGAGTACTCGGTCTGCAAGATCGTCCGCGGGGTGGACCTCGACACCGTCCGGACGATCGTCTCCGACGCCGGCACCCGGGTGGACCTGGCCGGAGCCTGGGCGCTGATGGAGGTGACCGGCCACACCAAGGCCGTCGGCCACGCCTCGCTCGACCTCATCGCCGCCCGCAAACGGGTGCCGCCCGAGGTCCTGGAGCCGGTCTTCGACCGGATGTCCGCCGAGGGCTACCTGCTCCGCGAGGGCGACCGGCTCTCCCCCACCGAGGCCGGCACCCGGGAGATCCGCTCCCTCGGCCGCGCCTGGTCCGACTGGCTCAACGCCCGCCTCGACGCCGACGCCGGCCGCCCCCGCAGCCCCGGGCTCCGCGCCGCGGCCGACGCCATCGCCTGGCGCCTCCTGGTCGAGGACCTCACCAACGGCCTCCCCGCCCACGCTCGCCCCAAGGACGCCGCCAGGGCCTGACCCGGCCGCTACAGGCGGGTGGTGTCGAGGTCGATGTCGAAGGGCTCCGGGAGGCGGACGGGCGTACCGAAGGGGTGCGGACCGCTCTCGGCGGCGTAGCCGAGCCGGGTCGGCTCGCTGTACAGGGTGCAGCTGCGGTTCTGCCGGTCGACCAGGAGGTAGAGCGGAGCACCGTACTGGCCGTAGCGGCGGCGCTTGACCACGCGGTCGGTTTCCGCGTTGGAGGGGGAGCTGACCTCGACGATCAGGAGAGTCTGATCGGGCAGCAGCGCGCCTTCGGTCTTCTCGGCGAGTTCGGCCGGCACGACGGCCAGGTCCGGGATGTACCAGTTCTCGCTGCCGGGCAGGTCGAGGTCGCCGGACCCGGACACCAGATCCAGCTGCTCCAGACGCGGGGTGATCTGGCGGCGGACGACCTCAGCGGCGGACTCGTGCGCCCACGATGGCGACATGGGGGTGATGACTCCCTCGATGATCTCGGTGCGGTCGCCCGCCGTATGCCGGATCGCGTACTTCAGTGCCCTCTCGGGGTCGCTGACGATGCTGTAGTCGCCAGGGACCTGGGGTGCCGTACTCACAACGCGTCTCCTTCCCATTGCGGATTCTCTCCCAGACCGTACGGCCATTCCCTCGATCGACCGGGATCGGACGTGTCTCGACCGTCGGACCTCCCTGTCCGACCGGTTCATGCCGGAACCCGTTGTCAGTCGGCCGGAACCTCCACCGGAACCGGGGCCGGGGCGGGGAGGTGGCGGCGGGAGGAGAGGACGATCACGGCGAGGCTGGCGAGGGCCAGGGCCGTCACCACGCTGAGCATCACGGCGTAGGAGGCCAGCGGGGAGAGCGCCGCGAGCGCCGCGGGGAGCAGGAAGCCGGAGTAGCACAGCGCGTAGTAGACGCCGGTGATGCCGGCCAGGTCGTCGGGGGTGACGATGCGCTGGATCTCCAGCAGGCCGGAGACCACCCCGATGCCGTAGGCGGCGCCGAGGAAGACCGCGCCGCACAGGCCGAGCAGCGGGGAGCGGAGCGCCGCGTCGCCGGCGCAGACCGCCATGCCGCAGGCCATCAGCACCATGGAGACGATGACGCCGCGCGCCGAGGAGAAGGAGTCCAGGCGCTTGGCGAAGGGCTGGACGAGGGCGCCGGTGCCCAGGGTGAGGACGGTCAGCAGGGTCGCGTAGGCCAGCGACCAGTGGCCGAGCCGGTCACCGACCAGCTGCGGGGTCACCGCGTAGGCGACGCCGGCCGAGCCGAACACCCACGGGGCCATCGGCAGGATGACCCGGACGAAGCGCCGGTGCCCGGCCGCCGGGACCTTGAGGTCGGCCCAGAGGCCGCGGACGGCGGCGGTACGGGCCCTGGTCTCCACGGCCTTCGGCAGCAGGAACAGCGCGGGCAGGGTGACCAGCAGGTGGGCGAGGTACGGGGTGACCATCGGCCAGGGGCCCCACTGGGCGAGCACGCCGGCCACCCCGGCGCCGAGGCCGAAGCCGAGGGTCAGGGCGAGCGAGGCGCGGCGGGCACCGGCCCCCGGGTCGGCGGCCGGGTCGTGCGGGGCCTGGGAGAGCTCCTTGACCCAGCTGGTGCCGACCGCCATCGCGATGCCGACGGCTATGCCGGTGAGGAACCGCCCCGCGTAGATGGGGAGTTCACCGGTGACACCGCCGCACAGCACTCCGCTGGCGGCCAGCGAGACGGCCACCGCGCCGATCATCAGCGGGCGCCGCCCGTAGCGGTCCGAGGCCGCGCCGCCGACCAGCAGCCCGGGGACCAGCCCGAGGACGTACGCCCCCAGGAAGGCGTCCACGGTGACCTCGGAGTAGCCGCCGAGGTCGCGGTACATCAGCAGCAGCGGGGTGAACTGGTTGCCGCCCCACCCGCAGCAGAGCATGGCCAGGGCCGCGAGCAGCCAGGGCCTCCCCCGGCCTGACGGTGCGACGGGTCCGGCGGACGGCTGCCGGGTGGTGCTCATGGTGGTGCTGCTCCTTGTCGGATGGCCGGATGGCCGGATGGGTCGGCGTACCGGCCTGACGGTGCGTCAACATGACGGCATGACGGCATGACGGATCGCCGGGTCCCGGCGGTCCGTCGGGGCGGGCGCGCGAACGGGTGCCGCGCGCCGGAAGGACGGGAAGCTCAGCGGTCGGTGACGGTGCGGTGGGCGTCCAGGTGGGCGCGCAGCGCGGCGGTGAAGCCCTCGGCGTCGCGGGCGGCGATCCGCCCGACCAGCACGGTGTGTTCCTCGACCAGCGAGGCCAGCCGCTGCGGCTGCCGCTCCGGCCGCTCCTGGAGCAGCTGGACGGCCATTCGGCGCTGGCGGTCGCGCAGCGTCCCGTAGAAGCGTTCGGCCAGCTGGTTGCCGGCGGCCGTCACGATGCCCCGGTGGAAGGCCTCGTCGGCGTCGGCGAAGGCGCCGAGGTCGGCCCGGCGGGCGGGTTCGCGCTGCTGGTCGATCAGCCCGGTCAGCTGCCGCACCAGCGCGTCGAGGCCGTCCGGGCGGCGGGTGATCCGGCGCACGGCGGTGCTCTCCAGCGCCTCGCGCAGCTCCAGCACGTCCTCGGCCTCACCGGGCCCGACCGGCACCACGACGGCTCCGCGCTTGGGGAAGAGCTGGAGCAGACCCTCGGCCTGCAACCGCAGGAAGGCCTCCCGGACCGGGGTGCGGCTGAGCGAGGCGCGCTCGGCGATCTCGCCCTCGCTGATCAGCGTGCCGCCGGGGAGGCCCCCGCCGAGGATGAGGTCCTTGGTCAGTTCGTACGCGCGGTCCGCGGCCGGGACGCGAGCGGGAGGCGGGGTGTCGGCCATGGATCACACCGTAGCACCATAGACGCAAGCTTGGATGCAACAGCCCGGGACGGATCGTGGTGACCACCGGCAGCATCGATTTCCGCAGCATCGATTTCCGTACTGCTCAGGGCCGGAACAATGCGCTTTCTCACTCCCTCCCCCAGGACCGAGGATGGGCGGGCCAGCCAGCCAGCCGGGAGGAAGCCTTGTCCCCTGTGTCGCCAGCCCTGCCGCCCGTCGATCCGGGTCTGCTGCCGCTCACCGCCGAGTACCGCCCCGAGGGCCTGTCCGTCGGCGGTGTGCTCCTGAGCGAGGCGGCCCGCCGGTACGGCACGCCGCTGTTCGTCTACGACGAGGAGCACCTGCGCCGGCGCTGCCGGGAGGCGGTGGCCGCCTTCGGCCGGGGCAACGTCGCCTACGCCTCCAAGGCCTTCCTGTGCACCGCGATGGCCCGCCTGGCCGCCGAGGAGGGCCTGCTGCTGGACGTCGCCTCCGGCGGCGAGCTGCGCACCGCCCTGTACGCCGGGGTGGCCCCGGACCGGATCGTGCTGCACGGCAACAACAAGGACGAGGCCGAACTGCGCACCGCGCTGACCGTCGGCCTGCGCCACATCGTGGTGGACAGCTTCGACGAGCTGGACCGGATCGAGCGGCTGCACCGCGAGGAGGGCCTGCCGCCGGCCCGGATCCAGCTGCGGGTGGCGCCCGGCGTCGCGGCCGGCGCCCACCAGGCCATCCAGACCGGCGGCCACGACTCCAAGTTCGGCTTCGGCCTCGCCGACGGCGCCGCCGCGCCCGGATCCAGCTGCGGGTGGCGCCCGGCGTCGCGGCCGGCGCCCACCAGGCCATCCAGACCGGCGGCCACGACTCCAAGTTCGGCTTCGGCCTCGCCGACGGCGCCGCCGCGGCCGCGGTGCGCCGGGCCGAGGCCTCCGC
>NZ_MSJQ01000052.1 GCF_014596515.1 Streptomyces sp. CBMA156
GGCGTCGAGGGCGATGCGGGGGCGGCGCTCGATCAGGGTCCGCAGGGCGACGGCGGCCTCGACCCGGGCGAGGGGGGCGCCGAGGCAGTGGTGGATGCCGTGGCCGAAGGCGAGGTGGCCGGCGGGCGGGGGTCGGGGGGGGGGGGGGGGGGGGGGGGGGGGGGGGGGGGGGGGGGGGGGGGGGGGGGCGGGGGGGACGGGGGCGGGGGCCGGTGCTGCGACCGGTGCCGGGGTGGGGCGGGCGGGGGACTGGCCGGCGAGCAGGGCGGCGAGGGCGAGGAGGAGGCCGAGGACCTGCCAGGGGGTGAGGGTCTGGCCGAGGACGAGGAGGCCGCCGAGGGTGGCGACGACCGGGTTGACCAGGCCGAGGAACGAGGCCGGGCCGGCGCCGAGCTGCTGGATGCCGCGGAACCAGAGGACGTAGCCGAGCGCGGTGCCGAACAGGCCGAGGTAGGCGAAGCCGGCCAGGTTGGCGGCGCTCAGGGCGGGCGGCGCGCCCTCGACCAGGGCGGCGAGCGGGACGAGGAAGACCGAGCCGGCCAGGAGCTGCCAGGCGGTGAGGTCGAGCAGGGTGGCGCCCTCGGGGCGCCCCCAGCGGCGGGTGAGGACGGTGCCCATGGCCATCAGCGCGATCCCGGCGACCATCGCGGCGATCCCGACGCCGTCCAGCCGCGCGCCGCTCTTGAGCACCAGCAGGGCGACCCCGCCGACTCCGACCAGTCCGGCGGCCACCGCCCGCCGGCCCGGCCGCACACGCAGCACGCCGATGGAGAACCCGGCGACGAGCAGCGGCTGGATCGCCCCGATGGTGGCCGCGACGCCGCCTGGCAGGCGGTACGCGCCGACGAACATCAGCGGGAAGAACAGCCCGATGTTGAGCATCCCGAGTACGGCTGCGCGCCCCCACCAGCGCCCCTTGGGAAGTCGGCGGCCGATCAGCAGCAGGAGGAGCCCGGCCGGGAGCGCGCGGAGCGCGGCGAGCAGCAGCGGGCGGCCGTCGGGCAGCAGCTGGGTGGTGACGAGGTAGGTGGTGCCCCAGGCGGCCGGGGCGAGTGCGGCGGTGGCGGCGATTCCCGCGCGCTTGCGGTCGATGACGGCCATGACGTTCCCCTGAACGTTGATTATCTGAACGTTGAGGTATTTTTACGCCTGAGAGTTAGCGAACGTCAAGTATGTGAATGTTAAGATATCTGCATCGGGTTGCCCGGCCGGCTTCGAACGGGTGGGCGACCCGGCGGCTTCGCACAGACGGCTCCGGAAGGCGGCGGGCATGCAGCAGCGCGACACCGTGGACGACATCGTCGAGCAGTGGGCCCGGGCCCGCCCCGACCTGGATTCCGGGCCGATGGCCCTGGTCGGCCGGCTGCGACGGCTCAACGTCCGGGTCGACAACGCCCTGCGCGAGTACTTCACCCGCTGCGGCCTGGACTCCTCCGAGTTCGACGTCCTGGCCACCCTGCGCCGCTCCGGCGAGCCGTACGAGCTCAACGCCCGCGCGCTGCTCAAGTCCGCGATGGTCACCTCCGGCGCCATCACCAACCGGGTCGACCGGCTGTCCGCCAAGGGCCTGGTCGAGCGCAACCCCTGCCCGACCGACCGCCGCGCCGTCCTGGTCCGCCTCACCCCGGCCGGCAAGGAGCTGATCGACGGCGCCATGGACGGCCACGTCCGCAACGAGGAGCGCATCCTCTCGGCCCTCGACGAGGACGAGCGCGCCCGGCTGGACGCCCTGCTGCGCAAGCTCCTCGTCGCGCACGGGGACACCGAACCGATCCTCTGAGCCGGGGCCGGCGCATTCCGGAGCCGACGTCCTCTGGAGCCGACGTGCTCCGGGGCCGGCGCGCTCCGGGGGCGCTCGGTACGCGCTTCGCCTGCGGTTCCGCCGGCCGCGGCCGACGGGCCGCGTGTCCAGCGGTGTCCCGGCGGCGTTATCCCCCGTGGAAGCCCACCGGAGGAGAGGCCCCGATGAAAGAGAAGACCCCCAGGGACATCGCCGTCGACGACCAGCTGCGGGCCGCCGGTGCGGAGGGCGCCCAGTGGCTCACCTCCGCCGGGTGGGGGCCGCCGGTGAGGGTGCCGCTGCAGAACGCGGCGAAGTGGCAGCAGGAGACCAGGGCCCGGATGCTGGCGTCGCAGGCGGACGAGTCCTGTACGTGGTGCGACCACCTGCTGTACGGCGGGCCGCAGCCGGTCGTCGTGCACGCGGAACACCCGACCCACCTGATCTGCCGCGCCTGCTCCGTCGCCGCCCGCTCCCGACGGGTCTGCCTCGACTGCGGGAAGCCGGCCGCCTCCGCGTCTCCGGCCGACGGGCGGGAGGACGTCTTCATGGGACCGGTGGCGATCTACACCCGGGTGCGCTGCGCCGCCTGTCACCGGGGCGACCCGCTCAGGGGGACCTTCGGCAAGGGCGCGTGACGCGGACGTCCGGCGCGTGGCTCGCCGCCGCGCGCCCGGCGCACACCGCCGGTAGTTCGCCGGCGTCGGTGTCGGTGTTGCCGCCGCCGTCGGTGTTGGCTTCGGCCGTGCGGGCCGTGCGGGCCGTCCTGCCGGCTCCTCCGGCGGTCTCCCCCTGGATCCGGCCCCTGCCCGGCGACGATCACGGTGAGGTGGTCAAGCCGCGGGTCCCAAGCGCGGCGACGAGATCCCGCCGCCACCGGTCGGCGGCGAATGGCGCCTTCGGTTCGGTCCGGGCGAGGCTGCCGAGGGCTGGAGTGCAAGGGCTGGAGCGAGCTGTGCGCCGAAGAGTCAGGGAATGCTTGTCGCTGCTTCGAGGCACTGCGGACGAGTCCGCTCTCGGGGCGGGGCCCTGACCGGTGGCACCGGCGGCACCGGCTCAGGGGGCGCCTGGCGACCCGGGTCCTCGGCGGCGTCGAGCTGCCGCGGTGGGCGGACCAAGTGACCTCCGGAGGCCGGGTGCGGTACGTGGTGGACGAGGCGGCCCGTGCCGTCCACTCCGTCCATGCCTCGCCCCTTCATCCGCAGGGCGCCGACGCGTAGTCCACCGCACTCGGCTGCCGGTGGCCGGTGTCCGCGCTGCTCTCACCCCACTCCGCCCAGGACCGGTGGCTGCCAGTCGTACGTCCGGGCCGAGGGGCCGAGCAGGGCGCGGGCGGGGAGGAGTCCGGCGAGCGTGAGGGCCGCGGTGCGCAGGCAGGTGGCGGCGGGCGAGCGGAGGGCGACGAGGCCGCCGATGCGACGGGAGCCGGCGGCGACCGCGGTGGTGCGGGGGAGCCGGGCTGCGGTGTAGGCGGGCAGGACGGCGGCCGGGTCGGTGGCGGGGGTGAGCAGGGAGGCGAGGACGAGCCCGTCCTCGATGGCCTGGCAGGCGCCCTGGCCCTGGAAGGGGCACATCGCGTGGGCGGCGTCGCCGAGGAGGGCGACCCTGCCGTGGTGGTGGGCGGGCAGCGGGTCGGTGAGGTCCCAGACGTCGTGGCGCAGCACGCGCCCGGGCTCGGCCAGGGCGAACAGCTGCGGCACCGGGGCGCACCAGTCGCCGTACCGGTGCAGGAGTTCGGAGCGCTCGTCGCCGTCGGCGGCCCGCTCGCCGGCCGGGGCGAGGGCGGCGCCGTAGACGTAGACCCGGCCGTCGGCGAGCGGGACGATCCCGGCGAGGCGCCCGCGGCCCCACACCTCGCCGGCGGTGGCCGGGTGACGGTCGGGGGCGACGATGGTGCGCCAGCTCGTGAAGCCGCTGTAGCGGGGGCCGGGGTGCCGCGGGAAGAGCAGACCGCGGGTCGCGGAGCGGATGCCGTCGGCGGCGACGACCAGCGCGGCGCTCTCCTCCCCGTCACCGGTGCGGACGACGGCGGGCTCGGCGGCGCTGCCGGGGGTGACGAGCGTGGCGGGCGAGCCGGTGCGGAGGGTGCCCTCAGGGAGAGCGTCGACCAGGGCGGCGATGACGTCGGCGCGGGCGACGGCGGCGATCATGTCGCCGAAGCAGGCCTCCAGGGCCGAGGTGCTGGTGCGGGCGAGCCAGCGGCCGGAGGGATGGCGCAGGCCGACGGCGGGGTGCGGGGTGGCGAGGGCGCGCAGCCGTCCGCCGACGCCGAGCCGGTCGAGGGAGCGCAGGGCGTTGGGGGCCAGGACGAGCCCGGCGCCGACCGGTTCGAGAGATTCGGCGCGCTCGTGGACGCGTACCGGAACGCCCTGGCGGTGCAGGGCGAGCGCGGCGGTGAGCCCGCCGATGCCGCCGCCGATGACGATCGCCTGCCTGCCGGTCTGGTGCCTGCCGTCCTGTTGCCTGCGCTGCCGCCTGTCCTGCTGGGCGTCCACGGGAGGGCTCCTCTCCTCGGACTACATCTGTAGTGTCCGTCTGCCAGCACCGTACTACAGGTGTAGTTCGCGGGACACTACTGATGTAGTGAATTGGGATCGCCGCAGGAGAAAGGCCATGATCGGACCCATGACGCCCCCGCGCCCGACCCTGATCGCCGACGCCGCCGTCACCCTGATCGCCGAGCGTGGTCTGCGCGGGCTGACCCACCGCGCCGTGGACGAGGAGGCCGGCCTGCCCGCCGGCTCGACCTCCAATCTCGCCCGGACCAGGGCGGCCCTGCTCGAACTCGCGCTCACCCGGATCGTCGAGCGGGAGACCGAGGACCACCCGGTCCTCACCGGGCAGGCCCCCGCCGCGGCGTCGCCCGACCCCGCCGCCGCGCGGGCCCTCCTCGTGCGGGCCGGTGCCGACCTGCTGTACCGGGCGCTCACCAGTGGACGCCGGCTCACCCTGGCCCGCCTGGAGCTCGCGCTGGAGGCCACCCGGCGGCCCGAACTGCGCGCCGTCTACGACCGTCTGGGCACCCGCTTCGCCGACTTCGCCGCCGTCCTGCTCGCGCGGTGCGGCTCGGCCGACCCGACGGCGGACGCCCGCCGCCTGATCCGCTGGTGCGACGGGGTGCTGTTCAACGCGACGGCGGGCAGCGGGCACTGGCACATCCCGGCGCCGGAGGAACTGCGCGACGAGATGGCGTGCTACCTCACCGTGCTGCTCGACCGGGAGTAGCGCGAAGGGCTATGAGGCGGTGCCCGCACGGGCGTCGGGCTGCGCGCCGGCCGTCGCCCGCGCGGCCTCGACCTGTGCGGCGATGACCTGCGCGCAGTCCGCCGCGGAGGCGCGGGAGGTGTCCACCACCAGGTCGTACGCGACGCCCCGGTGCACCGGTTCCGCCTGTGCGGCGGCCATCCCCGCCACCCGGTCGCCGCGCGCGGCCTCCCGGGCCGCGGCCACCGCCGGGTCGCAGCGCACCCCGACCCAGAGCACGTCCAGGCCCTCCAGGGCCGCCCGCCACCGGGCCTGCGAGGTGGTGCCGCCGAGGAACACCTCGTCCACCACGATCCGCGCCCCGGCCCGGGCCATCGCCGCCACCCCGACCGTCCAGGCGGCGTCCAGCGTCGCGAACACCGGACCGACCCGGACCGTGCCGTCCCCGTCCTCCAGTCCGCCGATCCCCTCGCCGCCGCTGCGCAGCGAGGGCGGCAGCGCGTCGACCATGGTGTCCGTGCCGAGGTGCAGCCACGGCTCCGGGAGCAACTCCTGGAGGCGCCCGGCGATGCTCGACTTGCCCGAGCTGGACCCGCCGTTGAGGACGATCACATGCATGCGCGCAGCATAGGCCGGGCACCCCGCGGCGTCGCGGCGTTTTCCCCGCCGGAGGGCGTCGGGGTCGGCCGGGCACCGAGGTCGGCAGGGCATCGGGGGCCAGCCGGGCGCCGGGAGGTCGCGCCCTACGCCGCCCCCGCCGCCCCCGCCGCCCCCGCCGCGAACTCCGCCGCCGCGGCCGTGAACGACGATGCCACCGCCGGTGCGCCCGCCCAGTGCAGGTGCAGGTAGGAGGCGTGCACGTTGCCGTCCGCGAAGCCCTCCGTGCGCGGCCCGGTCGGCAGGCGCCAGCCCCAGGCGGGGAGTTCGCCCGCGCCGGGCTCGCAGACCGTGCGGTGGAACTCGTGGCCGCGCAGCCTGGTGCCGGCCGGGGCCAGCGGGGAGTCGTGCAGCGCGACCGCCTCCCGGTAGCCGAGGGTGAGCCGCTCGGTCATCCGGGCGTCGGTGGCCAGCACGCCGCACATCGGCAGGCCGTCCAACTCCCGTCCCAGGTACAGCAGTCCGGCGCACTCGGCGGCGATCGGCGCGCCCGCGGCCGCGAACGCGGCGATGGCGGCGCGCAGCCGGGCGTTGCCGCTCAGCTCGCGCACGTACAGCTCGGGGAATCCGCCGCCGATCACCAGTCCGGCGGTGCCCTCGGGCAGCGCCGTTGCGTGCAGCGGGTCGAACGGGACCACCTCCGCGCCCGCGGCGCCGAGCAGTTCGGCGTTCTCGGCGTACGAGAAGGAGAACGCGGCGCCGCCCGCCACCGCGATCCGCGGCCGGCCGGCCACCGGGGTGACCTCGGCCGCCGGGTCCCACGGCTCGGCGTCCAACTCCGGCGCCGTCCGCGCCAGTTCGAGCAGCGCGTCCAGATCGACCGAGGAGGCGACCAGGTCACCCATGTCGGCGACCGCCTTCAGGGCCTCGGCCGAGCGCTCCACGGCGGGGATCAGCCCGAGGTGGCGGGACGGCGTGGCGACCGCGGCCGAGCGGCGCAGCGCGCCCAGCACCGGCACGCCGGAGCCCTCCTCCAGGGCCTCGCGCAGGAGGTGCTCGTGCCGGTCGGAGGCGACCCGGTTGAGGATCACCCCGGCGAGCCGCACCTGAGGGTCCCAGGAGGCGAAGCCGTGTACCAGCGCGGCCACCGAGCGGGACTGCGAGGAGCCGTCCACCACCAGCACCACCGGCGCCCGCAGCAGCTTGGCGACGTGCGCCGTGGACGCCAGCTCCCCGCGCCCGGAGGCCCCGTCGAACAGGCCCATGACCCCCTCGACCACCGCGACGTCCGCCCCCGCCGCCCCGTGCAGGAACAGCGGCGCGATCCGCTCGGGCCCGCACATGAAGGCGTCCAGGTTGCGGCCCGGGCGCCCGGCGGCGAGCGCGTGGTAGCCCGGGTCGATGTAGTCGGGGCCGACCTTGTGCGGCGACACCGTCAGTCCGCGCGCGGCGAGCGCGGCGATCAGGCCGGTGGCGACGGTGGTCTTGCCGGCGCCCGAGGAGGGCGCGGCGACGACGAGGCGGGGAATGCTGCTCAACGGTCTACCACTCGATACCGCGCTGGCCCTTGCGGCCGGCGTCCATGGGGTGCTTTACCTTGGTCATCTCGGTGACCAGGTCGGCGAATCCGGTCAGCGCCTCGGGCGCGTACCGGCCGGTGATGACGACGTGCTGGCTGCCCGGGCGGTCCCTGAGCACGGCCACCACCTCGTCCGGGTCGATCCACCCCCAGTGCATCGGGTAGGTGAACTCGTCCAGCACGTAGAAGCGGTAGGTCTCGGCGGCGAGGTCCCGCTTGACCTGCTCCCAGCCCTCCTTGGCCGCCTCCTCGCTGGACATCTCCTGTTCGACGGAGCGCTGGATCCAGGACCAGCCCGAGCCCATCTTGTGCCAGTCCACGGTGCCGCCCTCGCCGGAGGCGCCGAGCACGCGCAGCGCGTTCTCCTCGCCGACCTTCCACTTGGCGGACTTCACGAACTGGAACACCCCGACCGGCCAGCCCTGGTTCCAGGCCCGCAGCGCCATGCCGAACGCGGCCGTGGACTTGCCCTTGCCCGGGCCGGTGTGCACGGCGGTGATCGGCAGCGTACGGCGCTGGCGGGTGGTCATGCCGTCGTCGGGAACGCTCTCGGGGACACCCTTGGGCATCGGTCAGGCCGCCTTTCGCATGGTGGTGGTCGCACGGTTCACGGAGCGGTTCGCCGAACGGCTCTCGGACCGGTTCTCGGAGCGGTTCGCGCGGACGAGCGAGGCCACGC
This sequence comes from Streptomyces sp. CBMA156, assembly GCF_014596515.1. Taxonomy (GTDB): domain Bacteria; phylum Actinomycetota; class Actinomycetes; order Streptomycetales; family Streptomycetaceae; genus Kitasatospora. The sequence goes on from NZ_MSJQ01000052.1 coordinate 7,840, forward strand.
CCTCGGCGCGCAGCTCGTCCAGGCTGACGGAGGTGCCGCCGAGCAGCCCGGCCAGGGTGTGGGCCAGCCCCAGCCGGACCGGGCCCGACTCGCAGTCCAGCACCACGCTCGCGGTGCCCTGCGCCGCGAACAGCGCGGCCGCGCGGTGCGACTGCGCGAGCGCGTCCCGCCCGCCGGTGGCCCGGCCGTCGGTCACCACGACCAGCAGCGGGCGCCGGTTCGGGTCGCGCAGCCGCTCCACCCGCAGCACCTCGTGCGCGCGCAGCAGACCGGCGGCCAGCGGGGTCCGGCCGCCGGTGGGCAGCGACTCCAGCCGGGCCGCGCCGACCTCCACGGAGGAGGTGGGCGGCAGCGCCAGTTCGGCGCCCGAGCCGCGGAAGGTGATCATCCCGATCTTGTCGCGGCGCTGGTAGGCGTCCATCAGCAGCGACAGCACCGCGCCCTTGACGGCGGTCATCCGCTGCCGGGCGGCCATCGAACCGGAGGCGTCCACCACGAACAGCACCAGGTTGGACTCCCTTCCCTGGCGCACCTGTTCGCGGAAGTCGTCCTTGTGCAGCACCAGCGCCCGACCGCTGCGCCCGCGCGCGGCCTGGTGCGGCGCGGCGGCCTGGAGGGTCGCGGTC
>NZ_MSJQ01000053.1 GCF_014596515.1 Streptomyces sp. CBMA156
GCTGCCGGAGGAGATCGGCTCGGCGATGGCCGCCTGGTACGCCGAGGCGGGCGTGGACCTGCGCTGCGGGGTGGGCGTGGCCGCCGTCGAGCCCGGTGCGGTGCTGCTGGCGGACGGCTCGCACCTGCCCGCCGACGAGGTGGTGGTCGGCATCGGCGCCCGGCCCGCGACCGGCTGGCTGGCCGGCACGGGGGTCGAGCTGGACGCGGCCGGCGCCGTCGTGGTGGACGGGCGGCTGCGCACCTCGCTGCCCGGGGTCTTCGCGGCCGGTGACTGCGTCAGCTACCCCTCGGCCAGGGCCGGCGCCCGGCTGGCCGTCCAGCACTGGGACCACGCCCTGCAGTCCGGCGAGGCGGTGGCCGCCGCCGTCCTGGGCGCGGACGCGCCGGCCTACGACCCGGTGCCGTACTTCTGGTCCGAGCAGTTCGGGCGGATGGTCCAGTACGCCGGCCGGCACGCCGAGGGCGACGAGCCGCTCCGGCGCGGCGGTCCGCAGGACGGCGGCTGGTCGGTGCTCTGGCTGCGCGACGGGGTGCCCAGCGCGCTGCTGACCGTGGACCGGCCGCGCGACCTCACCCAGGGGCGGAAGCTGATCGAGCGCGGCACCGCGCTGGACCCGGCCCGCGCGGCCGACCCGGCGGTGCCGCTGAAGGCGGCCGTCGCGGGGTAGCGCCTGGTGCGCGGTGGGCCGTGGAGGTGGCAGTCTGGTGGCGTGAGTGAGATCGAAAGCAAGATTGAAGCCCTGGTCACCGACTGGATGTACCTGCCCGACATCTCGGAGCAGTGGGGGGTCCGGGTCACCGAGGTACGTGACCTGGTCAAGAACGGCGGCCTGATCGCCGTCCGGCGCGGGCCGAACAAGTCGCTGCAGGTCCCGGCGGCGTTCATCGACGGCCCGGGCCTGGTCAAGCACCTGTCCGGCACCCTGACCGTCCTGCGGGACTGCGGGTACGACGACGTGGAGATCCTGGAGTGGCTCTTCACCGAGGACCCGTCGCTGCCCGGCAGCCCGATCCAGGCGCTGCGGGAGAACCGTGGCACCGAGGTGAAGCGCCGCGCCCAGGCGATGCTGATCTGATGGCGGCGGACACGCCGCGCACCCGGCTGGCCGACGCCCGGCTCTACCTGTGCACCGACGCCCGTCGGGAGCAGGGCGACCTCGCCGACTTCCTGGACGAGGCGCTGGCCGGCGGGGTGGACATCGTCCAGCTGCGCGACAAGGGCCTGGAGGCCAGGCAGGAGCTGGAGGCCCTGGAGGTCCTCGCCGACGCCTGCCGCCGGCACGGCAGGCTGCTGGCCGTCAACGACCGCGCCGACGTCGCCCACGCGGCCCGGCCGGACGTGCTGCACCTCGGGCAGGACGACCTGCCGGTGCCGGCCGCCCGGGCGATCCTCGGCGAGGACGTGCTGATCGGGCGTTCCTGCCACGCCGAGTCCGAGGTGGACGCGGCGATCGACGAGCCCGGGGTGGACTACTTCTGCACCGGTCCGGTCTGGCCGACCCCGACCAAGCCGGGCCGCCCGGCGCCGGGCCTCGGCCTGGTCTCGTACGCGGCGAAGCGGACCACCGACCGGCCGTGGTTCGCGATCGGCGGGATCGACCTCGGCAACCTGGACGAGGTGCTGGCCGCCGGGGCCCGCCGGATCGTCGTGGTCCGGGCCATCACGGCCGCGGCGGACCCGCGGGCGGCCGCCGCCGAACTGTCCGGCCGGGTGCGCGCCGCGCTCTGACCACCCGGGCTCTGACCCACCCGGGCCGTACGGCCCGCCCGGAGGCCGCCGCCGTCCGTCAGTACTTGCGGACGGTGGCGGCCTCGGCCAGTGCCAGCAGCACCGTTCGGGCCCGCTCGTCGGCGAGCGGCGCCGCCTCCAGCGCGGCCAGCGACTGCCGCATCAGCTCCTCGATCCGGCGTTCCACCAGCTCGGGGGCGCCGCTGCGGGCGATCAGCCCGCGCAGCCCGGTGACCTCCTCGGCCGCCAGGTCCGGCGCGCCGAGCCGCCCGTCCAGGTGCCGGGCGTCCGTGGCCGACAGGCCCCGCATCGCGTGCGCGACCAGCAGGGTGCGCTTGCCCTCGCGCAGGTCGTCCCCGGCCGGCTTGCCGGTGACGGCCGGATCCCCGAAGACGCCGAGCAGGTCGTCGCGCAGCTGGAAGGCCTCGCCCAGCGGCAGCCCGAACGCCCCGTACGCCTCGACCAGCCCGGGACCGGCGCCGGCCAGCAGCGCGCCCACCTGGAGCGGCCGCTCGATGGTGTACTTCGCGGACTTGTAGTGCAGTACGGTCTGCGCCCGCTCCAGCGCGCCCTCGTCCGTGGAGTCGCCGGCCACCGGCTCCAGCACGTCCAGGTACTGGCCGAGCATGACCTCGGTGCGCATCAGGTCGAACACCGGCTTCGCGGCCAGCGCCGCGGCCGGGTCCAGGCCCGAGCGCAGGAACAGCTCGTCGCACCAGATCAGCAGCAGGTCGCCGAGCAGCACCGCGGCGGAGGTGCCGTACTGCTCGCGGTCGCCGCGCCAGCCGCTGTCGCGGTGCAGCGCCTCGAAACGGCGGTGGATCGAGGGCAGGCCGCGGCGGGTGTCGCTGCGGTCCATCAGGTCGTCGTGCACCAGGGCGCTGGCCTGGAGCAGTTCCAGGGCGGCGGCCGCGTTGGCGATGCCCTCGCCGGTGGCGCCCCCGGCCGGGCCGCCGGCGCCGCGCCAGCCCCAGTAGCAGAAGGCCGGGCGCAGCCGCTTGCCGCCGTCCAGCAGGAAGTCGCGCAGCGCGTCGGCGGCGGGGACCAGCTGGGGCGAGATCTTGCCGAGCAGCGCGGACTGGCCGTCGATGAAGGCGGCGAGCGCGGCGTTGACGCGGGTGCGGACGTCCTCCACGTCAATGGGATTGGCCGCGCTGGGGTTGGCCGGCCGGGTGCTGGACGAGGTCACGATGGGGCTCCGCTGGTTCGCTGGGGTGCAGCAAGCGTAGCGGGGCGACTGGGAACGGATGTGCGAGCGGCGGCGCCGGGGGCGCTCCCGGAGGTGCCGCGGAGAGGCGCCGGGTGAACCGGAACGCCGTCCACTTGTTGTCTCAATAAATGGACCTGGGTTGTCCGGCCCCTTCGAACGCCGGATAGCCTGCCAGCATGGCACTCGGCATCGCTTCCACGAGGACGGATCGCGCACTGACGGTCCGCGAACTCCTGACGGCCGGCAAGCGCTCCTTCTCCTTCGAGTTCATGCCGCCGCGCACCGAGGTCGGCGAGCAGAAACTCTGGGACGCCATCCGGCGGCTCGAACCACTCGACCCCAACTTCGTCTGCATGACGTACGGCGCGGGCGGCTCCTCACGCGAACGCACGGTCAACATGGTGGGCCGGATCGCCACCGAGACCACGCTGACCCCGGTCGCCCACCTCACCGCGGTCGACCACTCGATCGCGGAGCTGCGCAACATCATCGGCCAGTACGCCGACCAGGGCGTCCGGAACGTCCTCGCGGTCCGGGGCGACCCGCCCGGCGACCCGATGGGCGAATGGGTCAGCCACCCCGAGGGCGTCACGTACGCCTACGAGCTGGTGGAGCTGATCAAGGGCATCGGCGACTTCTGCGTGGGCGTCGCCGCCTCGCCGAACATGCACCCGCGTTCGACCGACTGGGACGACGACATCCGGCACTTCGTGGCGAAGGTCCGCTCCGGGGCCGACTACGCGATCACCCAGATGTTCTTCGAGGTGGACGACTACCTGCGGCTGCGCGACCGGGTGACGGCCGCCGGCTGTGAGACGCCGATCATCCCGGAGATCATGCCGGTCACCAACGCCAAGCAGCTGGAGCGCTTCCCGCAGCTCAGCGGTTCGGCCTTCCCCGCCGACCTGGAGGCCCGCCTGCGGGCGGCCATCGACGACCCGGCGGCGCTGCGGGCCATCGGCATGGAGCACGCCACGGCGATGGCCGAGCGCCTCCTCGCCGAGGGCGCGCCCGGTCTGCACTTCATCACGCTGAACCACTCGACGGCGACGCTGGAGATCTACCAGAACCTGGGGCTGCACCAGCGCTGAGCGGCGGTCCTGGCCCGGCGCCGGCGACCGGGCCGGGCGGGTGTCCCCGCGGCGCCGGCGCCGGGTGTTCACGAGCCCGTCACCGTACCGACGGTGGCGGGCCCGGACGTGTGCGGCCGGTGTCCGGGGGGTGGGAACGCGATGCGGTACCCCGGCCGTTGAACCGGTACAGTCGCCGCACACGCGCGGCGCACACGCGTGGGCACGCGAGCTGGAGGTAGCGGGCGGATGGGCATCGGATACCTGCTGCTGTACGTCGCGTTGGCGGTGGTGGCGCTCTGGCTGGTCGCGGAGGTGCTGCTGCAGAACCGGGCGCCGCTGCACTGGCGGGCCCTGGCCCTGACCGGCTTCCTGGGCGTGGCCGCCGGGATGAGCCTTGGGTCGGTCGTGGTGATCGGGGCCGGCGCCGCGCTGTTCGCGGTCGGCCAGACCTTCGTCACCCTCGCGGTCAAGCGCGGCCACCAGGCCGGCTGGTCCCTGCGGAAGTCCGACGGCAGCCTGCCGGGCCCGCTCGCCAAGGTGCCGCTGCTCGGCGCCCTCACCGGCGGCGCCGCCGCGGTGGCGGCGGCCGCGGTCGCCCGGAAGCGGATCGGCGAGGTCAGCGCGGTCGAGGAGACCCCGGCCGCGGTGCCGGTGCAGGCGCCGGTACCGGACGAGCTCCCGGCGGAGGTGCCCGAGGTCGAGCAGACCGCCGCCTTCGAGATGCAGGAACTCGCCCAGGACGGCGTCTACGCCACCTCGTACTACGAGCAGCAGCCGCAGATCCCGCAGCAGCCCCAGGACCCGTACGCCGCCACCTACCAGGGCGGCTACGACCAGCAGCAGTGGCAGACCCAGCAGCAGCCCGCCTTCGCCTACGACCAGCAGCAGCCCTACGGCGGCTACCCCCAGCACCAGCAGGACCCGTACGGCGGCTACCCGCAGCAGCAGGACCAGTACGCCGGCTACCAGCAGCAGCCGCAGCACCAGCAGCCCTGGGACCCGAACGCCCAGCCCCAGCAGCACCAGCAGCACGAGCAGTGGCAGCCCCAGCCCGAGCAGCACACCCAGGGCGTCCCGCAGCAGCCGGTGTACGACCAGAACTACGGCTACCAGCAGCAGAACAACACCTGGCACCAGGGCTGAGCCGCAGGCCGTCAGGCCGGGCCGATCAGCCCCGCGGCGATGCAGGCCGACATGCCGACGCGGGCCAGCCCGCCGCCGGGGTGGGCGTTGCCGCCGACCAGGTAGAGGCCGGGGACGGGGGACTCGTTGGCGGCGTGCAGCCCCGGATGCGAACAGGCGAGCACCGGGCGGGCGACCGAGCCGCCGAGGGCGCCGGTCTCCCTGCGGGTGTCCTCCGGGGTGCGCACGACCCGCCACAGCACCCGCTCGCGCAGCCCCAGGCCGGCCCCGTCCACATGGGCGAGCAGCCGGTCGGCGTAGCGGTCGGCGACGCCGGGGGCCGTCCAGTCGACGTCGCCCTGGGCCGGGACGGTCGCGGTCAGCACCACGCTCTCGTGGGCGTCGTCGGGCCGCAGCGACGGGTCGTCCGGGCGGAGCACCTGGACGGTGGGGCGTTCGCAGGGCGGCTCCGAGAGGGTGAGGGCGTTCTCCTCGGCGGCCGGGTCGGCCGCGTGCACCACCGTCCGGTGCACGGTGCCCTCGGGCCGGGGCCCGCGCAGGGCCAGCAGCACGCTGAACCGGCCGGGCACCTCGAACGGTTCCCACCCGTCGGGCTCCGTCCCCGGCCACTCGGCGAGGCCGTGGCGGAACAGCGCGGCGGTGTCCATCGCGGAGACCACCAGGTCGGCGTCGATCCGGCCGTCCGCCGTCTCGACCCCGCGGGCCCTGCCGCCCTCGACGACGACCCGGGTGACCGGGGTGTCGAAGCGGAACCCGACCCCGCGCAGTTCGCAGCGCCGGTACACCGCGTCCGCGAGGGCGCGCAGGCCGCCCCGGACGTACCAGACCCCGAAGGACTGCTCCATGTACGGCAGCACGGTGGCCCCGGCCGGGGCCTGGCCGGGCGGCAGGCCGTACCGCAGCGCGGCCTCACCCAGCAGGGCGGTCAGGCCGGGGTGGCCGTCGAGCTGCCGCCGGGCCACGGTGTCGAGGGTCCACCGGACCGGCTTGCGCAGCCGGGCCAGGCCGGTGCGCGGCGGGACGGGGTACGGATCGGCCTCCAGGACGGCCCGGTCGGCCGGGGACAGGACGCCGCGCTCGGCCGGGAGCGGCTCCTCCAGCAGCGGGCGGCGGGTGGCCTCCCAGACCGTCCGGCCGTGGTTCATCACCTCGCTCCAGCGGGCGCCCGAGCCCGCGCCGAAGGCGGCGTCCAGGGCCTGGCTGACGCCGCCCCTGGAGGCGTTGGGCAGGGTGACGGCGGTGCCGTCGGGGAACAGGTGCCGGCTCTCCGGGTCCACCGGGGCCAGCCCGACCAGCTGCTCCAGCGGCTCCCTGCCGGTCTTCAGCGCGAGGTCGCGGTAGACCGCGGGGAGGGTGAGCAGGCCGGGCCCGGTGTCGAAGGCGAAGCCCTCGCGCTCGTACCGCCCGACCATGCCCCCGTACGTGCCGCCGGCCTCGCAGACCGTCACCCGGTGGCCGAGGGTCGCCAGCCGGGAGGCCGCCGCGAGCCCGCTCATTCCTGCGCCGATGATGACGATCTGTGCCATGGCACCTGATCCTAGGTCGGCCGGGCGGGTGATCCCTCCGCGGCCGCCCGGGCGGCCCTGCGTTCGCGGCGGCGGGCCCGGAAGGCCCGGATCCTGCTGACCGCCAGCCAGACCAGCAGCAGGCCGACGGCCAGCACCACGCCGGCGACCGTGGCGGCCAGCCAGGGGTGGAAGATCGCCAGGGTGACCAGGCCGGCCACCGAGAGGTCCTCCGCCATGCTGACCACGATGTTGCTGAGCGGCTCGGGGGAGGTGTTGACGGCCATCCGCAGCGAGGCCTTCACCAGGTGGCTGACCAGCGCCGAGGTGCCGCCCATCGCGCCGGCCGCGACCTCGCTGAGCGAGCCGGGGTCGTTGCTCGCGATCAGCACGCCGACGGTGGCACCGGCGATCGGCCGGATCACCGTGTGCACGGCGTCCCAGACGCTGTCCACGTACGGGATCTTGTCGGCCACCGCCTCCAGCGTGAACAGCACGGCGGCCACCAGCAGCACGTCCGTGCGCTCCAGCGCCTGCGGCACCGAGTCCGCGTCGGCGAACCTGCCCAGCAGGCCGAGCAGCAGCACCACCGCGTAGGCGTTGATGCCGCTGGCCAGTCCGCTGGTGAAGATCAGCGGCAGGACCGTCATCGCGTCCCCCTCCTCGTGGTCATCGCGTCCCCCTCCTCGGAACCCGGGCCGGTTCCGCCGGCCCCGCCGTACCGTACCGGCAGCCGGGACGCCGTGGGCGCGGGTCGCGGTTCCGGCGGCCGGCGTGCGGCGGACTGAGTACGGATACTCAGATCCCCGGTTGAGTACGTCAACGGATGGCCCCCGACCTGCGGAGACGGGAGAGTGGTGGCACCCGGGAGGGCGGCGCGTCGGGCGCCGGGCCCGCCCGGGCGGCGGATCCGTCCGTCTCCCGGCCGCGAACGCCGGGGGAGGCGGGTGGACGGTCCGCCACGGGGCTGGTCACGGTCCCCGCACCGCCGGCACGGGGCGGCGGAGCGGGCCGGGGGGAGACCGGCCGCGGGGGGAGTTCGCCACCGCCGCCCCGGGGGGAGCGGCGGAGCGACGGCACGGCGGCGGCGCGGACCGGGGGAGGACCGCGCCCGCCGCCGCTACGCCCGTTTCCGGCCCGTTCCCGGGGAATGACGGCGGACGAGGCCGGATTGTCAGTGGTGCCGGTCACGATGGAGGGGCACGGGCCGCCCGGTCCGCGCGCTGCCTCGGAAGGGGGAGACCATGACCATCAGTCACCCTGAGCCCGTCACCGCCCGCCTCCGCTCCGCCGCCCTGCCGTACCTGCCGGGTCCGTCCGGTGCACGCCCCGCCGGAGGGGACGTTCACCCCGTGCTGCGCCGGATCGCCGCTCCGCCGGCCGCCCTCGACCTGCTCGCCGACGCCCACCGCACTCGAAGCCCAGGACATCGCCGCCGACACCCTCACCGTCCGGACCGTACGCCCCGAGGCGGTGCGGCTGATGACCGCCCACCGCTCCAAGGGCCTGGAGTGGCGCCTGGTCGTGGTGGCCGGCGTCCAGGACGGCCTCTGGCCCGACCTGCGCCGCCGCGGCTCCCTGCTGGAGGCCGACCGGATCGGCCGCGACGGCCTCGCCGAACCGCTCTCCCCCGGCGCGCTGCTCGGCGAGGAACGCCGGCTCTTCTACGTCGCCGCGACCCGCGCCAAGGAGCGGCTGATCGTCACCGCCGTCAAGGCCCCCGCCGACGACGGCGACGAACCCTCCCGCTTCCTGCGCGAGCTCTACCGCGAGGACGTCGACCCCAGGACCGGAAGGGTGGTCCGCCGCACCCCGCCGGTCACCGTCGAGGACGTCACCCACCGCCCGCGCCGCCCGCTGTCGGTCGCCGCGCTGGTCGCCGAACTGCGCGCGGTCACCGTCGACCCGGCCCGCTCGCCGGAACTGCGCCGCGCCGCCGCCGAACGGCTCGCCACCCTTGCCGCCGCCGCCGACGAGGACGGGCTGCCGCTGGTGCCCGCCGCCCACCCCGAGCGCTGGTGGGGCCTGGACGACCCGACCTCCGCCCCCGAACCGCTGCGCAGCGCCGACGTGCCCGTCCGGCTGTCCGGCAGCGGCCTGGAGCAGCTGGAGAGCTGCTCCCTCCAGTGGTTCCTGGACAAGGAGGTCAAGGCGCGCGGCGCGGGCTCGGCCGCCCAGGGCTTCGGCAACGTGGTGCACGCCCTCGCCGACGAGGTCGGCTCCGGCCGCACCCCCGCCGACCTCGCCGTGCTCATGGAGCGGCTGGACACCGTCTGGGACGCGCTGGCCTTCGACGCGCCCTGGAAGTCCCAGCAGGAGAAGACCGAGGCACGCGCCGCCCTGGAGCGCTTCCTCAACTGGCACGTCCTGCAACGCGGCCGGGACCTGGTCGCCACCGAGCACGGCTTCGACGTCACCCTCGACGTCGGCGGCGTCTCGGTGCGCATCCGCGGCTCGATGGACCGGGTGGAGAAGGACGCCGCCGGGCGCGCCTACGTGGTCGACTTCAAGACCGGCAAGCAGATACCCACCGACAAGTCGCTGCCCGACCACAAGCAGCTCGCCGTCTACCAGCTCGCCGTCCGGGCCGGCGCGCTGAACGAACTGCCCGGCTTCACCGAGCACCCGCCGGACACCGGCGGCGCCGAACTCGTCCACCTGCGCGAGCCCGCCGCCAAGGCCGCCCAGGACGCACCCAGGATCCAGCGGCAGGAGCCGCCCGAGGGCGAGCCGTGGATCGAGAACCTGCTCGCCGAGGCGGCGGGGAAGGTCCTCGCCGAGCGCTTCGTCCCGCAGACCGGCGGCGGCTGCGACCGCTGCTCCTTCCGCCGCAGCTGCTCCGCCCAGCGCGACGGCGCCCAGCTGGTCGAGTGACGGTGCCCGGAGCGCACGGGTGACGGGGCCCGAAGCGGTCGAGTGACGGTGCCCGAGCCGGTCGGCCGTCTGCGCCCGAAGCGGTCGGATGAGGATTGTCCGCCACTCCGGTTACGGTTGCGGAGTGACCGCCGTGCTCAGCCATCCCGACCAGCTCAAGGAGCTGCTGGGGATCCCGTTCAACCGGGAGCAGATGGCGGCCGTCGGCGCCCCCCTGGAACCGGCCGTGATCGTGGCCGGCGCCGGCTCCGGCAAGACCACCGTGATGGCCGCCCGGGTGGTCTGGCTGGTCGGCTCCGGCGCGGTGCGGCCCGAGGAGGTGCTCGGCCTCACCTTCACCAACAAGGCCGCCGGGGAGCTCTCCGAGCGGGTGCGTGCCTCCCTCCTGAGGGCCGGGGCCGTCGACCGGGACGCCGCCGAGCCGCTCGGCGACCCGGAGATCTCCACCTACCACGCCTTCGCCGGCCGCCTCCTCAAGGAACACGGCCTGCGGATCGGCATCGAACCGGACGTCCGGCTGCTCGCCGACGCCACCCGCTTCCAGCTCGCCGCCAAGGTGCTGCGCACCGCCCGCGGCCCGTTCCCCGCGCTCACCGGCACCTTCGCCAACCTGGTCGCCGACCTGACCGCCCTGGACGGCGAACTCGCCGAGCACCTGGTCGAGCCGCAGACCCTGCGCGAGTTCGACGAACGGCTGCTGGACACCCTCGCCACCGTCAAGCTGACCAACGACGACCTGCGGGCCGTCCCGGCCACCGCCAGGGCCCGGCTGGAACTGCTGCGCCTGGTCGAGGACTACCGGCGCCGCAAGCGCTCCGCCGGGTTGATGGACTTCGGCGACCAGATCGCCGCCGCCGCCCGCCTGGCCCAGCAGCGCCCGGAGGTCGGCGAACTGCTGCGCGGCCAGTTCAAGGTGGTGCTGCTCGACGAGTACCAGGACACCTCGGTCGCCCAGCGGCTGATGCTCGCCGGACTCTTCGGCGCCGGCCCCGACGGCACCGGCAGCGGCCACCCGGTGACCGCCGTCGGTGATCCCTGCCAGGCGATCTACGGCTGGCGCGGCGCCTCGGTGGCCAACCTCGACGAGTTCCCCCGGCACTTCCCGAAGGCCGACGGCCGGCCCGCCGGCCGCTACGCGCTCAGCGAGAACCGCCGCAGCGGCGGCCGGCTGCTCGCCTTCGCCAACGTGCTCGCCGCCCCGCTGCGCGAGATGCACGAGGGCGTCGAGGCGCTGCGCCCCGCCCCCGGCGCCGAGCAGGACGGCTTCGTCCGGGCGGCGCTGCTGCCCACCCACGCCGAGGAGATCGACTGGCTGGCCGACTCGATCGCCCACCTGGTGCGCACCGGCACCGCGCCGGGCCGGATCGCCGTGCTGTGCCGCGGCGGCGCCGCCTTCCCCGACATCCACGCCGCGCTGGTCGCCCGCGAGGTGCCGGTCGAGGTGGTGGGCCTCGGCGGGCTGCTGCAACTGCCCGAGGTAGCCGATCTGGTGGCGGTCTGCGAGGTGTTGCAGGACCCGACCGCCAACGCCGCGCTGGTGCGGCTCCTGATCGGCCCGCGCTGGCGGATCGGCCCGCGCGACCTCGCGCTGCTCGGCCGCAGGGCCGCCGAACTCGTGCGCACCGACCGGGCCGAGGGCGTCGAGGCGCTGGCCGCCGCGGTCGCCGAGGCCGACCCGACCGAGGTGGTGTCGCTGGCCGACGCGGTGGAGACCTTCCTCGACGGCGACCAGCCGGACGAGCTGCCGTTCTCCGCCGAGGCGCGGGTGCGCTTCGCCCGGCTCGCCGCCGAGCTGCGCGAGCTGCGCCGCTCACTCGCCGACCCGCTGATGGACGTGCTGCACCGGGTGCTGTCCGTCACCGGCCTGGAGGTCGAACTCACGGCCTCCCCGCAGGCCCTGGCCGCCCGGCGGCGGGAGACCCTGCACGCCTTCCTGGACGTCGCCGCCTCCTTCTCCGATCTCGACGGCGACCCCGGCCTGGCCGCCTTCCTCGGCTTCCTGCGCGCCGCCCAGCAGTACGAGCGCGGCCTGGACAGCAGCCTGCCCGGCGGCGAGGACACCGTGAAGGTGCTCACCGCGCACAAGTCCAAGGGCCTGGAGTGGGACGTGGTGGCCGTCCCCGGCCTGGTACGGGGCGCGTTTCCTTCGTCGAGCCCGCGCGAACGCTGGACGAGCACCAAGCGCGTGCTCCCGCACGCCCTGCGCGGGGACGCGGACACCCTCCCGGACGTGCGCGGGGAGTGGAACGGGAAGTCGATGACGGCGTTCAGGAAGGCGCTGGCCGACCACTCCGGCGTCGAGGAACTGCGGCTGGGCTACGTGGCGTTCACCCGGCCCAGGTCGCTGCTGCTGGCCTCCGGGCACTGGTGGGGGCCGAGCCAGAAGACCGCCCGCGGTCCGTCCGCCTTCCTGGAGCAGCTGCGCGAGCACTGCGAGCGGCCCGGCGCGGGCGAGATCGAGCGCTGGGCCGAGCAGCCGGAGAAGGGGGCCGAGAACCCGGCGCTGGCGTCCCCCGTCGAGCGCCCCTGGCCGCTGCCGCTGGACCCGGCCGCCCAGCACGCCCGCCGCCGGGTCGCCGAGG
>NZ_MSJQ01000054.1 GCF_014596515.1 Streptomyces sp. CBMA156
CCCCCCCCCCCCCCCCGGCCCCCCCCCACCCCCCCCCCCCCCCCCGCCCCCCCCCCGGCCCCCCCCCCCCCCCCCCCCCCCCCCTCCCCCCCCCCACCCCCCCGCCCCCCCCCCGCCCCCCCCCGGCCCCCCCCGCCGCCCCCGCCCCCCCCCCCCGACCCCCCGGCGGTCGTCGCGCCGGTCGTCACGGCCGTAGGAACCGCCGCGCGAGCCCGAGCCCGAGCCGCCACGGCCACTACCGCCGCCGTACGAACCCCCACCCGAGCCCGAGCCGCCACGACCGCTGCCGCCACCGTAGGAGCCGCCGCCCTGTCCGCCACGGCCGCTGCCACCGCCGTACGAACCGCCGCGCGAGCCCGAACCCGAGCCCGCACCCGAGCCGCCGCGGCCACTGCCGCCGCTGCCGCCGTAGGAGCCGCCGCCCCGGCCCCCGCCCTGTCCGCCGCGACTGCTCCCGCCGCCGCTGCTGTTCCTGCCGTTGCCACTGCTACGCATCAAAGTGTCCGTACGTCGTTCCGTCTGGGATGTGCGGTCGTTTCGGCCGACCTCACCGCCCCCTACCGATCGGGCCCGGCCCGCCGCCGTAGGAACCGCCGCGCGAGCCCGAACCCGAGCCCGCACCCGAGCCGCCGCGGCCACTGCCGCCGCTGCCGCCGTAGGAGCCGCCGCCCCGGCCCCCGCCCTGTCCGCCGCGACTGCTCCCGCCGCCGCTGCTGTTCCTGCCGTTGCCACTGCTACGCATCAAAGTGTCCGTACGTCGTTCCGTCTGGGATGTGCGGTCGTTTCGGCCGACCTCACCGCCCCCTACCGATCGGGCCCGGCCCGACCGGCCTCGCCACTGCCGTCCGCGGCCTGCGCGGCAGCGGCGGCGACCGCCTCCGCGATCATCGTGCCCTCCAGGGACTCCGCTTCCACGTCGTCGACCTCGGGCAGGAAGGGAGCAAGCTCCGGCAGCTCGTCCAGGCCGCGGAGCCCCATCCGTTCCAGGAAGTAGTTCGTCGTCCGATACAGGATCGCACCTGTTTCGGGCTCGGATCCGGCCTCTTCCACCAGTCCTCGCTGTACCAGGGTACGCATCACGCCGTCACAGTTCACACCGCGGACGGCGGAAACCCGCGATCTGGACACCGGTTGCCGGTAGGCGACCACCGCCAGGGTCTCCAGCGCGGCCTGGGTGAGCCGGGCCTGGCGGCCGTCCAGGAGGAAGCGGTCGACGGCCTCGGAGCAGGTCTCCCGGCTGTAGAACCGCCAGCCGCCCGCGACCAGCCGCAGGTCGAAACCCCGGCCCTGGGCCGTGTACTCGGCGGACAGCTCACGCAGCGCCGCCGCGACCTCGGCCCGGGGCCGCCCCAGCACCCCGGCCAGCCGCTCCTCCGCCACCGGCTCGTCGACGACCATCAGGACGGCCTCCAGCTCGGCCCGCAGCCCGGCGTCGGCGGCCTCCTCGGCACCGGAAGTCGACGGGGCCGACTTCTGGTGCACGAGCTTCCGGTGCGCGACACGCGCCTCCAGCGCCTCCCCGCCCAAGTCCGGCTCGCCCCCTCCGGCGGGCTCCACCGGGTCCGGGAGCAGCTCGAAGACCGGCTCCAGCCACTCCTCGGCCCGCGGCCGCCCCGGCAGCCCCAGCGGGCGCCGCACCGGCGGTGCCTCCTCGTTCCCGTCGTTCACCGCCGCCTGACCTCGCTCCCGCCGCTCATCGCCGCCCGCCTTCTTCCCTGTCCTCGCCCGCCGGTTCTTCCCCGGCCTCGCCCGCCGGCCGGTCGAACTCGTCCGTCACCTCGACCGCGTCCCGGCCCTCCTCGGCCACCCAGCGCACCAGCAGCTCGCCGAGCGCCTCCGGCTGCTCGAAGGCGAGCACCCGCTCCCGGTACAGCTCCAGCAGCGCCAGGAAGCGCGCGACCACCACCAGGTCGTCGGGCGCGTCCTCGACCAGCCGCCGGAACGAGGCCTCGCCGAGTTCGGTGAGCAGCCCGACCACCAGTCCGGCCTGCTCGCGCACGCTCACCGGTGGGGTGTGGATGTGGTCCACGTACACGACCGGCACCGGCCTGGGCTCCATCGCCCTGGCCGCCAGCTGGGCGAACCGCTCCGTTCCGATGCCGAGGACCACCTCCGGCAGCAGTTCCGCGTGCCGGGGCTCCAGGGCCGCGGTCCGGGGCCGGCGCAGCAGTTCGGCCGCCCAGCGTTCGCCGAACAGCGCCGCCGCCCGCTTGTACGCCCGGTACTGGAGCAGCCGTGCGAACAGCAGGTCACGGGCCTCCAGCAGGGCCAGGTCCGCCTCGTCCTCGACCTCCGCCACGGGCAGCAGCCTGGCGGCCTTGAGATCGAGCAGGGTGGCGGCGACCACCAGGAACTCGGTCGCCGCGTCCAGGTCCCAGTCCGGGCCCATCGCCCGGATGTGCGCCATGAACTCGTCCGTGACGGTGGCCAGCGCCACCTCGGTGACGTCCAGCTTGTGCTTGGCGATCAGGCTGAGCAGCAGGTCGAAGGGGCCCTCGAAGTTGTCCAGCCGTACCCGGAAGCCGCCCCGCGACTCGTTCTCGGTCGCGCTCTCGGCGGTGGCGGCTGGTTCGGCGGTACTGGGCATGACGGTCCATCTTCACCCGTCCCCGCCCTCGGCCCGGCTCCCGGGCCGCCCGACACGCCGCCCACCGTGCCCCCGACCGGCGCCCCGGACGTCCTCCCGGCGTCCCCAGGACCGCCCTGTGAGCCCGTACGGCGCCCTCCGTGCCCTCCGCGTCCCACCAGAGCCCCGGACCCGCACGAGACCCGCACGCCCGCCCGACGGCCCCCGCCCGTCCTGCCGAACCGGCCACGGCCATGCCGACAGGGCCCACAACACCCCGGGAACGGCCCTCCGACGCCCGCCACGACCAGGAACCCCGGGACACCGCCCGATCCCGGCCAGAGCCCCTCGACGCCCTGTCGGCGCCCCTCCGAAGCCCTCCGAGGCCTGTCACCGGCCGGCGGTCTCCCCACGCCGGCCCCGCTCCGGGCCCACGGCCCCCCTCGACGCCCGGCTCGAACAGCCGGCCGCCCTGCCACGCCCTGCCGCGCCGTCTACCGGCCGCGCAGCCGCCGGACCAGGATCGAGGCCTCGCCACGCTGCTCCAGGTCCGCCAGGACGACCGCGATGGCCTCCCGGACGATCCGCCCGCGGTCCACGGCGAGGCCGTGCTCGCCGCGCAGCACCAGCCGGGCGTGCTCCAGGTCCATGAGCTCCTCGGCGGACACGTACACCGTGATCTTCTCGTCGT
>NZ_MSJQ01000055.1 GCF_014596515.1 Streptomyces sp. CBMA156
GCACCCACTCCAGCCGGAACAGGGACTCGTGGTGCCGGGCACCGGCCGCGTTCAGCCGCTCCGCCGACACCTGCCGCACCACCAGGCCCTCGGCCGCCACCACCGGGCGCCCCGAGGCGTCGGCCACCTGCAAGGACAGCGCCTAGCGCCTCCTCGCCCGGCACCGGCGCGAAGCGCACCCGCAGCGCGGTCGCCCCGGTCCCGTACCGGCTGACGCCTCGCCAGGAGAACGGCATCCACAGCCCGCCGCCCGACTCGCCGCCGGGCTCCACCGAGCCCGCCGCGACGGCGTGCATGGCCGCGTCGAGCAGCGCCGGGTGGACACCGAAGCGGCCCGCCTCGGTGTGCAGCTCCTCCGGCAGGGCGATCTCGGCGAAGATCTCCTCGCCGCGCCGCCACACCGCGCGCAGGCCCTGGAACGCCGGGCCGTAGCCGATGCCCGCGGCGTGGAAGTCGTCGTACAGGCCGTCGACGGGCAGCCGCTCACCGCCCTGCGGCGGCCAGGCCGTGAAGTCGAACCCGGCGGCCGCGGGCGCCCCGGCCAGCCAGCCGGTCGCGTGCCTGGTCCACACCTGCTCGTCCTCGTCGCCCTCGACGCGCCCGTACACGTCGATGCCGCGCCGGCCCGCCCCGTCGGGCACGCCGACGGCGATCTGCACCGCGACGCCGCCCTGCTCCGGCAGGATCAGCGGGGCCTCGAAGGTCAGCTCCTCCAGCGCCCCGCAGCCGACCAGGGTGCCCGCGTACAGCGCGTACTCGACGAAGGCGGTGCCGGGCAGCAGCACCGTGTCGAGCGCCGCGTGGTCGGCCAGCCAGCCGTGCGTCTGCAACGAGAGCCGGCCCGTCAGCAGCAGCCCGTCCCCGTCCGCGCGCTCGATCGCGGCGGACAGCAGTGGGTGGTCGGCGGGCACCAGGCCGGCCGACGCGACGTCACCGGTGTACGGTCCTGGCTCCAGCCAGTAGCGGCGGCGCTGGAACGCGTACGTCGGCAGCTCCACCGGACGGCCCGGGGCGATCACCGCGGACCAGTCCGGCTCGGCCCCGTGCGCGTGGGCGGTGGCCAGGGCCGCCGCGAAGCGCGGCGCCGAACCCTCGCCGCGGCGCAGCGTGCCGAGGACGGCGGCGTCGCCGCCGACGTCCTCCAGGATGCCGCCCAGCGGGACGGTCAGCACCGGGTGCGGGCTGACCTCGACGAACAGCCGGTGCCCGGTGGCCAGCAGCTTCCGGACCGTCCTGTCGAACTCCACCGTCCTGCGCATGTTCAGGTACCAGTACTCGGCGTCCATCGCGGCCGTGTCGAACAGCTCGCCGGTGACCGTCGAGTACAGCGGCACCGTCGCCGCCCGCGGCGCGACCGGGGCGAGGTCCGCGAGGATCCGCTCCCGCAGCGGCTCCACCTGCGCGGAGTGGCCGGCGCCGAGCGCCCCGGGCACCCGGCGGACCCGGATCTCCGCCGCCTCCATCGCGGCCACGAACTCGTCCACGGCGTCCGGCACCCCGGCCACCACGCAGGCGCCCGGCCCGTTCACCACCGCGACCGACAGCCGGTCGCCGTACGGGGCGATGTGCGCGCGGACCTGCTCCACCGGCGCCAGCACGGAGGCCATCGCGCCCTTGCCGATCAGCGCGAGGAGCGCCTTGCTGCGCAGCGCGACGATCCTGGCCGCGTCCCGCAGCGAGAGCGCGCCCGCCACGTACGCGGCCGCGACCTCGCCCTGCGAGTGGCCCACCACCGCGGCCGGCTCGATGCCGCAGGCCCGCCACAGCGCGGCCAGCGCCACCATGGTGGTGAACAGCATCGGCTGGAGCACGTCCAGGAGTTCGGCGTCCGGCGCGCCCTCGGCGCCGCGCAGCGCGTCGGCCACCGACCAGTCGAGGAACTCGGCGAAGGCCGCGTCGCACTCGGCGACCGCGTCCGCGAAGACCGGCGAGGACCCGAGCAGCCCGGCCGCCATGCCGAGCCACTGGGAGCCCTGGCCTGGGAAGACGAAGACGGCCTTGCGGTCAGGACGGGCCATGCCCCGCACGACCGCCGAGCCCTCGCCCGCGTCCCGACCCTCGGCGACGGCCGCGAGACCGGCCAGCAGCCCGTCCCGGCCGGCCGAGACCACCGCGGCCCGGTAGTCGAAGACGGTGCGGTCGGCGAGCAGCGCGTGCGCCACGTCCGCCGGGTCCAGCTCCGGCCGGGCCGCGACGTACGCCCGCAGCCGCTCGGCCTGGTCGCGCAGGGCCTGCTCGGACGCCCCGGACAGCAGCCACGGCGCGGCCTGCGCCGGGAGCACCCGGGCCGGCACCGCACCCGGCTCGGCGGGCTCCTCGGTGCCCGGCTCGGCCTGCTGCTCCGCCTCCGGCGCCTGCTCCAGGACGACGTGCGCGTTGGTGCCGCTCACGCCGAAGGAGGACACGCCCGCGCGGCGCGGCTCGCCGGTCTCCGGCCAGGGGCGGGACTCGGTGAGCACCGCGACCGTGCCGTCCGACCAGTCGACCTTGGTGGTCACCTCGTCGGCGTGCAGCGTCTTCGGCAGCACGCCGTGGCGCATCGCCAGCACCGTCTTGATGACGCCGCCGACGCCGGCCGCCGCCTGGGTGTGGCCCACGTTCGACTTGAACGAGCCCAGCCACAGCGGGTTCGCCCGGTCGCGGCCCTGCCCGTAGGTGGCGATCACGGCCTGCGCCTCGATCGGGTCGCCCAGCGAGGTGCCGGTGCCGTGCGCCTCCACCGCGTCCACCTGCTCGGGCGCGAGCCTGGCGTCGGCCAGCGCCTCCAGGATGACCCGCTGCTGGGACGGACCGTGCGGGGAGGTCAGCCCGTTGGAGGCGCCGTCCTGGTTCACCGCCGTACCGCGCACCAGGCCGAGGATCCGCCGGCCGGCCCGCCGCGCGTCGGACAGCCGCTCCAGCAGCAGCATGCCGGCGCCCTCGGAGAAGCCCGCGCCGTCCGCGTCCTCGGCGAACGCCTTGCAGCGCCCGTCCGCCGCCAGCCCCTGCTGCTTGCTCACCTCGATGAACGTGCCCGGCGCGCACATCACCGTCGCACCGCCGGCCAGCGCCATCGAGCACTCGCCCTTGCGCAGCGCCTGCACCGCCAGGTGGAGCGTCACCAGCGAGGACGAGCAGGCGGTGTCGACCGTCATCGACGGGCCGACCAGCCCGAAGGTGTACGAGATCCGGCCGGAGGCGACACTGCCGGACGTCCCCGTGGAGAGGAAGCCGCCGACGCCCTCCGGCAGGGCCGGGGCCTGGGCGAGGTAGTCGGTGTTGTTCATCAGCCCGGCGAACACGCCCGTCCGGCTGCCGCGCAGCTCGGCGGGCCTGATCCCGGCGTTCTCGAAGGCCTCCCAGGACGCCTCCAGCAGCAGCCGCTGCTGCGGCTCCATGGCGAGCGCCTCACGCGGCGAGATGCCGAAGAACGCCGGGTCGAACTCCCCCGCGTCGTGCAGGAACCCGCCGAAGACCGTGTCGGAGCCGTAGCCGTCGTCGTCCGAGCCCTGGAGCCCGGCGATGTCCCAGCCGCGGTCGGTCGGGAACGCCGTCACCCCGTCGACGCCGTCGCGCACCATCTCCCACAGCCCGTCGGGGTTCTGCACCCCGCCCGGGAAGCGGCAGGCCATGCCGACGATCGCGATCGGCTCGTGGGCGTTCGACTCCAGCTCGCCGAGCCGTTGGCGGGTCTGGTGCAGATCGGCCGTGACCTGCTTGAGGAAGTGACGGAGCTTCTCCTCGTTGGACATGGTGATGTCTCTTCTCCTAGCGGATCTGGCGGTCCGGCGATCTGGTGATGTGGCGCTCGTGCGCTCGGATGGTCTTGAGCCCTCGGCGCCTTGGCTCCTCCGGGTGACGGGTCACCGGCGCTGAGGGAGGGGAGGCCGGCCTCGGTGGGGGTCGAGGCCGGCCTCGGGTGGGGGAAGCGGGGGTCAGGAGATGCCGAACTCCCGGCCGATGAAGTCGAACAGGTCGTCGTCGGCGGCGTCGTCGATCACGTCCGTGACCGCGGCGGCGCCGTCGGCCGGCTCAGCGCCCCGGCCGTCGCCCAGCCGGGCCAGCAGCGCCTGGAGCCGGGTGACCACCCGGAGCCGGTCACCGCCCTCCGGCTCGGACTCGGCGATCAGCGACTCCAGGACGTCCAGCTCCTCGGCCACGCTGCGCCCGGCGTCGTCGCCGCCGGGCAGGGTGGTCAGCAGGTGGTCGGCCAGGTCCGCGGAGTTCGGGTGGTCGAACACCACGGTCGCGGGCAGCCGCTGCCCGACCGCCGCACCGAGCTGGTTGCGGAACTCCACGGCGGTCAGCGAGTCGAAGCCCAGTTCCCGGAACGCCCGGTCGGCCGGCACCTCGGCGATGCCCGCGAACCCGAGCACCGCGGCCACCTGCCCACGGACCAGCTCCAGCATCGCCGGCCTGCGCTCCTCGCGCGGCAGCGCCAGCAGACCGTCGAGGACGGTGCTCTGCGCGCCACCGCTCGCGGCCTGGGCGGCGCGGCGGGCGGGGGTGCGGACCAGGGCCCGCAGCAGCGGCGGGACACCGGCCGTCGCTGCCTGCTGGCGGATGCCGGACAGGTCCAGGCGGACGGGCACGAGGAGTGCCTGTCCTGAGGTCCAGGCGGCATCGAGCAGAGCGAGGCCCTCGGTGTCCGAGAGGCCGTCGTGGCGGCGACGGTCGGCCTCGGTGAGACCACCCGCCATGCCACCGCTCTGCTCCCACGCGCCCCAGGCCAGCGACGTCGCCGCCAGGCCCAGGCTGTGACGGTGGGCCGCCAGGGCATCCAGGAAGGTGTTCGCCGCCGCGTAGTTCGCCTGACCCGGGTTACCGAGCACACCGGCCGCGGAAGAGAACAGCACGAAGGCGCTGAGGTCCAGCTCGCGGGTCAGCTCGTGGAGGTTGTGGGCGGCGTCCACCTTCGGACGCAGCACCGCCTCCAACCGCTCCGGGGTGAGGGAGTCGATGACGCCGTCGTCCAGGACACCGGCGGTGTGAACAACCGCGGTGAGCGGGTGCTCCGTCGGGACGGCCGAGATCAGCTTCTCCAGGGCGTCACGGTCGGCGGCGTCGCACGCGGCGATCTCCACCGCGACGGCACCCAGACCCATCAGCTCATCCGCCAACTCCTGCGCACCCTCGGCGGCCAGGCCGCGACGACTGGTCAGGATGAGGTGGCGGACGCCGTGCTCCGTCACCAGGTGGCGGGCGACGAGCGAGCCGAGCGCGCCCGTTCCGCCGGTGACCAGCACCGTGCCGGCCGCGTCCAGCTCGAACCCGCCCTCGGCGACCGGTGTACGGACCAGGCGCGGCACCACGATCTCGCCACCGCGCACCGCCGCCTCCGGCTCGTCCGAGCCGAGGACCGACCAGAGCAGCTCCGAGGTCACCGACTCGTCGGCGTCCAGGAGCACGAAGCGCTCCGGGTTCTCCGCCTGAGCGGAACGCACCAGGCCCCAGAGCGGGGCGCCGGCCAGGTCATCGGCCAGCGCGCCGCGGGTGACCCAGACCAGACGGGAGTCGGCGAAACGCTCCTCCGCCAGCCAGGCCTGCACCAGCGCCAGCGCCTCCTGGGCCGCGCGGTGAGCGGCGCCCACCACGTCCTCGCCCTCGAACGGCGCCACCGGCACGAACAGCACCTTCGGCACGAAGGCGGCAGCGGCCGCCTCCGTCAGACCGGCGTAGGTGGTGCCACCGGCGAAGACGCCCTCCGCCGCACCCAGCACCGCCCACGTGGCGGCCTCGGCCGTCGGCAGCGCCGACGCCGTCCACTCCAGCTGGAACATCGCCTCGTGGAACGCCCGCCGTGCGGAAGCCAGTTGGCCCGCGTCCACCGGGCGCAGCATCAGCGAGCCGATGGTGGCGACGGGGGCGCCGGTCTCGTCGGCGACGACGATGGACACCGCGTCGGTGCCGGCCGGGGCCAGCTTGACGCGCAGGACCGAGGCGCCGGTGGCGTGGAGGGAGACACCGTTCCAGGAGAACGGCAGGTGTGCGCTGTCCTGCTCGGTGACGAAGCCGCCCAGGGCGATGCCGTGCAGGGCGGCATCCAGCAGCGCCGGGTGGACACCGAAGCCGTCGACCGGCGTGTCCTCGGGCAGTGCGATCTCCGCGAAGACGGCATCCTCGGCGCGCCAGGCGGCGCGCAGGCCCTGGAACACCGGGCCGTACGCCAGGCCGGTGGCGGCAAGGCCCTCGTACAGGTCCTCGACGTCGACGGGCTGGGCGTCCTTCGGCGGCCACACCGACAGGCTCTCCGGCGCCGCGGGCGCGGCATCGGACAACAGACCCGACGCGTGACGGACCCACGGCTCATCGCTCTCAGCGCCGTCCGGACGGGAGTAGACCGCCACCGGACGCAGACCGTCCGTGCCGGCCGCCTCCACGGACACCCGCAGGGCGATACCCCCCTGCTCGGGCAGGACGAGCGGAGCCTGGAGCATCAGCTCCTCGACCTGACCGAAGCCCACCTGGTCACCGGCATGAATCGCCAACTCCAGCAGACCCGTACCCGGCACCAGCACCGAACCCGACACCGCGTGATCAGCAAGCCACGCGTGCGACTGGAGCGACAGGCGGCCCGTCAGCAGGACGCCATCCGAATCCGGCAGAGCGATCGCCGCACCGAGCAGTGCGTGCCCCGTCGCGGCCTGGCCCAGACCTGCGGCGTCGCCGGCGCTGGACGAAGTCGCCTTGAGCCAGAAGTGCTCGTGCTGGAAGGCGTAGGTCGGCAGGTCGATGCGGCGCGCGCCGCGACCGGCGAAGACGGCCTCCCAGTCGAGGGCGACGCCCCGGGCATGGAGGCCGGTGACGGCCTGGGTGAAGGACAGCGCCTCGGGGCGGTCCTTGCGCAGAACGGGAGCGAAGTGGCCCTCGGTGATCTCCTGGGCGAGAGCCGACAGGGTGCCGTCGGGGCCCAGCTCCAGGAACCTGGTGACGCCCTCGGCGGCCAGGTGGGCGATGCCGTCGGCGAAGCGGACCGCCTCACGGACGTGGCCCACCCAGTACTCGGGGGACGTCAGCTCGGTCGCCAGCTCGCCGGTCACGTTGGAGACGACAGCGAACTTCGGCTCGGAGTAGGCGAGTTCGGATGCCACGGCGCGGAACTCGGCCAGCATCGGCTCCATCCGCGGCGAGTGGAACGCGTGACTCACCCGCAGCTGACGGCCCCGACGACCCTGCGCCTTCCAGTGCTCCAGCACCTCAAGGACCGCGGCCTCGTCACCCGAAACCACCACCGACGTCGGCCCGTTGACCGCAGCCACGGCGATCTCCGACTCCCGGCCGGCCAACACGGGCAGGATCTCGGCCTCGGTCGCCTCGATGGCGGCCATCGCACCACCCGTAGGCAGGGCCTGCATCAGCCGGCCTCGGGCCTCGACCAGCTTCGCGGCGTCGTCCAAGGACAGCACACCCGCGACGTGGGCAGCGGCGATCTCACCGACGGAGTGGCCAACGAGGAAGTCGGGCTTCAAGCCCCAGGACTCGACCAGGCGGAACAGCGCCACCTCGACAGCGAACAGCGCCGCCTGCGTGTACGCGGTCTGATCCAGCAGCTCCGAAGACTCGAAAACCACGTCCCTCAACGGGAATTCAAAGCGGGCACACACCTCATCAAAGGCGGCGGCAAAGGTCGGGAACGCGTCGTACAGCTCCCGGCCCATCCCCGTCCGCTGGCTGCCCTGCCCGGTGAACAGGAACGCGAGCTTGCCACGGCCCACCGCCGCACCGGAGATCTCACCGCCCGCCAGGCCCGCGAGGCCCGCCAGCAGCTCCTCCCGGCTCGCACCCGACACCACCGCACGGTGGTCGAACCGCGCCCGCGACACCGCCAGCGAGAAACCGACGTCCACCGGCGACAACTCCGGCCGATCCCCCAGGTACGCCGCCAGGTTCGCGGCCTGGTCGCGGAGCGCCGCCTCCGACTTGCCCGACACCACCCACGCGACAGGCGCGTCGACCGTCACCTCGTCAGCGTGGACGGCCTTCTCGGCGGGAGCCTGCTCCAGGATCACGTGCGCGTTGGTCCCGCTGATCCCGAACGACGACACCGCCGCCCGGCGCGGACGACCAAGCTCCGGCCAGTCCCGCGCCTCCGTGAGTAGCTCGACCGCGCCCGCCGACCAGTCGACGTGCGGGGTCGGCTCGTCCACGTAGAGCGTCTGCGGGAGGACGCCCTCCTGGAGCGCCAGCACCATCTTGATGATGCCCGCGACGCCGGCCGCGGCCTGGGTGTGGCCGAGGTTGGACTTGATCGACCCGAGCCAGAGCGGCTCGCCCTCCTCGCGGCCCTGCCCGTACGTGGCCAGCAGCGCCTGCGCCTCGATCGGGTCGCCCAGTCGGGTCCCCGTCCCGTGCGCCTCCACCACGTCCACGTCACCCGTGGACAGCCCGGCGCCCAGCAGCGCCTGCCGGATCACCCGCTGCTGCGACGGACCGTTCGGCGCGGTGAGGCCGTTGGACGCACCGTCCTGGTTCACCGCCGAACCCCGTACCACCGCAAGCACCTTGTGCCCGTTGCGCTGCGCGTCCGACAGCCGCTCCACGAGCAGCATGCCGACACCCTCCGACCAGCCGGTGCCGTCGGCCGCGCCCGCGAAGGGCTTGCAGCGGCCGTTCAGCGCCAGTCCGCGCTGGAGGGCGAAGCTGGAGAAGGTGTCGGGGTTCGGCATCACCGTCACACCACCGGCGAGCGCCAGCGTGCACTCGCCGTTGCGCAGGGCCTGCGCGGCCAGGTGCAGAGTCACCAGTGAGGAGGAGCAGGCCGTGTCGACCGTCACCGCCGGGCCCTCGAAGCCGAAGGTGTACGAGACGCGCCCGGACACCACGCTGCTGGAGCCGCCCGTACCGAGGAAGCCCTCGATCCCCTCCGGAACCTCCGTGACCCGCGCCGCGTAGTTGTGGTACATCACACCGGCGAACACGCCGGTCCGGCTGCCGCGCACCGACGCCGGGTCGATGCCCGCCCGCTCGAAGGCCTCCCACGACGCCTCCAGCAGCAGGCGCTGCTGCGGGTCCATGGCCAGCGCCTCGCGCGGCGAGATACCAAAGAAGGTCGGGTCGAACTCGGCCGCCTGCTGGAGGAAGCCGCCCTCCAGGACGTAGTCGTCCTCGGGGTGCTCCGGGTCGGGGACGAGGATCCGCTCCAGGTCCCAGCCGCGGTCGGCCGGGAACGGCACGATGCCGTCGCCGCCCGCCAGCAGGAACTGCCACAGCCCCTCGGGCGTGGTCACACCGCCCGGGTAGCGGCAGGCCATGCCGACAATCACGATCGGGTCGTCGTCCGCGGCCGTCGCGGTCCGCGCACCGACCTCGACCACCGCATGGGCGCCGGTGACCTCGGCCACGACGAAGTCCGCGACCGCCACCGCGTTCGGGTGGTCGAACACCAGCGTCGCCGGCAGCCGCAGACCCGTCGCCGCACCGAGCTGGTTGCGGAACTCCACGGCGGTGAGCGAGTCGAAGCCCATCTCCTTGAACGCCCGCTCCGGCTCCACCACATCGGCGTTCGGGAAGCCCAGCACCGCCGCGACCCGCGCCCTGACCAGCGCGAGGGCGAAGGCACGCCGCTCGTCGGGGGTACCCAGAGCAAGCAACTGCTGCGCCCACTCGCCACGGGCCGCCGAGGCCGCCGAGGCCGCGGCGCGGCGGGCGGGGGTGCGGACGAGGGCCCGCAGCAGTGGCGGGACACCGGCTGTGGCGGCCTGCTGGCGGATGGCGGCCAGGTCCAGGCGGACGGGCACGAGGAGTGCCTGTCCTGAGGTCCAGGCGGCATCGAGGAGAGCAAGGCCCTCAGTGTCCGAGAGGCCGTCGTGGCGGCGACGGTCGGCCTCGGTGAGACCACCCGCCATACCGCCGCTCTGCTCCCACGCACCCCAGGCCAGCGAGGTGGCGGGCAGGCCCAGGGTGTGGCGGTGGGCGGCCAGGGCGTCCAGGAAGGTGTTCGCCGCCGCGTAGTTCGCCTGACCCGGGTTACCGAGCACACCGGCCGCGGAAGAGAACAGCACGAAGGCGCTGAGGTCCAGGTCCCGGGTCAGCTCGTGCAGGTTGTGGGCGGCGTCCACCTTCGGACGCAGCACCGCCTCCAACCGCTCCGGGGTCAGCGAACCGACCACGCCGTCGTCCAGCACACCGGCCGTGTGAACAACCGCGGTGAGCGGGTGCTCGGCCGGGATGGTGGCCAGGAGGGCAGCGAGCGCCTCACGGTCGGCGGCGTCGCAGGCCGCGATCTCGACCGAGGCGGCGCCCAACTCGACCAGCTTGTCGGCCAGCTCCTGCGCGCCCTCGGCGGCGAGGCCGCGACGGCTGGTCAGAATGAGGCGGCGGACGCCGTGCTCCGTCACCAGGTGACGGGCGACGAGCGAGCCGAGCGCGCCCGTACCACCGGTGACCAGCACCGTGCCGCCCTCGGCGAGAACGACCTCGCCCTCGGCGACCGGCGTCCTGGTCAGACGCGGCGCCACGACCTTGCCGTCGCGCAGCACCGCCTCCGGCTCACCGGACAGTGCCACCGCCGCCAGCCGCTCCCAGGCCGGCACGCCCTCCTCGACGTCCAGGAGCACGAACCGCTCCGGGTTCTCCGCCTGAGCCGAACGCACCAGACCCCAGACGGGGGCGTTGACGAGATCCTCGGCCAGCGCACCGCGCGTCACGAACACCAGACGGGAGTCGGCGAAACGCTCCTCCCCCAGCCAGCCCTGCACCAGCGCCAGCGCCTCCAGCGCCGACCGGTGGGCAGCACCCACCACGTCAACGCCCTCGAACGGCGCCACCGGCACGAACACCAGCTCCGGAACCGAACCGGCCGCAGCCAGCTCCGCCAGACCCGCACCCGACTCCAGCACACTCCACGAAGCCTGGACCGACTCCGGAACCACAAGCTCCGACCACTCCAACTGGAACAACGCCTCGTGGAACGCCCGCCGCGCGGAAGCCAGTTGACCCGCATCCACCGGCCGCAGCATCAGCGAACCGATGGTGGCGACGGAGGCGCCGGTCTCGTCGGCGGCGACGATCGAAACGGCGTCCGTGCCGGCCGGGGCCAGCTTCACACGCAGCACCGAGGCGCCGGTGGCGTGGAGGGAGACACCGCTCCAGGAGAACGGAAGGTGCGCGCTGTCCTGCTCGGTGACGAAACCGCCCAGGGCGATGCCATGCAACGCGGCATCCAGCAGCGCCGGGTGGACACCGAAACCGTCGACCGACGTGTCCTCGGGCAGCGCGATCTCCGCGAAGACGGCATCCTCGGCACGCCAGGCGGCGCGCAAGCCCTGGAACACCGGTCCGTACGCCAGGCCGGTGGCGGCGAGGCCCTCGTACAGGTCCTCGACGTCCACGGACTCGGCGCCCTTCGGCGGCCACACCGACAGGCCCTCCGGCGCCGCGGGCGCGGCATCGGACAGCAGACCCGACGCGTGACGGACCCACGGCTCATCGGCCTCGGCGTCGTCCGGACGGGAGTAGACCGCCACCGGACGCAGACCGTCCGTGCCGGCCGCCTCCACGGACACCCGCAGGGCGATACCCCCCTGCTCGGGCAGGACGAGCGGAGCCTGGAGCATCAGCTCCTCGACCTGACCGAAGCCCACCTGGTCACCGGCATGAATCGCCAGTTCCAGCAGACCCGTGCCCGGCACCAGCACCGAACCCGACACCGCGTGATCAGCAAGCCACGCGTGCGACTGAAGGGACAGGCGGCCCGTCAGCAGGACACCGTCCGACTCCGGCAGGGCGATCGCCGCACCGAGCAACGGGTGAACAGTCTTCCCGAGGCCGAGGCTGACGGCGTCACCCGCGATGTTGGGCAGGTCCAGCCAGTAGTTCTCGTACTGGAAGGCGTAGGTCGGCAGGTCGACACGGCTCGCGCCGCGACCCGCGAACACCGCGTCCCAGTCGAGTTCGGAGCCGTACGCGTTGAGGCCGGTGACGGCCTGGGTGAAGGACAGTGCCTCTGGGCGGTCCTTGCGCAGGACGGGAGCGAAGTGGCCGTCCGTGATCTCCTGAGCCAGCGCCGACAGGGTGCCGTCCGGACCCAGCTCCAGGAACCTCGTGACACCCTCGGCGGCCAGGTGCGCAATGCCATCGGCGAAGCGAACAGCCTGGCGGACGTGGCGCACCCAGTACTCGGGCGACGTCAGCTCGGTCGCCAGCTCACCGGTGACATTGGAGACGACGGCGAACTTCGGCTCGGCGTAGGTGAGTTCGGACGCGACCGCGCGGAACTCGGCCAGCATCGGTTCCATGCGCGGCGAGTGGAACGCGTGACTCACCCGCAGCTGACGACCCCGACGCCCCTCGGCCTTCCAGTGCTCCAGCACCTCAAGGACCGCGGCCTCTTCACCCGAAACCACCACCGACGTCGGCCCGTTGACCGCCGCGACGGCGATCTCGGCTTCCCGGCCCGCAAGCAGCGGCAGCACCTCCGCCTCGGTCGCCTCGACGGCAGCCATCGCACCACCGACGGGCAGCGCCTGCATCAGGCGCCCTCGGGCCTCGACCAACTTCGCGGCGTCGCCCAGGGAAAGGACCCCGGCGACGTGCGCAGCGGCGATCTCACCCACGGAGTGGCCGACCAGGAAGTCGGGCTTCAAGCCCCACGACTCGACCAGACGGAACAGCGAAACCTCAACGGCGAACAGCGCCGCCTGCGTGTACGCGGTCTGGTCCAGCAGCTCCGAAGCCTCGAACACCACGCCCCTCAACGGGAATTCGAAGCGGGCACACACCTCATCAAAGGCGGCGGCAAAGACCGGGAAGGCCTCGTACAGCTCACGCCCCATCCCGGCCCGCTGACTCCCCTGCCCCGTGAACAGGAACGCGAGCTTGCCACGGCTCACCGAAGCGCCGGACACCTCGCCACCCGCCAGACCTGCCAGCCCGGCCAGCAGCTCGCCCCGGCTCGCACCCGACACCACCGCACGGTGGTCGAAGCGCGCCCGCGACACCGCCAGCGAGTACCCGACGTCCGTGAGCGACAGCTCCGGCCGCTCCCCCACGAACGCCGCCAGCCGCGCGGCCTGCGCCCGCAGCGCCGCCTCCGACTTGCCCGACACCACCCACGCGAGAGGCGCGTCGACAGTGACCGCGACGGCCTCCGCTGGCTCCTCCTCGGGGGCCTGCTCCAGGATCACGTGCGCGTTGGTCCCGCTGATCCCGAACGACGACACCGCCGCACGGCGCGGACGACCAAGCTCCGGCCAGTCCCGGCCCTCGGTCAGCAGCTCGACCGAGCCCGCCGACCAGTCGACCTTGGTCGACGGCCGGTCCACGTGCAGCGTCTGCGGCATGACGCCCTCGCGCAGCGCCATCACCATCTTGATGATGCCGCCCGCGCCGGCCGCCGCCTGGGTGTGGCCGACGTTGGACTTGAACGAGCCGATCCACAGCGGCTCGCCACCCTCACGCCCCTGGCCGTACGTGGCCAGCAGCGCCTGCGCCTCGATCGGGTCACCGAGCGTGGTGCCGGTGCCGTGCGCCTCCAGCAGGTCCACGTCGCCCGAGGTCAGGCCCGCGTTGGTCAGCGCCTGCCGGATCACCCGCTGCTGCGACGGGCCGTTCGGCGCGGTCAGGCCGCTGCTCGCACCGTCCTGGTTGACGGCCGAACCCCGTACCACCGCAAGCACCTTGTGCCCGTTGCGGCGCGCGTCGGACAGCCGCTCCAGCAGGAGCATTCCGACGCCCTCGGAGAAGCCGGTGCCGTCGGCCGCGTCCGCGAAGGCCTTGCAGCGGCCGTCGAGGGCGAGGCCCCGCTGCCGCGTGAACTCCAGGTAGGTGCCGGGCGTGGCCATGACGGTCGCGCCGCCCGCGAGGGCGAGCGTGCAGTCGCCGTTGCGCAGGGCCTGCGCGGCCAGGTGCAGGGTGACCAGGGAGGAGGAGCAGGCCGTGTCGACCGTCACCGCCGGGCCTTCGAGGCCCAGGGTGTACGAGACGCGGCCGGACGCCACGCTGCCGGAGCCACCGGTGCCGAGGAAGCCCTCGATCCCCTCGGGGAGGCCTTCCTGCGCGGGGGACGGCGTGTAGTCGGTGTTGTTCATCAGGCCCGCGAACACGCCGGTCTTGCTGCCGCGCACCGACTCCGGGTCGATGCCGGCCCGCTCGAAGGCCTCCCAGGAGGCCTCCAGCAGCAGCCGCTGCTGGGGGTCCATGGCGAGCGCCTCGCGCGGCGAGATCCGGAAGAAGTACGGGTCGAACTCCCCCGCGCTGTGCAGGAATCCGCCCTGCGGAACGCGTGTCCCGACGGGGCCGTCCTCGCCCTCGCCCTCCTCGAAGGTCAGGGCCGCCAGGTCCCAGCCGCGCTCGGCCGGGACCTCGCTGATGCCGTCGGCGCCGTCGGCCACCAGCTGCCACAGCCCCTCGGGCGTGGTCACGCCGCCCGGGTAGCGGCAGGCCATGCCGATGATCGCGATGGGCTCGCGGTCCTTGTCCTCCGCCTCGCGCAGACGGCGGCGGGTCTCGCGCAGGTCGGCCGTCGCCCGCTTGAGGTAGTCGACCAACTTCTCTTCGTTCGACACTGGGGTCACTCCACTGTGAGGGCTACGGCAGGGGCTGCGGCGGGCGTGGGTACGGGCGGCTGCGGGCTCACTGGCCGAGCTCGTTGTCGAGGAGGTCGAACAGCTCGTCCGCGGTCACCGACTCCAGGGAGTCGGCCTCGTCCGTGCCGTCCGCCTCGGCCTGGGCTCCGGTCCACCGCGACATCACGGCCCGCAGTCGGGCGGTGATTCCGGAGCGCTCGTCGGTACCGGTGTCGGAACCGCCCGCGATCGCGGCCAGCAGCGACTCCAGCTTGTCGAGTTCCGAGTGGACGGACTGGGCCGCCGTCTCGTCCGTCGCCGTGCCGAGCTCCGCCGCCAGGTAGTCGGCCACACCGGCCGGGGCCGGGTAGTCGAAGATCAGCGTCGCCGGGAGGCGCAGTCCGGTCGCCTTGCCGAGCCCGTTGCGCAGCTCGATGGCGGTGAGCGAGTCGACGCCCAGCTCCAGGAAGCCGCGCTTCGGGTCGATGTCGTCCGCTCCCGCGAAGCCGAGGACGGCCGCGGTGTGGGACCGGACGAGGTCGAGCAGCAGGGCCCGCCGCTCCTCCGGCGCCAGGCCGGCCAGACGCTCCGCGAGGGTCTCCGTGCCCGCCGTCCCCGTCTGCTCCCCGGCCGCGGCGCGGCGGGCGGGGGTGCGGACGAGGGCCCGCAGCAGTGGCGGGACACCGGCCGTGGCGGCCTGCTGGCGGATGCCGGCCAGGTCCAGGCGGACGGGCACGAGGAGTGCCTGTCCTGAGGTCCAGGCGGCATCGAGCAGAGCGAGGCCCTCGGCGTCCGAGAGACCGTCGTGGCGGCGGCGGTCGGCCTCCGTGAGACCACCCGCCATGCCACCGCTCTGCTCCCACGCACCCCAGGCCAGCGACGTCGCCGGCAGACCCAGGGTGTGGCGGTGGGCCGCCAGGGCGTCCAGGAAGGTGTTCGCCGCCGCGTAGTTCGCCTGACCCGGGTTACCGAGCACACCGGCCGCGGAAGAGAACAGCACGAACGCCTTGAGATCCAGCTCGCGGGTCAGCTCGTGCAGGTTGAACGCCGCGTCCACCTTCGGACGCAGCACCGCCTCCAACCGCTCCGGAGTGAGCGAGTCGATGACGCCGTCGTCCAGCACACCGGCCGTGTGAACAACCGCGGTGAGCGGGTGCTCGGCCGGGACGGCCGAGATCAGCTTCTCCAGGGCGTCACAGTCGGCGGCATCGCACGCGGCGATCTCCACCGCGACGGCGCCCAGACCCATCAGCTCATCCGCCAACTCCTGCGCACCCTCAGCGGCCAGGCCACGACGACTGGTCAGAATGAGGTGGCGGACACCGTGCTCGGCGACCAGATGACGGGCGACCAGCGAACCCAGCGCGCCCGTACCGCCGGTGACCAGCACCGTCCCGGCCTCGTCCAGCTCGAACCCGCCCTCGACGACCGGCGTCCTGGTCAGACGCGGCACCACAACCTTGCCGTCGCCCAGCACCGCCTCCGGCTCACCGGACAGTGCCACCGCCGCCAGCCGCTCCCAGGCCGGCACCCCGTCCTCGACGTCCAGGAGCACGAGCCGCTCCGGGTTCTCCGCCTGAGCCGAACGCACCAGACCCCAGACGGGGGCGTTGACGAGATCCTCGGCCAGCGCACCGCGCGTCACGAACACCAGACGGGAGTCGGCGAAACGCTCCTCCCCCAGCCAGCCCTGCACCAGCTCCAGCGCCTCCCGGGCCGCGCGGTGAGCAGCACCCACCACGCCGTCGCCCTCGAACGGCGCCACCGGCACGAACACCAGCTCCGGCACCGACCCGGCCGCAGCCAGCTCCGCCAGACCCGCACCCGACTCCAGCACACTCCACGAAGCCTGGACCGACTCCGGAACCACAAGCTCCGACCACTCCAGCTGGAACAACGCCTCATGGAACGCCCGCCGCGCGGAAGCCAGTTGACCCGCATCCACCGGCCGCAGCATCAGCGAACCGACAGCCGCGACCGGGGCACCCGAGGAGTCGGCCACCGACAGCGTCACCGCGTCCGTACCCGCCGACGACACCTTCACCCGCAGGACGGACGCGCCCGTGGCGTACAGCGAGACCCCGTTCCACGAGAACGGCAGCCGCGCGGACTCCGACTCCGCCAGGAAGTCGCCCAGCGCGATGCCGTGCAACGCGGCATCCAGCAGCGCCGGGTGAAGACCGAAGCCGTCGACCGACGTGTCCTCGGGCAGCGCGATCTCCGCGAAGACGGCATCCTCGGCACGCCAAGCGGCCCGCAGGCCCTGGAACACCGGTCCGTACGCCAGGCCGGTGGCGGCGAGGCCCTCGTACAGGTCCTCGACGTCCACGGACTCGGCGCCCTTCGGGGGCCACACCGACAGGTCGAACGCCGGCTCAGTGGCGCCGGCCGCCAGGAAGCCGACCGCGTGCCGCGTCCACGGCTCCGTAGCTGCCGCGTCGTCCGGGCGGGAGTAGACCGCCACCGGACGGGAACCGTCGGCGTCGGCCGCCTCCACGGACACCCGCAGGGCGACTCCGCCCTGCTCGGGCAGAACGAGCGGGGCCTGGATGGTCAGTTCCTCGACCCGGCCGAAGCCCACCTGGTCGCCGGCGTGGATCGCCAGCTCCAGCAGACCCGTACCCGGCACCAGCACCGAACCCGACACTGCGTGGTCGGCAAGCCACGGGTGTGTCTGGACGGACACCCGGCCCGTCAGCAGCACGCCGTCCGAGTCCGGCAGAGCGATCGCCGCACCCAGCAGCGGGTGCCCCGTCACGGCCTGGCCCAGCCGGCTCGCGTCGCCCGCGGTGGAGGACGTGGCCTTCAGCCAGAAGTGCTCGTGCTGGAAGGCGTAGGTCGGCAGGTCGACCCGGCTCGCGCCGCGACCGGCGAACACCGCGTCCCAGTCCAGGACGACGCCACGGGCGTGCAGCCCGGTGACGGCCTGGGTGAAGGACAGCGCCTCCGGGCGGTCCTTGCGCAGGACCGGGGCGAACACCGAGTCCTCGGCGTCGGCCAGGACGCCCTGGGCCAGGGCCGACAGGGTGCCGTCGGGGCCCAGCTCCAGGAACCTGGTGACGCCCTGGGCCGCCAGGTAGGTGATGCCGTCGGCGAATCGGACCGCCTCACGGACGTGGCGCACCCAGTACTCGGGGGACGTCAGCTCGGTGGCGAGTTCACCCGTGACGTTGGAGACGACGGCGAACTTCGGCTCCGAGTAGGTGAGTTCGGACGCCACCGCGCGGAACTCGGCCAGCATTGGCTCCATCCGCGGCGAGTGGAACGCGTGGCTCACCCGCAGCTGACGACCCTTGCGGCCCTGCGCCTTCCAGTGCTCCAGCACCTCCAGCACCGCTGCCTCGTCACCCGAAACCACCACCGAGGAAGGACCGTTGACCGCAGCGACGGCGATCTCCGCCTCGCGGCCCACCAGCAGCGGCAGCACCTCCGCCTCGGTCGCCTCAACGGCAGCCATCGCACCACCGACGGGCAGCGCCTGCATCAGACGGCCACGCGCCTCGACCAGCTTCGCCGCATCCTCCAGGGACAACACACCCGCGACATGCGCAGCAGCGATCTCACCGACCGAGTGACCCACCAGGAAGTCGGGCTTCAAGCCCCACGACTCCACCAGACGGAACAGTGCGACCTCGATCGCGAACAGCGCCGCCTGTGTGTACGCGGTCTGATCCAGCAGCTCCGAAGCCTCGAACACCACGTCCTTCAACGGGAATTCGAACCTGGCACACACCTCGTCGAAGGCGGCGGCGAACACCGGGAACGCCGCGTACAGCTCACGCCCCATCCCCGTCCGCTGGCTGCCCTGCCCCGTGAACAGGAACGCCAGCTTCCCGTAGGCCGCGGTCTCCGCACCCGACTCACCAGCCGCCAGACCCGCGAGGCCCGCCAGCAGCTCGTCCCGGCTCGAACCCGACACCACCGCACGGTGGTCGAAGCGAGCCCGCGACACCGCCAGCGAGAAGCCGACGTCCACCGGCGACAACTCCGGCCGTCCCCCGACAAAGGAAGCCAGGCTCGCGGCCTGGTCGCGCAGCGCCGCCTCCGACTTGCCCGACACCACCCACGCGACAGGGGCAGCAACCGTCGCCCCATCGGCTTGGACGGCCTTCTCGGCGGGCGCCTGCTCCAGGATCACGTGCGCGTTGGTGCCGCTGATGCCGAAGGACGACACCGCCGCCCGGCGCGGACGCCCGAGCTCCGGCCAGTCCCGCGCCTCCGTGAGCAGCTCGACCGCGCCCGCCGACCAGTCGACGTGCGGGGTCGGCTCGTCCACGTGCAGGGTCTGCGGCAGCACACCGTTGCGCAGCGCCATCACCATCTTGATGATGCCCGCGACGCCGGCCGCGGCCTGGGTGTGGCCGAGGTTGGACTTCACCGAGCCCAGCCAGAGCGGCTCGCCCTCCTCGCGGCCCTGCCCGTACGTGGCGATCAGGGCCTGGGCCTCGATCGGGTCACCGAGCGTGGTGCCGGTGCCGTGCGCCTCGACCACGTCCACGTCGCCCGTGGACAGGCCCGCGTCGGCCAGGGCCTGGCGGATCACCCGCTGCTGCGAGGGACCGTTCGGCGCGGTCAGACCGTTCGACGCGCCGTCCTGGTTCACCGCCGAACCCCGCACCACCGCAAGCACCTTGTGCCCGTTGCGCTGCGCGTCCGACAGCCGCTCGACGAGCAGCATGCCGACACCCTCCGACCAGCCGGTACCGTCGGCCGCACCCGCGAAGGGCTTGCAGCGGCCGTTCAGCGCCAGGCCACGCTGGAGGGCGAAGCCGGCGAAGGTGTCCGGGGTGGACATGACCGTCACACCGCCGACCAGGGCCATCGAGCAGTCGCCGCGCCGCAGCGACTGGGTCGCCATCTGGAGCGCGACCAGCGAGGAGGAGCACGCCGTGTCGACGGTCACCGCCGGGCCCTCGAAGCCGAAGGTGTACGAGACGCGACCGGACACCACGCTGCTCGCGCTGCCGTTGCCGAGGAAGCCGGCCAGCTCCTCCGGGATCTCGGTGAGCCGGGAGGCCCAGTTGTGGTACATCACGCCGGCGAACACGCCGGTCTGGCTGCCGCGCACGGAGGCCGGGTCGATGCCGGCCCGCTCGAAGGTCTCCCAGGAGGCCTCCAGCAGCAGGCGCTGCTGCGGGTCCATGGCGAGCGCCTCGCGCGGCGAGATCCCGAAGAAGGTCGGGTCGAAGTCGGCCGCCTGCTGGAGGAAGCCGCCCTCCAGGAGGTAGTCGGACGCGGGACGGTCGGTGTCACCGTCGAACAGGCCGTCCAGGTCCCAGCCGCGGTCGGCCGGGAACGGCACGATGCCGTCGCCGCCGGCCAGCAGGAACTGCCACAGCCCTTCCGGCGAGGTGATCCCGCCCGGGTAGCGGCAGGCCATGCCGACGATCGCGATCGGCTCGTCGTCCAGGGCTGTCCGGACGGCCGTCGGCTCGACGACCTCGGGCTCCTCGCCCAGCACCTCACCGAGCAGGAACTCGGCGACGGACACCGCGTTCGGGTAGTCGAAGACCAGCGTCGCCGGCAGCCGCAGACCGGTCGCCGTCCCCAGCTGGTTGCGCAGCTCGACCGCCGTCAGCGAGTCGAAGCCCAGCTCCTTGAACGCCCGCTCCGGCTCGACGGCCGACGCGCCCTGGTGGCCCAGCACCCCGGCCACCTGGCCGCGCACCAGCTCCAGCAGCAGCGCCCGCCGCTCCTCGGCCGACAGGCCCGCCAGCCGCTGGGCCAGCGCGCCCGTCTCCGCCGTCGCCGCCTGGGCTGCCCGGCGCGAGGAGACCCGCACCAGGGACCGCATCAGCGGCGGCACGCCCACGGCCGGGGCCTGCGCCCGCACAGCGGCCAGGTCCAGCCGCATCGGCACCAGCAGCGCCCGGTCCGACACCCAGCCGGCGTCGAACAGCTCCAGGCCCTCGTCACTCGACAGACCGGCCAGCCCACCCCGGTTCATCCGGTTGAGGTTGGTGTCCCCGAGGTCGCCGGCCATGCCGCTCTGCTCCCAGGCGCCCCAGGCCAGCGAGGTCGCGGCCAGGCCCTGCGAGCGGCGGTGTTCCGCCAGCGCGTCCAGGAAGGTGTTGGCGGCGGCGTAGTTGCCCTGACCAGGGCTGCCCATCACACCGGCGACGGAGGAAAACAGCACGAACGCCGACAGGTCCAGCTCGCGGGTCAGCTCGTGCAGGTTGTGAGCCGCGTCCACCTTCGGACGCAGCACCGACTCCAGCCGCTCAGGCGTGAGCGAGCCGATCACGCCGTCGTCCAGCACACCGGCCGTGTGCACGACCGCGGTGAGCGGGTGCCCGGCGGGGACTGCGGCCAGCAGGGCGGCGAGCGCCTCTCGGTCGGCGGCGTCGCACGCGGCGACCTCCACCTCGGCCGCGCCCAACTCGACCAGCTTGTCCGCCAGTTCCCGCGCACCCTCGGCGGCCAGGCCGCGACGGCTGGTCAGAACGAGGCGGCGGACGCCGTGCTCGGTGACCAGGTGACGGGCCACCAGCGAACCCAGCGCGCCCGTACCGCCGGTGACCAGCACCGTCCCGCCCTCGGCGAGAGCGACCTCGGCCGCGTTCGCCTGGGAGGCGCGGACCAGCCGCGAGACGACGATCTCGCCGTCGCGCACCACCGCTTCCGTCTCGTCCGAGCCGAGGACGGACCAGAGCAGCCCCGGGGTCACCGACTCGTCGGCGTCCACCAGCACGAACCGGCCCGGGTTCTCCGACTGCGCCGTCCGCACCAGACCCCACACCGGAGCACCGGCCAGGTCATCGCCCAGCGCGCCACGGGTGACGAACACCAGACGGGAATCGGCGAAACGCTCCTCCGCCAGCCAGCCCTGCACCAGCTCCAGCGCCTCCAGCGCCGACCGGTGAGCAGCACCCACCACGTCAACGCCCTCGGACGACGCGACCGGCGCGAACACCACCTCCGGCACCGAACCGGCAGCGGCCAACTCCGCCAGACCCGCGTACCCAGTGCCACCGGCGAAGACACCCTCCGCCGCACCCAGCACCGCCCACGAACCGGCCCCGGCCGCCGGCAGCGCCAGCACCGACCAGTCCAGCCCGAACAACGCCTCGTGTGCCGTGTCGCGGCCCGCCGACTGCTGAGCGGCGAGCGGACGCAGGGCCATCGACGCGACGGCGGCGACCGGGGAGCCGGTCTCGTCGGCGGTCGCGATGGACACCGCGTCCGTGCCGGCGGGAGACAGCTTCACCCGCAGGACGGACGCGCCGGTGGCGTACAGGGACACCCCGCTCCAGGCGAACGGCAGCCACGAGCCCTCGGCGGTGGCCGTGTCCACGAACTCGCCCAGGGCCACGGCGTGCAGCGCGGCGTCCAACAGCGCCGGGTGAAGACCGAAACCGTCGACCGACACGCCCTCGGGCAGCACGATCTCCGCGAAGACGGCGTCATCGGCACGCCAGGCGGCGCGCAGGCCCCGGAACACCGGACCGTAGACCAGACCACCGGCGGCCAGACCCTCGTACAGGTCCTCCACCTCGACCGGCTGGGCGCCCTTCGGCGGCCACACCGACAGGTCGAACGCCGGCTCGGCGGCACCGGCCGCCAGGAGGCCGGCCGCGTGCCGCGTCCACGGCTCGTCGTTCTCGGCGCTGTCCGGCCGGGAGTAGACCGCGACCGGACGGAGTCCGTCGGCGCCGGCCGCCTCCACGGAGACCCGCAGGGCGATGCCGCCCTGCTCGGGCAGGACGAGCGGGGCCTGGAGCATCAGCTCCTCGACCTGGCCACAGCCGACCTGGTCGCCGGCGTGGATCGCCAGCTCCAGCAGACCCGTGCCCGGCACCAGGACCGAACCCGACACCGCGTGATCAGCAAGCCAGGCGTGCGACTGGAGCGACAGGCGGCCCGTCAGCAGGACGCCGTCCGAATCCGGCAGAGCGATCGCCGCACCCAGCAGCGGGTGACCGGTCTTCCCGAGGCCCAGGCTCGTCGCGTCGCCGGCCGCGGCGGTCGCGCGCAGCCAGTAGTGCTGGTGCTGGAAGGCGTACGTCGGCAGGTCGATGCGGCGCGCGCCGCGACCAGCGAAGACGCCGTCCCAGTCGAGCGCCGTGCCCCGGGTGTGCAGGCCGGTGACGGCCTGGGTGAAGGACAGCGCCTCCGGGCGGTCCTTGCGCAGGACCGGGGCGAAGTGGCCGTCCGTGATCTCCTGCGCCAGAGCCGACAGGGTGCCGTCCGGGCCCAGCTCCAGGAACTTGGTGACGCCCTGAGCGGCGAGGTGGGCGATGCCGTCGGCGAAGCGCACAGCCTGGCGGACGTGACGCACCCAGTACTCGGGCGACGTCAGCTCGGTGGCGAGTTCACCGGTCACGTTGGAGACCACCGCGAGCTTCGGCTCGGAGTAGCTCAACGTGGAGGCGACCGAACGGAATTCGGCCAGCATCGGCTCCATCCGCGGCGAGTGGAACGCGTGACTCACCCGCAGCTGACGACCCTTACGACCCTGCGCCTTCCAGTGCTCCAGCACCTCAAGCACCGCGGCCTCGTCACCCGAAACCACCACCGAGGAAGGCCCGTTGACCGCCGCCACGGCGATCTCCGCCTCACGGCCCGCCAGCAGCGGCAGCACCTCCGCCTCGGTCGCCTGGATCGCCGCCATCGCACCACCGGACGGCAGCGCCTGCATCAGCCGGCCACGCGCGGCCACCAGCTTCGCCGCATCCTCCAGCGACAGCACACCTGCCACGTGGGCGGCAGCGATCTCACCCACGGAGTGGCCCACCAGGAAGTCGGGCTTCAGACCCCAGGACTCCACCAGGCGGAACAGTGCGACCTCGATAGCGAACAGCGCCGCCTGCGTGTAGGCGGTCTGATCCAGCAGCTCCGAAGCCTCGAACACCACGTCCTTCAACGGGAATTCAAAGCGGGCACACACCTCATCGAAGGCGGCGGCAAAGATCGGGAAAGCTTCGTACAGCTCACGCCCCATCCCCGCCCGCTGGCTCCCCTGCCCCGTGAACAGGAACGCGAGCCCGCCGACCGAGGCGACCGCCCCGGCGGCGTCCCCGGCGGCCACCGCCGCGAGGCCCGCCAGCAGTTCGTCCCGGTCCGTACCGGAGACGACCGCCCGGTGCTCGAAGCGGGAGCGCGACACCGCCAGCGAGTACCCGACATCCGAGAGCGAAAGCTCCGCCCGCTCCCCGACGAAGGACGCCAGGCGCGCGGCCTGGTCCCGCAGCGCAGCCTCGGACTTGCCCGACAGCACCCAGGACACCGGAGCGTCGACCGTCACCTCGCCGGCCTGGACGGCCTTCTCGGCGGGCGCCTGCTCCAGCACCACATGCGCGTTGGTGCCGCTGATGCCGAAGGACGACACCGCCGCGCGGCGCGGACGTCCGACCGCCGGCCAGTCCCGCGCCTCCGTCAGCAGCTCGACCGCGCCCGCCGACCAGTCGACGTGCGGAGTCGGCTCGTCCACGTGCAGGGTCTGCGGCAGCACCCCGTTGCGCAGCGCCATCACCATCTTGATGATGCCCGCCGCACCGGCGGCCGCCTGGGTGTGGCCGAGGTTCGACTTCACCGAGCCCAGCCAGAGCGGCTCGCGGCCATCGCGCCCCTGGCCGTACGTGGCCAGCAGCGCCTGCGCCTCGATCGGGTCGCCCAGTCGGGTCCCCGTCCCGTGCGCCTCGACCACGTCCACGTCGCCCGTGGTCAGACCCGAGTCGGCCAGCGCCTGGCGGATCACCCGCTGCTGCGAGGGACCGTTCGGGGCGGTGAGGCCGTTGGACGCACCGTCCTGGTTGACGGCCGAACCCCGCACCACCGCAAGCACCTTGTGCCCGTTACGGCGCGCGTCGGAGAGCCGCTCGACGAGCAGCATGCCGACACCCTCCGACCAGGACGTGCCGTCGGCCGCGCCCGCGAAGGCCTTGATCCGGCCGTCGGAGGCCAGGCCGCGCTGGAGGGCGAAGTCGATGAAGGTGTCCGGGTTCGGCATGACGGTGACGCCGCCCGCGAGGGCGAGCGTGCACTCGCCGCGGCGCAGGGCCTGCGCCGCGAGGTGCAGGGTGACCAGCGAGGAGGAGCACGCCGTGTCGACCGTCACCGCCGGGCCTTCGAGGCCGAAGGTGTAGGAGACGCGCCCGGACACCACGCTGCTGGAGTTGCCGGTGCCGAGGAAGCCGCCGACACCGTCGGGGATCTCGGTGACCCGTGCCGCGTAGTTGTGGTACATCACGCCGGCGAACACGCCGGTCCGGCTGCCGCGCACCGACGCCGGGTCGATGCCGGCCCGCTCGAAGGCCTCCCAGGAGGCCTCCAGCAGCAGGCGCTGCTGCGGGTCCATGGCGAAGGCCTCGTGCGGCGAGATCCCGAAGAAGGCGGGGTCGAACTCGGCGGCCTCGTGCAGGAATCCACCGGCCAGCGCGTACGTGGTGCCGGGCTGGTCCGGGTCCTCGAGGAACTGCTCCTCGACGTTCCAGCCGCGGTCGGTCGGGAAGCGCGAGGTTCCGTCGCCGCCGGCCAGCAGGAACTGCCACAGCTCCTCCGGCGAGGTGATCCCGCCCGGGTAGCGGCAGGCCATGCCGACGATCGCGATCGGCTCGTCGTCCAGGGCTGTCCGGACGGCCGTCGGCTCGACGACCTCCGGCTCCTCGCCCAACACCTCACCGAGCAGGAACTCGGCGACGGACACCGCGTTCGGGTAGTCGAAGACCAGCGTCGCCGGCAGCCGCAGACCCGTCGCCGTTCCCAGCTGGTTGCGCAGCTCGACCGCCGTCAGCGAGTCGAAGCCCAGCTCCTTGAACGCCCGCTCCGGCTCGACGGCCGACGCACCCTGGTGGCCCAGCACCCCGGCCACCTGGCCGCGCACCAGCTCCAGCAGCAGCGCGCGGCGCTCCTCGGTCACCAGGCCGACGAGCCGCTGGGCCAGCGCACCCGTCTCGGCCGTCGTGGCCTGCGCCGTCCGGCGCGAGGAGAATCGCACCAGGGACCGCATCAGCGGCGGCACGCCCACGGCCGGGGCCTGCGCCCGCACAGCGGCCAGGTCCAGCCGCATCGGCACCAGCAGCGCCCGGTCCGACACCCAGCCGGCGTCGAACAGTTCCAGGCCCTCGTCACTCGACAGACCGGCCAGCCCGCCCCGGTTCATCCGGTTGACGTCGACGTCGTCCAGCTCGGCGGTCATGCCGCCGAACCGGGCCCACGGGCCCCAGGCCAGCGAGGTCGCGGCCAGGCCGAGCGAGCGGCGGTGCTCGGCCAGCGCGTCCAGGAAGGTGTTGGCGGCGGCGTAGTTGCCCTGGCCGGCGCTGCCCATCACACCGGCGACGGAGGAGAACAGCACGAAGGCGCTGAGCTCCAGGTCGCGGGTCAGCTCGTGGAGGTTGAACGCGGCGTCCACCTTCGGGCGCAGCACCGACTCCAGCCGCTCCGGGGTGAAGGAGCCGATCACACCGTCGTCCAGGACGCCGGCCGTGTGCACGACCGCCGTCAGCGGGCGGCGGTCGGCGATGGTGCCGAGCAGCTCCGCCAGGGCGTCGCGGTCGGCGGCGTCGCACGCGGCGACCTCCACCTCGGCGGCGCCCAACTCGACCAGCTCGTCCGCCAGTTCCCGCGCACCCTCGGCGGCCAGGCCGCGACGGCTGGTCAGGACCAGGTGACGGACGCCGTGCTCGGCGACCAGGTGACGGGCCACCAGCGAACCCAGCGCGCCCGTACCACCGGTGACCAGCACCGTGCCGGCCTCGTCCAGCTCGAACCCGCCCTCGATGACCGGCGTCCGGGTCAGGCGCGGCACGCGCACCGCGCCGTCGCGCACCACGGCCTCGGTCTCGTCCGAGCCGAGGACGGACCAGAGCAGCCCCGGGGTCACCGACGCGTCGGCGTCCACCAGCACGAACCGGCCCGGGTTCTCCGACTGCGCCGTCCGCACCAGACCCCACACCGGAGCACCGGCCAGGTCATCGCCCAGCGCACCACGCGTCACGAACACCAGACGGGAGCCGGCGAAACGCTCCTCCGCCAGCCAGCCCTGCACCAGCTCCAGCGCCTCCAGCGCCGACCGGTGCGCAGCGCCCACCACGTCAACGCCCTCGGACGACGCGACCGGCGCGAACACCACCTCCGGCACCGAACCGGCCCCAGCCAGCTCCGCCAGACCCGCGTACCCAGTGCCACCGGCGAAGACACCCTCCGCCGCACCCAGCACCGCCCACGAACCCGCACCGGCCACCGGCAGCGCCAGCACCGACCAGTCCAGCCCGAACAACGCCTCGTGCATCGCCTCACGGCCCGCCGACAGCTGCTCGGCCGTGATCCGGCGGAAGACCAGGGAGTCGGTCGAGGCGACCGGGCTGCCGGTGCCGTCGGCCATCACCAGGGAGACACCGTCCTGGCCGGACGGCGTCAACCGGATGCGCAGCAGCGACGCACCGGTGGCGTGCAGGGAGACACCGTTCCAGGCGAACGGCAGACCCGTCCCCTCGCCGTCCTCGGCGTCCGCGCCACGGGCGGTGCCCAGGGCGGCGGCGTGCAGGGCGGCGTCGAAGAGGGCCGGGTGAACACCGAAGCCGTCGACCGGGACGCCCTCGGGCAGTTCGACCTCGGCGTACACGGCGTCCTCGGCACGCCAGGCGGCGCGCAGGCCCCGGAACACCGGGCCATAGACCAGACCGGTGGCAGCGAGGCCCTCGTACAGGTCGTCGACCTCGACCGGTTGGGCGCCCTTCGGCGGCCACACCGACAGGTCGAACGCCGGCTCGGCGGCACCGGCCGCCAGGAAGCCGGCCGCGTGCCGCGTCCACGGCTCCACGGTGTCCGCCTCGTCCGGGCGGGAGTAGACGGCCACGGGGCGGCGGCCCAGCGCGTCCGCCGCTTCGACGATCACCCGCAGCACCAGGGCGCCGCGCTCGGCGAGGACCAGCGGGGCCTGGAGCATCAGCTCCTCGACCTGGCCGCAACCGACCTGGTCACCGGCGTGGATCGCCAGCTCCACCAGGCCGGTGCCCGGCAGCACGGCCGAGCCCATCACCAGGTGGTCGGCGATCCACGGGTGCGACTGGAGGGAGAGCCGGCCGGTGAGGACCAGCGTGTCCGACTCCGGCAGAGCGACCGCGGCGCTCAGCATCGGGTGGCCGATCGCCACCTGGCCCAGCACGGAGACGTCGCTCGCCGGAGCGCCCATCTCCAGCCAGAAGTGCTGGTGCTGGAAGGCGTACGTCGGCAGGTCGATGCGGCGCGCGCCGCGACCGGCGAACACGCCGTCCCAGTCCAGCTCGGCGCCACGGGCGTGCAGACCGGTGACGGCCTGGGTGAAGGACAGTGCCTCCGGCCGGTCCTTGCGCAGGACCGGGGCGAAGTGGCCCTCCGTGATCTCCTGCGCCAGAGCCGACAGAGTGCCGTCCGGGCCCAGCTCCAGGAACTTCTTCACTCCCTGCCCGGCGAGGTACGCGACGCCATCGGCGAAACGGACAGCCTGACGGACGTGGCGCACCCAGTACTCGGGCGACGTCAGCTCGGTCGCCGGCTCACCGGTCACATTGGAGACCACCGCGAGCTTCGGCTCGGAGTAGCTCAACTCAGAGGCGACCGAACGGAATTCGGCCAGCATCGGCTCCATCCGCGGCGAGTGGAACGCGTGACTCACCCGCAGCTGACGACCCTTACGGCCCTCGCTCTTCCAGTGCTCCAGCACCTCCAGCACGGCGGCCTCGTCGCCCGAAACCACCACCGACGTCGGCCCGTTGACCGCCGCCACGGCGATCTCCGCCTCACGGCCCGCAAGCAGCGGCAGCACCTCGGCCTCGGTCGCCTGGATCGCCGCCATCGCACCACCGGACGGCAGCGCCTGCATCAGCCGGCCACGCGCGGCCACCAGCTTCGCCGCGTCCTCCAGCGACAGCACACCTGCCACGTGGGCAGCGGCGATCTCACCGACCGAGTGACCGACCAGGAAGTCCGGCTTCAGACCCCAGGACTCCACCAGACGGAACAGCGACACCTCGACGGCGAACAGCGCCGCCTGGGTGTACGCGG
The DNA here is from genome assembly GCF_014596515.1 of Streptomyces sp. CBMA156. GTDB lineage: Bacteria > Actinomycetota > Actinomycetes > Streptomycetales > Streptomycetaceae > Kitasatospora. The sequence goes on from NZ_MSJQ01000055.1 coordinate 28,467, forward strand.
TCTGGTCCAGCAGCTCCGACCCGTCGAAGACCAGGTCCTTCAGCGGCACGTCCAGGTGGGCGTCCAGGTGCGCGCCGACCTCGTCGAAGGCCGCCGCGAACACCGGGAAGGCGTCGTACAGCTCCCGGCCCATCCCGGCCCGCTGGCTGCCCTGCCCGGTGAACAGGAACGCGAGCTTGCCGCGGCTCACCGAGCCGCCGGGCACCTCGCCGCTCGCCAGGCCTGCCAGCCCGGCCAGCAGCTCCTCCCGGTTCGCACCCGAGACGACCGCCCGGTACTCGAAGCGGGAGCGCGACAGCGCCAGCGAGTAGCCGACGTCCGTGAGCGGCAGCTCCGGGCGGGCCCCGACGAACGACGCCAGGTTCGCGGCCTGGTCGCGCAGCGCCGCCTCGGACTTGCCCGACACCACCCACGACACCGGAGCGGTGACGGTCGCCTCGACGGCCTCCGCCGGCTCCTCCGCCGGAGCCTGCTCGATGATGGTGTGCACGTTGGTGCCGCTGACGCCGAAGGAGGAGACCGCCGCGCGGCGCGGGCGGCCGAGCGCGGGCCACTCGCGGTTCTCGGTGAGCAGCTCGACCGAGCCCGCCGACCAGTCGACGTGCGGGGTCGGCTCGTCCACGTGCAGGGTCTGCGGGAGGACGCCCTCCTGCATCGCCATGACCATCTTGATCACACCGGCGACACCGGCCGCCGTCTGGGTGTGGCCGATGTTGGACTTGATCGAGCCGAGCCAGAGCGGCTCGGCGCCCTCGCGGCCCTGCCCGTAGGTGGCGATCAGGGCCTGGGCCTCGATCGGGTCGCCCAGGCGGGTGCCGGTGCCGTGCGCCTCGACCACGTCCACGTCGCCCGTGGTCAGCCCGGCACCGGCCAGCGCCTGGCGGATGACGCGCTGCTGCGAGGGACCGTTCGGGGCGGTCAGGCCGTTGGAAGCGCCGTCCTGGTTGACGGCCGAACCGCGCACCACCGCAAGGACCTTGTGGCCCCTGGCCTGCGCGTCCGACAGCCGCTCCAGCACGAGCAGGCCGGCGCCCTCGGACCAGCCGGTGCCGTCGGCCGCGCCCGCGAAGGCCTTGCAGCGGCCGTCGCCTGAGAGGCCGCGCTGGCGGCTGAACTCGACGAAGGCGCCGGGGGTGGCCATGACGGTGATGCCGCCCGCGAGGGCCATGTCGCACTCGCCCTGGCGCAGCGACTGCGCGGCGAGGTGCAGGGCGACCAGCGAGGAGGAGCAGGCCGTGTCGACGGTGACCGCCGGGCCCTCCAGGCCCAGGGTGTACGAGACGCGGCCGGAGATGACCGACGACTGGGTGCCGGTGAGGAAGTAGCCCTCGGTGCCCTCGGGGGCGTCGGCGTCGATGCCGTAGCCCTGCGAGCCGGCGCCGATGAAGACACCGCCCTGGGTGCCGTGCAGCGACAGCGGGTCGATGCCCGCGCGCTCCAGCGCCTCCCACGCGGCCTCCAGCAGCAGGCGCTGCTGCGGGTCCATGGCCAGCGCCTCGCGCGGCGAGATCCCGAAGAAGCCGGCGTCGAAGCCGCCCGCGCCGTCGATGAACCCGCCCTCGTAGGCGTAGGTGGTGCCGGTCGCCTCCGGGTCCGGGTCGTACAGGTCGTCGATGGGCCAGCCGCGGTCGGTCGGGAACGGCGTGATCGCGTCGCGGCCGTCCAGGACGAGCCGCCACAGCTCCTCGGGGGTGTCGACGCCGCCCGGGTAGCGGCAGCTCATGGCGACGATGGCGATGGGCTCGTCGGCGGTGAGCGCGGTGGCGACGGCGGGCAGCGCGACGGCGGTGTCGGCGCCGACCAGCTCGGTGCGGATGTGGTCGGCGACGGCGGTGGCGGTCGGGTAGTCGAAGACCAGCGTGGTCGGCATCCTGAGCCCGGTGGCGCCGTTGAGGCGGTTGCGGATGTCGACGGCGGTGAGCGAGTCGAAGCCGAGTTCGCGGAACGCGGCGCCGGGCTCGATGGCGGAGGCCTCGGCGTGGCCGAGGGCGGCGGCGGCCTGGGCCCGCACGAGTTCCAGGACGACGGCGTGCTGCTCGGCCGTGCCCAGGCCGGCCAGCCGCCGCGCGAGGGCGTTGCCGCCGGTGGCGGCGGTCGGGGCCGGGGCCTCGGCGGCGTCCAGGACGCGCCGGACCTCGGGCAGGCCGCCGATGAGCGGGCGCTGCCGGACGGCGGAGTAGGCGGGCGCGAAGCGCTCCCAGTCCATGTCGGCGACGGAGACGTTGGTCTCCTCGTGCTCGACGGCCTGGACGAGGGCGGAGACCGCGAGTTCGGGGCTCATCCGCTTGAGGCCGACGCGCAGCATCGCCTCCTCGTCGCCGTCGGTGCCCATGCCGCCGCCGCCCCAGAGTCCCCAGGCGATGGAGGTGGCGGTACGGCCCTTGGCCCGGCGCTGCTCGGCGAAGGCGTCCAGGAAGGAGTTGCCGGCCGCGTAGGCGCCCTGGTCCGCGCCGCCCCAGACGGCGGCGTTGGACGAGAAGAGCACGAAGGCGTCCAGGGGGCGGTCGCCGAGCAGGTCGTCCAGGTGGGTGGCGCCGGCGGCCTTGGCGGCGACGATCCGGGCGGCCTCGCCCAGGTCGGTGGTCATCAGCGCGCCGGTGTCGCCGACGCCGGCGGCGTGGACGACCGCGGTGAGCGGCAGGGTGCCGGCCTCCGCGTCGATCCGCTCCAGGACGGCGGCCAGCGCCTCGCGGTCGCCCGCGTCGCACGCCGCGAAGGTGACCCGGGCGCCGGACTCGGCGAGTTCCGCGGCCAGTTCGCCCGCGCCGGGGGCCCGGTCGCCGCGCCTGCTGGTGAGCACCAGGTGCTCGGCGCCGTTGGCGGCCGCCCAGCGGGCGACGTGGCCGCCGAGGGCGCCGGTGCCACCGGTGATCAGGATCGTGCCGCGCGGCGTCCACGAGCCGCCCGCCTGGTCGGCGAGCGAGGAGCGGACGAGGCGGCGGCCGAACACGCCGGTCGCGCGGACCGCGAGCTCGTCCTCCCCGCCCTGGCCTGACAGCACGTCGGCGAGGCGGGTGACGGCACGGTCGTCGACGGTGCCGGGCAGGTCGACCAGGCCGCCCCAGCGGTTCGGGTGCTCCAGGCCGGCCACCCGGCCGAGGCCCCAGACCTGCGCCTGCGCGGGGTCGGCGGCGAGGTCGGAGCGGCCGACGGAGATGCCGCCGCGGGTGGCGAGCCAGAGCGGGGCCTCGACGGCCGCGTCGCCGAGTGCCTGGACGAGGGTGAGCGTCCCGGCGAGCCCGGCGGGCACGAAGGGGTGGGCGGCGTGCGGGGCGGCGTCGAAGCCGAGCAGCGACAGCACGCCGTTCGGCGGGGTGTCACCGGCCGCCGCGCGGATCCGCGCGGC
>NZ_MSJQ01000056.1 GCF_014596515.1 Streptomyces sp. CBMA156
CTCAGCCGTCGCAGCCGTCGCCTCAGCCGCCGCCGGTACAGGGGCCGTCCGGGCAGCAGGTGTCGGGGCACCCGCCGCGGCCGCCCCGGGCGCCGTGGGAGCAGCGGTAACCGGGGGCGCGTGACAGCAGGACGGGCAGGGCCTCCTCCGCGGGTGCGGGGGAGGCTCTGTGTGTTGGTGGCGGTCGGGCGGCCGGGCGGTCGGGCGGTCAGGCAGTCAGGCGGCCGGGACTGGGGCCGGGTCCGGGGCCGGGTCGGTCGCGGGGGCCGGGGTGGTGACGGGGGTCAGGGCGGTGCGCCCCGCGGAGTCGCTCAGCTTGATCAGCAGCGCGACCGTCAGCCAGTTCGCCAGCAGGGACGAACCGCCGGCCGCCAGGAACGGCAGCGCCTTGCCGGTCAGCGGGACCAGCCCGCTCACCCCGCCGACGACCACGAACACCTGGAGCGCCAGCGCCGCCGACAGGCCGGTGGCCAGCAGTTTCCCGAACGGGTCGGTCAGGCCGATCGCGGTGCGCAGGCCCCGCTGGACGAGCAGCACGTAGACCAGCAGCACCGCGGTCACCCCGGCCAGGCCCAGCTCCTCGCCGATGGTGGTGAAGATGAAGTCGCTGCGCCCGGCGAAGCCGATCAGCCAGGGCCGCCCCGAACCCAGGCCGGTCCCGGTCAGGTGTCCGGTGCCCAGGCTGAACAGCGCCTCGGCGGGCTGTTCCGAGATCGCCTTGTCGTGCACCGGCTTGTAGTAGTCGAGCGGGTGCAGCCAGGCCTCGACGCGGCCGTGCACGTGCGGTTCCACGGTGCCGACCACCGCCGCCCCGCCGACCGCCATCAGCAGGCCGAGCACCACCCAGCTGGTGCGCTCGGTCGCCACGTACAGCATCACGACGAAGACGCCGAAGAAGATCAGCGAGGTGCCCAGGTCGCGTTCGAAGATCAGCACCAGCAGGCTGACCACCCAGATCGCCAGCACCGGTCCGACGTGCCGCCCGCGCGGCAGGGTCATCCCCCAGACCTTCCGCCCGGCCAGCGCCAGCGCGTCCCTGGCGGCCATCAGGTATCCCGCGAAGAAGACCGTGATCGCCACCTTCACGAACTCGTCCGGTTCGAAGGAGAGCCCGAACAGCCGGATCCACCGCTTGGCGCCGAAGCTGTCGCCGGGGGAGAACACCGGCGCCGTCAGCAGGATCAGCGCGCCCGTCATCAGCAGGTACACGTAGCGCTGGAAGACGCGGTGGTGCCTGACGAGGACGATCAGCGCGATCGCGACCCCGACCGAGACGAACACCCACATCAGCTGGGAGGGCGCGGCCGGGATCTTCTGGTAGTCGCCCTTGGCCGCGTGCGCGGCCTTGTAGCTGAAGTCCAGCCGGTCCAGCAGCACCAGCCCGAAGCCGGTCAGGAAGACGCCCAGCGGCAGGATCAGCGGATCGGCGTACGGTGCGAACCGGCGCACCGCCAGGTGTGCCGCCCCGGCCAGCGCGCCCAGCGACAGGCCGTGCACCAGCAGCCCGGGCGGCATCCTGCCGGTCAGTGCCAGGTCGGCGTCGACGTGTCCCGCCAGACAGACGGCCACCGCGAGGGCCAGCAGGCCCAGTTCGATGTTGCGGTGGCGCGTCGTCGGCCGGCGGCCCTCGCGGCGTGCAGTGCTTCGCACCTGTTCCAGTCCCCTTGTCCACCACCCGGCGGTCCCGCCGAAGTGCACCCTGGCAGACGTCCGGGTTTTTGACGCGGTTGCGGGAGAGGGCGGTCCGTGGGCAGAACTTTGCCTGGGCAAGGCTTTGCGGGGCTTCGGCAAAGGCTTGTCCAGGCCCGGGTATAGAGGTGGGCCCCGCGCGCGCCGGGGCCGTCGGTGAGGGGCAGCATGGCCGGGCGCCGGGGTGTCCCGGCGGTGGCGTTCCGGAGCGGCCGGGGACCACCGGAACGAGCGGGGTGAGCGGACGGATGGACGTGGCGGTGCACGGTGCGGCGGGCGGTCCCGCCGCGGTGCTCGCGTACAGCGGGCCGCCGCCGTGGCGGTGGTCCGACCTGGCCGGGTCCTGGACGGCCGAACCGCTGGTGCTCGTCCTGTCGGTGCTGCTCGGCGCCTGGTACCTGGCCGCGGTGCGCACCGTCCGGCGGAACGGCGGCGGGCGCTGGCAGCCCACCAGGACCGCCGCCTTCCTGGGCGGGCTGCTGCTGTGGGTCTGGTGCACCTGCTCCGGCCTCGGGGTGTACGAGCGGATCCTCTTCACCGACCGGGCCGTGCAGGTCGTCCTGCTGCTGATGGTCGTCCCGCTGCTGCTCGCGCTCGGCGCGCCGGTCTCGCTGCTGGTCTCGGCGGCGCCGGCGGCCCGCCGGGAGCGCGTCCTGCGGGCGCTGCGCAGCCGTCCCTCCAAGGTGCTGATGTTCCCCGCGGTCTCCACCGCACTGCTGATGGCGCCGCCGTGGCTGCTCTACCTCACGCCCTGGTACGAGTGGTCGGTGTCCAGCGGGCTCGGGAACGCGGTGCTGCACCTGGTGCTGGTGCTGCTGGGCCTCGCGTACTTCTGGCCGCGGCTCCAGCTCGACCCGGTCGGGCACGAGTACCCGCACCTGGTCGGGCTGTTCATCACCTTCGCCGAGGTGATCTTCGACGCGGGGCTCGGGATCGTGCTGATCTACGGCGGGCACCTGGTCGCCGGGCACTACTACGTGGCGCTCGGGCGGCCGTGGGGGCCGAGCCCGGCGCAGGACCAGACCTGGGGCGGCAACGCGTTCTGGGTGCTGGGGGACCTGGTCGGGCTGCCGTTCCTGGCCGCGCTGGTGCGGCGGATGGTGGTGCAGGGGCGCGAGGAGAACAGGGCGGTGGACGCCGAGCTGGACGCCCGCTTCGAGGCGGCCGCCGCGCGGGCGCGGGCGGCCGGGCGGCCGGAGGAGGAGGAGACCGGGATGCGGCCGTGGTGGCTGGACGACCCGGACCTCAGGCACCGGTACGGGGGTTAGAGCCCGCGCGGGGGGCGGCTGGGTGACCGTTGTGGTGACCGTTGTGGCGGGCCGATGCTGTGGCGGGTGCTGTGGCGGGCCAATTTTGGTCCGTACGGGCCCTCCTGGCAGCCTCCGCATCGCGTTTCCGCAGGTCAAAAACGGGTTGGCCGGCATGCCCCGCTCCGCTAGCGTGTGACACGTCCGGTTCGGGAGCCGTTGGGCCGCCCGAGGAGTAGAGAGCAGGAGGTGAACCCCCGTGGTCGTTGTCGCCCCGATAGCTGCCCAGGGCAGCACTCGCGTTCGCCTCCTTTTCCCGGCCGCCGGCTGAGCCCTTCACGCCAGCCGTAGCCCGCCGGGACCATTTCCTCCCGAAGGGCCTCTGCGTTGTTCAACGCTGCCTCCGTTCCGTCGTTCTCTTCCTCTTCCTCCGCTTTCTCCTCTGCTTCCGGGGCCTCCTCCGCTCTCCCCGCCGACGCCCCGGCGCTGACCGGCTACGGCTGGACGGCGGAGCTCGCGGAGCTGTTCACCCCGTTCGGCGAGGCCGGGCTGCTCCCGGCCCGGATCGTCCGGGTCGACCGCGGCCAGTGCGACGCCGTGATCGCCGACCCGGAGACGGGCGAGCCGCGCACCGTGCGGTTCGACACCCGGCCGGTGGGCGACGCCGACATGATCAACTGCCCGTGCACGGGCGACTGGGCGGCGGTCGACCTGTACGCCCGGCCGATGGCCTCCGTCGCCGCGCTGCTGCCGCGCTCCACCGCGATCATCCGTAAGGTGGCCGGCAAGCGGTCCGACGGCCAGGTGCTGGCCGCCAACGTCGACACCGTGCTGATCGCCTCCTCCCTCGCGACCGACCCCGACCTCGGGCGGATCGAGCGCTTCCTCGCCCTGGCCTGGGAGTCCGGCGCCGATCCGCTGGTCGTCCTCACCAAGGCCGACCTGGTCGACGACGCCGACTTCATCCGGGCCGACGTCGAGGCGGTCGCCCCCGGGGTCACCGTGCTCGTGGTGAGCGCCGAGACCGGTGACGGCATGGACGTGCTCCGCGCCTGCACCCCGGGCACCACCGCGGTGATCGGTCAGTCCGGCGTCGGCAAGTCCACCCTCACCAACGCGCTGGTCGGCACCGAGGTGATGACCGTCCAGGAGGCCCGCGCGGTCGACCAGAAGGGCCGCCACACCACGACCACCCGCGAGCTGATCCCGCTGCCCGGCGGTGGAGTGCTGATCGACACCCCGGGGCTGCGCGAGGTCGGCCTCTACGGCGGCGAGGGCGTCGACCTGGCCTTCGCCGACATAGCCGAGCTGGCCGAGGAGTGCCGCTTCCACGACTGCGGCCACCACACCGAGCCCGGCTGCGCGGTGCGGGCGGCGCTGGCCGACGGCACCCTGCCGCAGCGCCGGATGGACAGCTACCTCAAGCTCCAGCGCGAGAGCGAGTGGATCGCCTCGCGCACGGACGCCCGGGTGGCCAAGGCGCGGTTGCAGAAGTGGAAGACGATCAACAAGTCGATGCGAGCCGCGGGAGGTCCGGTGAAGCGTTGATCCCGGGTACCGGCCGGCCGCCGCGCACGGGCCGCCGGCCGGTACCCGCCAGGCCCTCCCGGCTCAGCGGAGGTCGGTCACCAGGCGGAAGCGCTGCAGGACCACCGGAGTGGCGTCGTCCACGGTGAAACCCGGGTCACCGAGGGCGTCGAGGAGTTCCGGGCTGCGCCAGAAGCCCTCGTGCACGGCGCGCCACTCGGCCACGCTGGTGCAGCCCTCGCCCTCGTCCAGGGCGTGCTGGAGGTCGACCTCCGCGAGCGGGACCACCCGGACGTCCGTGGTCTCGATCACGGCGACCCTGCGGCCGTCCGAGTCGAGGACCGCGGAGCGCTCGCCGGCCTGCGGCAGGGGCTCGTCCTCGTGCTCGTAGTCGGCGACCAGGCCGGTGGTGCTGGTCTTGGCACCGTCGAGGATCGCGGCGACCAGCTGGTCCCGCAGCGGGCCGGGGAACGCGAACTCGGACGGGGGCAGGGCAACGACGCGAGGGTCGTCCGGGCCGGTGTACGGGTGCTGCTCGCTCATGGGGCGAGAGTATCGGCGGGCCGTCCGGCAGGCCCGCGAATTTCGGGAGGAGCGATCAACGGCGATGTCCGATTTCCGCCAGTCACCCCTCACTCAGTGCCGCAAACTGGACAACGTGATCGACGACGACATCCGATACCGAGCCGTGGACAGCCGCGACTCCCGCTTCGACGGGGTCTTCTTCACGGCGGTCACCTCCACCGGCATCTACTGCCGTCCGAGCTGCCCCGCCGTGACTCCCAAGCGCACCAACTGCGTGTTCTACCCCAGCGCCGCGGCCGCCCAGGGGGCCGGCTTCCGCGCCTGCCGTCGCTGCCGCCCCGACTCCGTGCCGGGCTCGCCCGAGTGGAACCACCGCGCCGACCTGGTCGGCCGCGCGATGCGGCTGATCGGCGACGGCGTGGTGGACCGCGAGGGCGTCGACGGCCTGGCCGGCCGCCTCGGCTACAGCGCCCGCCAACTGCAACGCCAGCTCACCGCGGAACTCGGCGCCGGCCCGATCGCGCTGGCCCGCGCCCGCCGCGCGCAGACCGCGCGCCTCCTCCTCCAGACCACCGAACTGCCCGTCACCGACATCGCGTTCGCGGCCGGCTTCGCGTCCGTCCGCCAGTTCAACGACACCGTGCGCGAGGTCTACGACCGCACCCCCAGCGGCCTGCGCGCCGAGGTCACCGCCGGCCGCCGCACCGCGACCCCGGCCGGCGGCCTCACCCTGCGCCTCGCCTACCGCGGCGCGCTCGACAGCGACCACCTGATCGACTTCCTGGCCCTGCGCGCCGTCCCCGGCGTGGAGGAGGTCGTCCCCGGCCCGCGTCCGGGTGTGCGCACCTACCGCCGCACCCTCGCGCTCCCGTACGGCCACGGCATCGCCGAGGTCGACGGCCTGGCGCGGGACGAGCCGCGCACCCGCGGCTGGCTGGACTGCCGCCTGCTGCTCGCCGACCTGCGGGACCTGCCGACCGCCGTCCAGCGCCTGCGCATCCTCTTCGACCTGGACGCTGACCCGCTCGCGGTCGACGAGCAGCTCGGCGCCGACCCGCTGCTCGGCCCGCTGGTCCGCGAGCGCCCCGGCCTGCGCTCGCCCGGCCACGTGGACCCGCACGAACTCGCCGTCCGCGCCGTGCTCGGCCAGCAGATCAGCGTCGTCGCCGCCCGTACCCTGGCCGGACGGCTCGCCGAGAAGTACGGCACCGTGCTGCCCGAGCCCAGTGGCGGCCTGCGCCTGCTCTTCCCGACCGCCGCGGCCCTGGCCACCGCCGATCCGGAGGACTTCGCGATGCCCGCCGCCCGCCGCCGCGCGCTCACCGGTCTGTGTGCCGCGCTGGCCGAGGGCGTGGTCAGCCTCGACAGCGGGGTCGACCGGGAGGAGGCCGCCGCCCGGCTGCTGGACCTGCCCGGCATCGGTCCCTGGACGGTCGGCTACCTGCGGATGCGGGCCATGGCCGACCCCGACGTCTTCCTCCCGAGCGACGTGGGCGTCAAGCACGGCCTGCTGCGCCTCGGCGTCCCCGGCGACCCGAAGTCCGCCGCCCTCGCTGCCGAGGCCTGGGCCCCGTGGCGCTCCTACGCCGTCCACCGGTTGTGGGCGAGCGCCGCGAGCACCGGCACCGACCTCGGCGCCACCAGCAGCAACAGCGACACCAGCGACACCAGCGCGATCAGCGACATCGGCGCGATCAGCGCCATCAGCACCGGAACGGAGAACGGACGAGCATGAGCACCACCGTCTACACCACCATGGAGAGCCCCTTCGGCCGGCTGCTGCTCAGCGGTGTGCTCCCCGAGGACGACGGTCCGGCCGCGCTGGCCACCGTCACCGTGCCCGGCCAGAAGTACGCGCTGGCCGAGCCCGCCGACGACTGGGTCCTCGACCCGGAGTCGCTGGCCGAGCCGGTGGCCCAGCTGACCGCCTACTTCGCCGGTGAGCGCACCGGCTTCGACCTCCCGCTCGCGCCCGAGGGCACCGAGTTCCGCCGCAGGATCTGGTCCGCGCTGGACGAGATCCCGTACGGCAAGACCGTCACCTACGGCGAACTCGCCGTGCTGGCCGGACAGGAGCCGCGGATGGTCCGCGCGGTCGGTGGCGCGGTGGGTGCCAACCCGCTGCTGATCGTGCGCCCCTGCCACCGGGTGCTCGGCGCCAACGGTGCGCTCACCGGCTTCGCCGCCGGGGTGGACCGCAAGCGCTGGCTGCTGGAACTGGAGAGCGGCACCCTGTTCTGACCGTCCGGTCCGGGCCAAGGGCTCGCGTCGAGGGCCCGGACCTGAGCCCGAAGGCCTGAGCCCTGAGTGTCCGCCCGCCGCACAGCAGCGCGGGGAGTGCTCAACTCCGCAGATCCACCCGCCAGTTGTTGCTGCGCATGAACCGCCCGGGCGGGAACTCGAAGTCCGTCTCGCCGAGCAGTGTGAACCCGGCCTTCGCGCAGACCGCGTTGGAGGCGGGGTTGTCCACCGAGGGGAAGGCGTGGAGGTGGCGGTGCGCGGCCTCGCGGCGGGCGGCCGCGACCGCCGCCCGGGTGGCGGCGACCGCGATGCCCCGGCCCTGGAAGCCGGGCAGCACGTTCCACCCCATCTCGTGGACGGTCCGGCCCTCCCAGGTCCGGGTGCCGTAGCCGACCGTCCCCACCGCCTCCGCCGCCGCCGTCCCTGCCGCCGCAGCCTCCACCGCCGTCCCTGCCCCCGTCGGCACGCCCTCGGGCAGCAGCACGATCCGGTACATGCAGCCGAGCCCGGACGGGACGAAGTCCAGGTAGCGTCGGTGCCGTACGAGCAGGTGTTCCTCGCTCTCCGGCCCGCCGACGTGCTTCTTCATCTCCGGCGTGTTGACCCGGCGCAGCAGTGCGAGGTCGCCGTCCGTCCAGGGCTCGATCCGTACCCGCGTGGTGGTCATGCCGGGGACGGTAGCTCCGGGCGCACTCCGGCGACCAGCGGTTTTACCCGGCCGCGGACCCCTGCTCGGCTCCGGTGCCCGGCTGGGCGAGGGCGCGGGCGAGCTGTTCCAGCGCGGGCAGGGCGTCGACGACCGCCGCGCGGTCGTCCGGGTCGAGGGTGCCGAGCGCGGTGGCGATCCGGCGCTCGTGGGCGTGCTGCCAGTCGTCGAGCTGCCGCCGGCCGGCCTCGGTGAGGGCGATCCGGGCGGTGCGGCGGTCGCCGGGGTCGGCCTGGCGGTCCACGAAGCCGGCGTCGAGCAGCTTCCCGACCAGTCCGCTGACGGTGTTGGGCGCGAGCCGCTGCCGCGCGGCCAGCTCGCCGACCCGCAGCGGGGCGGCGGCCAGCGTCTGGAGGAGTTCGACCTGCGCCATCGGCAGGGACTCCCACGGGTAGTCGGTGCGGATGCTGCTGCGCAGCGCGCGGCGCAGCCGGGTGACGGTGTCGGTCAGCCTCCGGGCGTGTTCGACCGCCGGGTCGGGGCCTCCGGTGGCGGGGTCGGGAACGTTGGGTGACGACGGCATGGCGGACAGCGTATCGCCTGGTGCGGGTCGGTCCGGCGGCCGGTGCGGGCCCGGGGTCCGGGCTGTGGCGCGGCTCTGTCACGGGCCTCGGAGGCCCGGGTTCGGGGCTCCGGCGCGGGCGTCCGGCACGGGCGTCGTCCGGCGTCCCGCCCGCGGCCCGCTCGACATCGTCCGGCACCCGTCCGGCACCGTCCGCACCGTGAGACGAATCCTGTCGCAGGGCGACCTGCTCGTAGAGAGAACATATCTGTATCCGATATATTCGTGCCATGAACGCCACCGCCCTTGCCTCGCGGCTGCTCGCCGAGCGGCCCCGGCCCCGCGGCATCGCCGGCTGGCGCCACGCCCACTGGCTGGCCGTCGGCACGGTCTGTCTCGGTGCCTTCCTCGGTCAGCTCGACGCCAGCGTCATCGCCCTGGTGTTCCCCGCCCTCGGCCGCCACTTCGACGCGAGCTTCGCCGCCGTCGAGTGGGTCGCCCTCGCCTACCTGCTGGTCCTGGTGGCCCTGCTGGCCCCGATCGGCTGGCTCTCCGACCTGCTCGGCCGCAAGACGATGTACATCGGCGGCTTCGCGGTCTTCGGGCTCTCCTCGCTCGGCGCCGGCTTCGCGGGCAGCCTCTGGGTGCTGGTCGGCTGCCGCGCCGTCCAGGCGGTCGGCGCCGCGATGATGCAGGCCAACAGCGTCGCCCTGGTCGCGCGCGGGGTCCCCGAACACGCGATGCGGCGGGCCCTCGGCATCCAGGCCTCCGCCCAGGGGCTCGGCCTGGCGCTCGGGCCCAGCCTCGGCGGGCTGCTGGTGGAGCACGCCTCGTGGCGCTGGGTGTTCTGGGTCAACGTGCCGATCGCCGTGTTCGGCATCCTGGCCGGCTGGTACCTGCTGCCCCGCACCCGTGCGGCGGGTGTCGCGGCTGCCGTGCCCGTGCCCGGGCCCCGGCGCCGCGCCGCGGCCGACCGGGACGGGGCCCGCCGGCCCGCAGTCCGCCGACCGGCAGCCCAGCAGACCGCACCCCGTGAGGACGCCCGCTTCGACCTGCCCGGCATGCTGCTGCTCACCGGGGCGACCACCGCGCTGCTGCTCGCCCTGTCCACCGCCTCCGGCCTGCCGCTGCCCGGCTGGGCGACCGCCGCACTGCTGCTCGCCTCCGCCGTCCTGGCCGTGGCGCTGGTGCACCAGGAGCGGCGGGCCGCCCGGCCGATCCTGGCGCCCGGACTGGTCAACACCCCGGGCGTGCGCTCGGGCCTGCTGGTCGCCCTGATCGGCTACCTGCTGCTGTTCTGCCCGCTGGTACTGGGCCCGGTGCTGCTCACCGGCGCCGGCATGTCGACGGCCCGCGCCGGCCTGGTGGTGACCCTGCTGCCCGCCGCGTTCGCGTTCGCCGCCACGGTCGGCGGCGGACTGCTGCCCCGGGGCTGGTCGGACGTGGCCAGGTGCCGCTTCGGCGCGCTGCTCGCGGCTGCCGGCCTGCTGCTGTTCGCGCTGCTGCCGGCCTCGGGCGCGGCGGCGGTCCCGCTGCTGGTCGCCGGCTACGGGCTGGGCCTGCTGCTGCCCGCCAACAACGCGCTGGTGATGCGGGCGATACCGGCGGAGTGCTCGGCGGTCGGCGGCGGCATGGTGAACATGGCGCGCAGCCTCGGTACCGCGCTCGGCATGGCACTGTCGGTCCTCGGTGTCCATCTGGCGGGCGCCGAGTCCGGTGGGCGGACGGTGCTGTTCGTCCTCTCCGCCGTCGCGGCGGCGGCCGCGCTGCTCACCAGGCCCGCCCGATCCGCCCGGGCCACCGGGCGCACCCGGCTGGTCCGGTCCGCCCGGCCCTGAGGCCCGGGCCGCACCTCAGACCTCGGTACGGGCGTTCGCGGCGCTGCCGGTGCTGCCGCTGCCGACAGTACTGCCGGTGCTGCCGGTGTCGACCGCGCCGGGAGAGTTCAGGGCGTCCTGGGCCCGGTTCAGGCCGCGCCGCACCAGCGTTTCCAGGGCGTCCGCACACCGGTCCAACTCGCCGGGCATGGCGGTGAGTTCATCGTCCGAGAACCGCTTCAGCACGAAGTCCCCGACGCTCTGCCCCTTCGGCGGCCGGCCGATCCCGAACCGCAGCCGGACGAAGTCCCGGGTGCCGAGCCTCTCGCCCACCGAACGCACCCCGTTGTGGCCGCCGGGGCCGCCGCCGCGCTTGAGCCGGGCGGAGCCGAACGGGAAGTCCAGGTCGTCCTGCACCACCACCAGCCGTTCGACCGGGACGCCGTGGCGGCGCAGCAGCGCGGCCACCGGGCGACCGGACAGGTTGATGGACCACAGCGGCTTGGCCAGCAGCACCCGCCGGCCGTCGACGCCGATCTCGGCCACCAGCGTGGCGATCCCCCGGCGGCGGAACCCGGCGCCGTGCCGCTCGGCCAGCCGGTCCACGGCCAGGAAGCCCGCGTTGTGCCGGGTCAGCCGGAACCACGGGCCGGGGTTGCCCAGCCCGGCGATCAGCCAGGGGGCGTCGGGGGTCATGCGGGGTTCTCCGGAAGGGGCGGGGAGGAAGGACGACGGACGGCCGGGGAACACCGCACGACGTACCGGCCGCACGGGCCGCACGGGACGTGCGGACCACGCGGGCCGGGCTCCGGGCGGGACCGCTCAGGAGGCGGGCGCGCCGGGGGCGGCGCCGCGTTCCTGGAGCATGTCGGTCATCAGCTGGAGCTCGGAGTTCTGCGCGACCACCATCGACTGCGCGAGCCGCTTCTCGGTGTCGTTCCTGGCCAGGTCGACGTAACCCTGGGCCATCTCGACGCCGCCCTTGTGGTGCTCGATCATCAGCTGGAGGTAGTAGACCTCGGCGTCCCGCCCGCTGAGCGTGCGCAGCTTCGCGATCTGGGTGTTGGTGGCCATGCCGGGCATCAGCGAACCGTCGTGGGCCTGGTACTCGTGGCCCATCTTCATCCACGCCATCGGCGTGGCGGTCGAGTGCTGGGTCAGCCCCCACTGGTCCAGCCAGCCCATCATCATCCCGCGCTGGTTGGCCTGGGTGTTGATGATGTCGAAGGCCAGGGTGCGGGTCGGCTCGTCGCCGGTGCGGTCCCGGACGACGAACGACAGGTCCACCGCCTGCTGGTGGTGGGTCGCCATGTCGCGGGCGAACCCGGCCTCGGGCGAGTCGTCCGCCGGGACGGACAGCGTGGACGAACCGGACGCCGAGGTCCCGCTCGCCACCAGGGCCGGCACCCCGAGCGCCAGCGCCACGGCGGCGGCCAGCGCGGCCGGCCACCACATCCGCCGCCGGCGCGGGGCCTGGGCCCCGGCCTCCCCGGCGGCGTCCGCCGTGTCGGCCGCGTCCGCCGTGTCCTCCGGCACGCTCCCGTCGGGGAGGCCCGCGCCGGCGGTCACATCTGCCCCATGGTGCAGGAGGCGCCGGGCTCCTGGGTCTGCTTGCCCTGGACGTACTTGGTGAAGAACTGCTCCACCCGCGGGTCGCTGGCGCTGTCCACGGTCAGCTGGGTGCTCCAGGCGTTCAGGGTGATGGTGCCCTCTTCCTCCATGTACGGGCTCATCAGCGAGTACGGGGTCTTCTTGACCTTGTCGGAGAGGGTCTTGAGGTCGTCCGGCGTGGCCTTGCCGTTGTAGGTGACCCAGACCGCGCCGTGCTCCAGCGAGTGGACGGCGCGCTCGTTCTCGACCGGCTGGTCGTAGACGTGGCCCATGCAGTCCGCCCAGATCGCGTTGTGGTCGCCGCCGACCGGCGGGGTCATCGGGTAGGTGACCTTCTCCTTGACGTGGGTGCGGCTCAGATCGCCGAAGGTCTTCACGCCGGGGATGTCCGCGCTGGCGGCGGTCTCCTTGTCCTTCTTCTTCTGGTTCTGGTCCATGACGATCCAGGTGCCGGTGGCTATCGCACCGATCACCAGCACGCCGGCCGCCACCGAGGCGACGATCTTGTTGCGGCGCTCGCGGCGCTGCTCGACGGCGCGCAGCTCGGCGATGCGGGCGCGACGGTCGGAGCTGCCCTGCTTGGCGCCGGGCTTGTTGGACTGCTTGGAGGCGGAACCCATGGTGGTCGTCCTTGTCCCCGCCGCACCGGTCGGTGGCGGCGGTCAGCTGGAGTGGGAGGAGGGGCGGATCCGTCGGCGACTGTGCCGACGGCGGGTTCCGCTCAGGACCGGTGGACCTGGAGTTCGTGCAGGTCGGGAACCGGGTGCGAGCCGTCCAGCAGACCGGTGGGCACCACCCGGGGCGGAGCCTCGGGCGCGGCCGGGGTCAGTGGCGACACGGCGGGCTGTGGCTGCGGCGGAGGGTTCGGCAGCTGGGCGTCCTGTGGACAGAACGGGTGGCTGGAGCAGCCGTTGTTGCGCGGCGGCTCGCCGTCCGCGGTGCAGAGGATCCAGTGCCCCTGCTCCTCGGCCGTCCGGTGGTGGTCGGAGGACTTCCCGGCCTTGGCGACCTTCGCGGCGTGACCGGTGCGGCTGGCCTGCCCGGTGGCGACCTGGACGCTGACCACGTTGAGCACGGTGACGGCGCTGACCGGGGCCTGGGGCGGCGCCGGATGGCCGGGGCCGTCCACCGCCTTGGCCTGGCCAGCACAGGGCAGCAGGGTCAGCAGGGCGGCGAGCAGCAGGACCAACAGCGCACCCACCGGGCGGCCCGCGAACGCGGCCCTCCCCGGTCGGGGCAGGCTGGGGGCCGACGCGGTCATGCGCACATTTAATCAGCCGAACGAGTGATGCGATGCCCCCCATCGGCCCTCATTTTCGGCGGCCCGCGCGCCCGGATGACCAGGAAACGCCCCGCTCCGGACACATCCGGCAAGCACGGACGGAACGGATGCGGACGAACCGGTGACGAGCCCGGTGCGGGCCGGCGAACCGGCTGGTGAACGCGGTGGCCGGGATGTTCCGGTGGGTGACCGGTTGTCGCCGAAACCCGGACAGGGTCCTCGCAGGTGGAGAACAATGTCGTCCAGCCCGGCCCGCCGGGGGCGGCGCGACCACGGAACGACCAGGAGCCGCCAGATGAGCAAGCAGGGTGCACCCGCAGAGCCGCACCGGCCGGGCGACGGCTGGTGGGACGCCGTCTACGACGGTCCGGCGGGCACCCTTCCGGACACCCCGCACGCCGACCCGGGGGACGGCAGCGTGGACGACTGGTTCGACACG
Source organism: Streptomyces sp. CBMA156 (assembly GCF_014596515.1). GTDB lineage: Bacteria > Actinomycetota > Actinomycetes > Streptomycetales > Streptomycetaceae > Kitasatospora. The sequence goes on from NZ_MSJQ01000056.1 coordinate 13,587, forward strand.
GCGGCCGGCCTCATCGGGCAGCAGCGTTCGGCGGAACCGGTGCTGGAGCCCGTGTCGGAACCGGTATCGGAGCCGGAGCCGGTTCCGGACCCGGTGGCGGCTGCGGCGGAGGAGGTACCGGCGGCGGCTCCGGGGAGCCGGGGCGGCGGAGCGGACACCCGGGACAGCATCGACGACTGGTTCGACACCGCGGTCGGCGTGATCGGCGGGGCGGCGGGGATCGGGCGTCAGCGGACCTCCACGGAGACCCACCAGTTCCCGGCCCCGGCCTTCGCCGACGACGCTCCGAAGGCGTCGCGGGAGCCGGAACCGAAGCCGTCGCCGGAGCCGGAGGCCGTACCGGTCCTGCTGGAGAAGTCCGTACCCGCTCCCGTACCCGCTCCCGAGCCGATCGCCGAAGCCGAGCCCGAGCCCGAGCCCGAACCTGAGCCCGAACCCGCTGTCGCCGAGGAACCCCCGGGACCCGAGCCGGAACCCGTCCACACCTCGGAGCCCGACCCGGAGCCCGCACCCCCCACCGCGACCGTCCCCGACCCCCGGCTGGCCATCCGCGCGCCGCTCGCCGACGGCGGCGCCGCGGTCCCGCACGTCGGCGAACGCCCCCCGACGTACGGACCCGAGCCGACGGCCGTACCCGAGGCGGACCCCGGCGCACTGCGCGCAGTGGTGCCGGACACCGTGCTGGAGGGCGCGCAGTACGGGTCGTCCGTGCTGCGCGCCGCCTCCGTCCGGGGCGACTCCGCGCGCTACCGGGGCGAGTCGCGCCGCGACACCCTGCTGGTCACCCGGTTCGGCGACGGCCCCGACGGACTGCTGCTCGCCGTCCTCGGCGGCTTCGACCGTACGGGCGTCGCCGAGGACGAGGCGGTCGCCCCGGAGGCGGTCGCGGCCGCCACCGGAGAGGCGTGCCACCAGCTCGCCGCCGCGATCGGACGCAGCCGGGCCGGTCTGGCCGCCGACCTGCGTGACGGCGCCCGTGACCGGCTCCGCTACGGCCTCCAGCGCCTGGCCACCGGCGCCGTCGCCCCGCTGCGCGCCCTGTCGCCCCGGGCGGAGGGGGACGACACCCCGTCCCCGGCGTCGCTGCACTGCCTGCTGGTGTCGCTGGACCCGGAGGCCGGCTACCGGGTGGCCTTCGGGGTCGGCCCCGGCGGGCTCTACCTGCTGCGCTCCGGCCACTGGATCGACGCCTACGCGGCGCGGCTGCTGCACCACCCGGACGGCCCGTCGCCGGTCCCCGACGTCCCCGTCCCGGGGCCGCGTCCGTTCCGCTTCCGGCTCGTCCCTGCGACACCGGGCGACATCCTCCTCCTCTGCGCCCCGGGCCTCGCCCGCCCCATCGCCGACGAGCCGGCCGTCGCCCACTTCCTCGCGACCCACTGGGCCCATCCCCACCCGCCGGGCACCGTCGACTTCCTGCGTCAGGTGCAGGTCCGCGCCAAGGGCTACGCGGACGACCGCACGGCCGCCGCCGTCTGGACCGAGTGAAGGCGGGCCGGTCCGCGGAATCCGTTCCCCGCCGCCGCTGCCCGCACGAGAAGTCGGCCCCGTCGACTTCTCGCGCACGGGCCTGAGGCGATCCCGTTGCTGTCGCCGACGCACTGGAAGTCGGCCGGGCCGACTTCTCGCGCCTCAGGTGCGCAGGAGGATGCCGGTGACGGCGGTGGCCTGGGTGAGGGCGGCGGGGCGGTGGGCGTCCGGGAGGCCGATGGCGATCGGGACGGCGAGGCCGTCGAGCAGGGCGCGGATCTGTACCGCGCGGTCGGCGGCCGGGCCCGGGGTGAAGTGGCCGGTGGCGGCGCCCCCCTCGATCAGGGCGACCAGGTCGGCCTGCCAGGGGGCCTCGATCTCCTGCTGGCCCCGACGGATCTCGGCGCTCGCGGGGGAGCGGCCCCAGACTTCGACCCAGAGGATCCAGCGCGGGTCGCCCGCCCCTTCCGGCAGGTAGAGCCGGAGGTAGGCGTCGAGGCGCTGCCAGGGGTCGAGGGCGGTGTCGGCGAGCGCCTCGCGGCGGCGGGCGCCGAGCTGGTCCTCGCTCCAGCGGAGGGTCTCCAGCAGCAGCTGGTCCTTGCTGCCGAAGTAGTAGAGCAGGTGCCCGGCGCTCATCCGGAGCTGTTTGCCGAGCCCGGCCATGGTGAGCCCGGCGAGCCCGTGTTCGGCGATCGCGCCCCGGGCGGTGGCGAACACCTCCTCGCGGGGGCGGGCCGGCCGGCGCGGGCGGGGGTCGGCCATCTCTCGTGCTCTCCCTCGGTGGAACGGAGTTCAGCAGGCTACCGGAGCGGGGCGGGAGAACCGCCCGCTCCGGTGGCCGGATCAGCGGGTCAGATCGCCGTCGGCTGCTGCTGGGTGATGCAGTGGATACCGCCGCCGTTGGCGAAGATCTCACGGGCGTCCACGAGTTCGACGGTGCGGCCCGGGTAGGCGTCGGCGAGGATCGCGGCGGCCTCCTGGTCGCGCGGGTCGTCGAAGGCGCAGAGGATCACGGCGCCGTTGGCCACGTAGTGGTTGATGTAGGAGTAGTCGACCGGCTCGCCGTCCTCGTCCAGCAGGACGGTGGGGGCGGGCAGTTCGATGACCTCCAGCGGCCGGCCCTGGGCGTCCGTCGAGGCGCGCAGGACGGCCACCAGCTCCCGGCAGACCTCGTGGTCCGGGTGCGAGGGGTCGGGCTGGACGTGGGCGACCACGACGCCGGGGCGCACGAAGGAGGCGACGATGTCGATGTGCCCGCGGGTGCCGAACTCGTCGTAGTCGCGGGTGAGTCCGCGCGGCAGCCAGATCGCCTTGGTGGTGCCGAGGAAGGCGTGCAGCTCGGCCTCGACCTCCTCCCTGGTCCAGTCCGCGTTGCGGCCCTCGCCGAGCTGGACGGTCTCGGTGACCAGTACCGTGCCCTCGCCGTCGACGTGGATGCCGCCGCCCTCGTTGATCAGCCGGGAGGCGAAGCGCTGGACCTTCGTCAGCTCGCCGATGTGCTCGGCGATGTGCTGGTCCTTGTCCCAGCGGGCCCAGGACTGTGCGCCCCAGCCGTTGAAGATCCAGTCGGTGGCGGCCAGCGAGCCCTTGCCGTCGATCAGGAAGGACGGGCCGATGTCGCGCATCCACGCGTCGTTCAGCGGGCGCTCGACGATCTCGACCCGCTCGGAGACGTACCCGCGGGCCTGCTCCGTCTCGCCGGTGTTGACGATCAGCGTCACCGGCTCGTACCCGGCGATGGTGTCGGCGACGGCGGCCCAGGCCCGGCGGGCGGCGTGCAGCTGCTCGGGGCCGTCGAAGGTGGGGTTGGCGGTGGGGAACGCCATCCAGGTGCGGTCGTGGGGGTGCCACTCGGCGGGCATCCGGTAGCCGAGCGAGGCGGGTGTGGGGGTGGTCATCATCGAGTCCCTGGAAGGTCTGAGGAGGTCAGAAGGGGGTCAGAAGGGGGTCAGAGGAAGTAGAGGCGGCTGAGCGAGACACTGTCGGCGGGTTCGGAGCGCAGCGGCGAGCCGTCCAGCGAGACCAGTCCGGTCTCGGTGACCTCGACGTGGCCGACGCGGGCGTTGCGCACCATGTCCCGCGGCCCGATGCCGCGGGTGTTCCGCACGCCGACCCGGCGGCGGCGGGTGGGCAGCGCGTCGGCGGCCCGGTCGAGGTAGGCGCCGTCGGCGGCGGCCTGGGCGACGAAGGCCACCGAGATGTCGGCGGCGGTCGCGCCGTGGGCGCCGAACTGCGGGCCGAGGACGAGCGGTTCGCAGCGGTCGGTGGAGGCGTTGGGGTCGCCGACCACGCCGTACGCGGGGAACCCGGCCTTGAGGACCAGCTGCGGCTTGGCGCCGAAGTGGTCCGGGCGCCAGAGCACGATGTCGGCGAGCTTGCCGATCTCGATCGAGCCGACCTCGTGCGCGAGGCCGTGCGCGATGGCCGGGTTGACGGTGAGCTTCGCGATGTAGCGCAGCACGCGCTCGTTGTCGTCGCCGCCCTCCGTCGTCCCGTACGAGCCGGTGCCGTCGAGCGGGCCGAGTTCGGCCTTCATCTTCCCGGCCATGGCGAAGGTGCGGCGCACGGTCTCGCCGGCCCGGCCCATGCCCTGGGCGTCGGAGGAGGTGATGCCGATGACCCCGAGGTCGTGCAGCACGTCCTCGGCGCCCATCGTGCCGGCCCGGATGCGGTCGCGGGCCATCGCGGCGTCGCCGGGCAGGTCGGTCTTGAGGCCGTGCGCGGAGACGATCATGCCGAAGTGCTCGCCGAGCGCGTCCCGGCCGAACGGCAGCGTCGGGTTGGTGGAGGAGCCGATGACGTTCGGCACGCCCGCCATCTTCAGCACGTTGGGGACGTGTCCGCCGCCGCAGCCCTCGATGTGGAAGGCGTGGATGGTGCGCCCCTCCAGCACCTTGAGGGTGTCCTCGACCGACAGGCACTCGTTCAGGCCGTCGGTGTGCAGGGCGACCTGGACGTCGTACTCCTCGGCGACCCGCAGCGCGGTGTCCAGCGCCCGGGTGTGCGCGCCCATGTCCTCGTGCACCTTGAAGCCGGACGCGCCGCCCTCGGCCAGCGCCTCGATCAGCGGGGCCTCGTCGGAGGACGAACCGCGGCCCAGGAAGCCGATGTTGACGGGCCAGGCGTCGAAGGCGTTGAAGGCGTGGCGCAGCGCCCAGGGCGAGTTCACGCCGACGCCCCAGACCGGGCCGAACTCCTGGCCGATGATCGTGGTGACGCCGGAGGCCAGCGAGGCCTCCATGATCCGCGGCGAGAGCAGGTGGACGTGGGTGTCGATGGCGCCGGCGGTGGCGATCATGCCCTCGCCGGAGACGATCGTGGTGCCGGTGCCGACGACCACGTCCACGCCGTCCAGGGTGTCCGGGTTGCCGGCCCGCCCGATCGAGGCGATCCGGCCGCCGATCAGGCCGATCGAGGTCTTGCGGATGCCCTGGACCGCGTCGATCACCAGCACGTTGCTGATCACCACGTCGCAGGTGTCCCGGACGGCGGCGGGCTTGAGGTGCAGGCCGTCGCGGGCGGTCTTGCCGAAGCCGGCCAGGAACTCGTCGCCGGGCGCCTGGGAGTCGGACTCCACGCGGACGATCAGTCCGCTGTCGCCGAGCCGGACGCGGTCCCCGGCGCGCGGGCCGTGGACGGAGATGTAGTCATGGGGAGAGATCGCCGTCACGAGGGCTCCTCCGAGTCGTCGAAGCCGGTCAGGTAGCCGGTCGCGCGGGCCTTCGCGAGGGCGGCCTCCTTCGCGCCGGGCGCGTCCAGGGGGCCGTCCACGAGCCCCGCGAAACCGATCGCGACCCGCCGGCCGCCGATCGGCACCAGGCCGACCTCGACGGTGGCGCCCGGGTCGAAGCGCACCGAGGAGCCGGCCGGGACGGCCAGGTGGGTGCCGTAGGCGGCGGCCCGGTCGAAGGCGAGGCGGGGGTTGGCCTCGAAGAAGTGGAAGTGCGAGGTGACCGAGATCGGCACCCCCGAGGTGTTGTGGACGGGGAGCAGCAGCGTCTCCTCGACCGGGTCGTAGCCGGTGCCGGCGCCGGGCAGCGCGCTGCCGGGGGCCTCGTCGCCGAGCGATCCGGCGCCCCTGAACGGGTCGTTGACGACGGCGAGGCGGGTGCCGTCCTCGAAGACGGCCTCGACCTGGACGTCGGTGACCACGTCCGCCACGCCGGGCAGCACGTCGTCGGCGGTCAGCACGGAGCGGCCGGCCTCGATGGCCTCGGCCAGTTGCAGGCCGTCGCGGGCGGCCTCGCAGACGGTGTCCGCGATCAGGGCGGTGGCCTCGGGGATGTTGAGGCGCACGCCCCGGGCGCGGCGGGCGCGGGCCAGTTCGGCTGCCGTGAAGATCAGCAGCCGGTCCCGCTCGGTGGGGGTCAGTCGCACGGTTCCTCGCTCGCGGTCGCCGGGAGAGGGTCGGCTCGGGCGATGTTAGAACGTCGTTCAAACATCTCGGGTCATTGAACCCGCGCCGGGCCGCCCTGTCCAGCGTTGCCGCTCCGCGGAGGTTCGGCTCGCCGGGCGGGGGCGGGGGTGAGGCCCGCCGGGCGGGGGACGGGGAGGCGGGAGGGAGAAAGGGGGCCGGGTGGGAGTGAAGGGCCGGGAGGGAGGAGGGGGAGGGACGAGTCCCGTGAACCGGCGCCCGGCCCCGGCGCGCGGCGGAGCGGGCCGGGGGGCGCGCGGTCGGGCGCACGGTCCGTACGGGCGCCGGGTGTGCGCGGGATCGGGCGGGGGCTTTCTCGAATGCGGCCTCTGCGCTTCGCAAACCTGTCCGGCGCGAGCAGTTGGATCACGCGAACCACCCCGTGCCCCTTTCACCCCACGTGATCGGACGCACACTGTTGCAAACGCCGTCAACTGGGCATGAGGATGAGTGGTCAGCAACGAGGGGGCCACCCGACCGGCGGGGGATCCGGAGGCGGGGGCCCGGATTCCAGGGCGGGGGCATGTGTTGATGGACGGTCAGTCGCGATTCCCGCGGCAGCGGACGAGTTCCGGCGACGCCTACCGGTCCGGGCCCGTCAAAGGGCCGGCCGGTACCACCGGGACGGCCCTGCCGGGCGCGCCGGCTCCGGGTTGTGCCTTGCACCGGCGGCTGCACCTCACGCTCGATCCGGCGGACCTGGCCGAGGTGGGCTCGGTCCGGCGGCGGCTGCGTTCGGCGCTGAGCCACTGGGGGGTGCCGGAGCTGTCCGACACCGCCGAGCTGCTCTCCTCCGAGCTGGTCACCAACGCGCTGCTGCACACCGGCAAGGGCGCCGTCTTCGACGCGGTGCTCGGCTCGGACCACCGGCTGCGCATCGAGGTGCAGGACGGCGCCAGCAGGCTGCCGGGGCGCCGCCGCGATCCGGCGGGCGAGTACGCGACCTCGGGGCGCGGCCTGCTGCTGGTGGAGGCGCTCGCGGACTCCTGGGGTGTGCAGCTGCGCGGCGAGGGCAAGGTCACCTGGTTCGAACTCGCCCTGCCCTGAGCCCGGCACCGCCGCCCGCATCGCCGCGGGGCCACCGCTCGGCACCGTCGCCGGGGCCGTAGGATTGTTCGCCGTCGATTGATTCGCTGTCGAAGGATGCCCTGAACAGAAGGCGGAACGGAAGATTTCCGGCCCGTTGCCATTGCCGCTCGGCCGAACATTGGCCAGGATGGTGGGAATGTGTGTCCACGTGCGGGAAGCAGCGGGGAGACCGAACCTCGACTGGCCACCGTTCGTCGCACCGTCCTATCCAGCACGACCCATCACACCGCCTCGCGGCCCGTCCGGACGGTCGGCGCGGTCCGCCACGGCAGCGGCAGGAGCAGCATGCCCACTGAGCCCGAGTCGCCGGGGCCGGCGCTTCCGCCCGGCGCGTCGCCCGCCGTCGAGCCGCGAACCGTGGATCCGCGAACCGCCCAGCCGAGAACCGCCCAACCGCGCACCGCTCAACCGCGCACCGCCGGGCCGCGAACCGCCGGGCGGCGCGTCGCCGAGCAGCCGGGCGCCCTGGAGCAGCGGATCCAGGGGCAGCCCGCCGTCGGACCGACCACCTCGGGCACCGGCCGGGCCAGGCCGCCCGCCCAGTCCTCGCGCCGCGGCTCCCCGGTGCGCCCCTCGCCGAGCCTCGCCGCCGCCCGGCTGGCGCCCGTGCTGTCGGGCGGACTGCCGCCCTCCTCCGCGGACACCATGCCGGACTGGCTGGAGCCCGCGATGGCCGCCAACGGCATCGGCTCCTTCGACTGGGACATCCGCCGCGACGTCCTGGAGGGCGATCACCGGGCCTGCGCGATCATCGGGCTGGACGTCCTGAGCCAGGGCCGCTTCGACCGCACCGCCGCCTCCTTCCTGGCCCTGCTGCACCCCGAGGACGCACCGGTGGTGCGCCGCCGGGTCGAGCGCGCGGTGGCCGAGCTGGGCCAGTGCGGCGCCTACTACCGCACCATCGGGGCGAGCGGCGCCATGCGTGCGGTGCGCTTCCGCGGCCGGGTGCTGGCCGACGCCTTCGGCCGGGCCTCCCGGATGGTCGGGTTCGTCTGGGACGCCACCGTCGAACTGCACAAGCGGGACCACGCCGACCGGATGGCCATGCTGCGCGAGGAGCGCTCCCGGTTCATCAAGGAGGCGGCGCGCGCCCTCTCCGAAGCCGTCACCGTGCGTGACGTGGCCAGGGTGTTCACCGAGCTGCCGCTGCCCGGGCTGCCGCCGGACGGCCTGCTGCTGGCCTCCTTCGAGGCCGGACGGACGCAGATCCTCGGCGCCTCCGGCTACCGCACCGGCTCGCTGGCGGTCTGGGACCGCACCGTGCTGCCGCCCGGCCACCCGGCCGCCGAGGCGCTGCGGCACCGCACGCCGGTGTTCGTCTCGACCCGCGAGGAGTTCCGCGACGGCTACCCCGAGGTGTGGGAGCAGACCAGCCGCACCGGCCAGGGCTCGTGGGCGTACCTGCCGCTGGTGGCCAGCGGCAGGGCGATCGGCGTCTGCGTGGTCAGCTTCGACGACGAGCGCGAGCTGGACGCGGACGAGCGCACCCTGCTGTCCACACTGGGCGGGCTGGTCGCCCAGTCGCTGGCCAGGGCCCGGCTGCACGACGCCGAGCACGAGCTCGCGGCGAGCCTCCAGCGGGTGATGCTGCCGCGCACCGTCCCCTCCGTCCCGGGCGTGACCACCGCCGTGCGCTACCTCGCGGCCGGCTCCGGCCTCCAGATCGGCGGTGACTGGTACGACGTGGTGCCGCTGCCCGGCGGGCACGTCGGCCTGGTGATCGGCGACGTCCAGGGCCACGACGTGCACGCCGCCGGGATCATGGGCCAGCTGCGGATCGCGCTGCGCGCCTACGCGGCCGAGGGCCACCCGCCCGCCGCCGTGATGGCCCGCGCCTCCCGCTTCCTCGCCGACCTGGACACCGACCACTTCGCGACCTGCACCTACGCCGAGGTCAACGTGGACTACGGCGTGATCTACGCGGTCCGGGCCGGCCACCTCGACCCGGTGGTGCGCCGCACGGACGGCACCGCCACCGTGGTGCCGGTGGCCGGCGGACTGCCGCTGGGCATCGACCCGGACCAGGAGTACCGGGTCACCCGGTTCAGCCTGGACCCGGGCGAGACCGTGGTGCTCTGTACCGACGGCCTGGTCGAGGCGCGCGGCATGGACCTGGACGAGGGCATCGCCAGGCTCACCCGGACGCTCGCCCGCCCGCTGCCGGACGCGAAGGAGGCCGCCCGCGACCCGCTGGAGGAGCTGGCCGAGCGGATCGCCTCCCAGGCCGCCGACTCCAGCGAGCGCGAGGACGACATAGCGCTGCTGCTCCTGCGCTGGGACGGCCCGGCCGGCGGGCTCGCCGCCCAGCAGCTGCGCCGCCGGATCGGCCAGGCCGACCTGGCGCGGGTCGCCGAGGTCAGGGCGGAGCTGCGCGACGCGCTGCGCCGCTGGGGCGTGGCCGAGTTCATCGACACCGCCGAGCTGCTCTCCTCCGAACTGGTCACCAACGCGATCCGGCACACCGACCGGGACGCCATGTTCACCGCCCGGCTCTACCGGGAGCCGGAGGCGGCCGGCGGCCGGGCCAGGCTGCGGGTCGAGGTGGAGGACGAGTCGGACCTCTGGCCGACCCGCAGGACGCCGGGGGAGCAGGCCTCCTCCGGGCGCGGGCTGATGCTGGTCGAGGCGCTCGCGGACTCCTGGGGCGTGGAACCGCGCGGCTCCGGTAAGCGGATGTGGTTCGAGCTCAGCGGGACGGGGATGGCGGCCTGAGGCACGCGGGGCCCGGCAGCCCGGGCCCCGTCCCGAGTGCCAGGCCGGCCGCTGCGGGGTGTCGGGGCGGCGGGGCGCAGGCCGGGGGAGGGGATCAGCCGAACTGCTGCTCAAGGTCCTTCAGCTTGCGCTCCAGCGAGTCCAGCCTGGGCAGCGTGACGGTGTCCTCCTCCATGGTGAGGTCGATGGTGCGCCGCTCCGGACGGGCCGGCAGGCCGGGCTGGACGACCGTACCCTCGGCCGGTGCCACCTCGCGCGGCGCGGCGGGTCCTCCGGACCCGGGGCGCTCGCCGGGGACCCGTTCGGCAACCACCCGTTCGGCGGCGGCCCGCTCCGCCGGTCCCCGTTCCTTCCCGGCCCGCTCGACGCCGGCCCGCTCGGCCCCGGCGGCTATCGCGGACTCCGAGCCGGACCCGAGCTGCCGCGCCGATCCGCCGCCGCGCCGCCAGGCGCTGTGGGAGCGGTTGATCGCCCGGATCTCGGCCCGTTCACGGCGCCCGGCCAGCTTGCGGCGCTGCTTCTCGTCGATGCGCTCCCGCTTGTCCTCGCGGACCTCGTCCACCGCCTCGTCCAGGCTGCGGACGTTCTCCAGAAGCATCAACGACCAGGCCGCGTAGGTCTCGCGCGGGGCGCGCAGCCAGCGGACGATGCGGATCTGCGGCAGCGGCCGGGGGACCAGCCCCTGTTCGCGCAGCGCGGCCCGACGGGTCTGCTTGAGTGCCCGGTCGAACAGGATGGCCGCCGAGAGGGACATGCCGGAGAAGAACTGCGGGGCGCCGGCGTGGGCCAGGCCGCGCGGGGCGTGCACCCAGTTGAACCAGGCCGAGGCGCCGGCGAAGAGCCAGACCAGCAGCCGGGAGCCGAGCGCCGCGTCGCCGTGGCTGGCCTCGCGGACGGCGAGCACCGAGCAGAACATCGCGGCGCCGTCGAGCCCGAACGGGACGAGGTACTCCCAGCCGCCGGAGAGGCCGAGGTTCTGCACGCCGAAGCCGACCAGGCCGTGGAAGGAGAGCGCGGCGGCGACGCCGGCGCAGCAGAACAATAGAGTGTAGGAGGCGCCGCCGTACAGGGATTCCTTGCGGCGGCGCCGTTCCTCGGAACGTTCCCAGGAATCCGGTCCTGCGGTGGAGGAGGCGGACCCCCGGCTGCGGAGCAGGGCCGGCAGAAGCGCGCTGACCAGCAGCCCCACGACCACGGTGATCGCCCATCCGAGCGGTATGTCGGACAATTTCATCGCCGGAACCGGCCTCGCTCTCCTGCGTCGATTTCCTGCGTCGTGACGGCGGGGACCATCATGGCGGATTTCGGGCGGGCGAATGACGGATTCGTCGCCAATGCGCTGAGGAGAGGGATTTCCGGCCCGGTTGCAATCGCATGGTCGTAGGAATTAGCGGCGGGTTCTTCCCGGAATCACGGGCTTTTCGGGCCTGAATTCGTACGGACTTTCGTCAACGTCGCGTGACGCGCGGGCAGCCACCGCACATGTCCTTCGGGTCCGCGGTGTAGACGAGGCAGCAGCTGGCCCGGGAGCGGTCCGGGTCCGGAGCGCGGCCGTCCCCGGGCGCCGGGGACGCGAAGCCGGCGCCCGGCGTGAAGGGGGCGGGGGCCGGAGCGGGGCGGGTGCCCGCGCCGGGAGCGGGCGCCGGGGCGAGGGGATCGCCTGGCGCCAGCAGCGCGGACAGTTCGGTGCGTGCCCGCTCCTGCTCCCCGAGCAGCCCGCCCGCGTACCAGAGCCCCTCCACCACCGCGTCGGTGGCCATCGCCCACAGCACCCGGGGCCCGCGCCGCGCCTCCGGGCCGAAGGCGGTGAGCACCGGGGCCAGGAACCCGCCCAGC
>NZ_MSJQ01000057.1 GCF_014596515.1 Streptomyces sp. CBMA156
GCCGCAGCGCGTGCATCACCCGGCGGATCCGGGCCGGGGGGAGCCTCTCGATCAGCCGGGCCGCGCCGATCGCCGCGAACGCGGCCGGGCGCCGGTGCCAGGGCGGCCGGTCGGTGCGGGTGGCGTGGGTGTGCAGGCTCATCCGGTGACCAGTCCGGCGGTGCGCAGGCTCTCGTGCAGCCGGTCGACGTCGGCCTGCGCCTGGGTGGCCGTGACCGGGTGCAGGTTGCTGAGGTCGGCGGCGATCTCCTCGGCGGTGCGGCCGTCCAGCAGGGACCGCAGGATGTGCAGTCCGGTGCGGTTGAGCTGGAAGTAGCGGCCGTCGCGCTCGTCCAGGACGACGGCGCCGTCCTCGGTGGGTGTGAGGGTCACGTGGGGGATCAACTGGACGGCCATTCAGGCTCCTTGGGTACCGGGCGGGGTGTGGGGGTGCGGGCTCGTCGCGTGGGCGCGCAGCCAGTGCTCGCAGGCGAGGGTCGCGTCCAGGGCCGCGTAGGGGGTGCCGGGCGGGTACAGCCCGAGGCAGGCCCGGCGGAGCGTGTCGGGGTCGACCAGTCCGGCGCGGACCAGGGCGCTGTCCTCGATGAGGGCGGCGAGTCCGGCGCGGTGGCGGGCCAGTCCCTGGTGGGTGTCGGGGGTGAAGTCGCCCTTGCCGGTGCGCCGCAGGAGGTCGGCGGGCATGTCGGGGGCGACGGCGGCGGTGAGCAGCGGCTTGTAGGCGAAGGGTGTGCCGCGGGTGGCGGGGTCGGCGGCCAGGCAGGCGTCCAGGACCCGGTCGTCGAGGAGGGGCACGCTGTAGGGCACGCCCGCGCGGGCGGTGGCGTCGGTGAGCTGGCGCATGGCGGAGGCGCTGTGGCGGACCATGTGCAGCACCTGGTGCTGGGCGTGTTCCGGTGCCAGCGGCCGGGTGTCGCGCAGGGCCCGCAGCTGTTCGCGGGCCAGGTCGGCGGCGTGGGCGGTGGCCCAGGGGGGCAGCCGGGGTTCGATGCCCCAGCCGAGCAGTTGGGTGGTGCCCGGCGGGTGGGGGTGGGTGAGGCGTTCGGCGGCGTGGGCGAGCCAGGCGGGGTAGGGGCGGGGGTCGGTGAGGGCGCGCAGGGCGTCGGGGAGTTTCCAGCGCAGGCGGGCCCGGTGTCCGCGCAGGTGGCGGGCGGCGGTGGCGGGGTGGCGGGCGAGGAGGGTGCGCAGGTAGGCGGGCAGGGCCTGGAGGACTTCGTCGCCGCCTTCGCCGCTGATCCGCAGCCGGGCGCCGTGGTCGGCGAGCAGGCGGGCGACGGCTTCGTCGCGGGCCCTGGTGCGGGTCCAGGCGAACGGTTCGTCGCCCTGGGGGCCGGGGGTGTCGATGCCGGCGAACATCGCGGGCAGGTCTTCGGCGGGCAGGACGAGGCGTTTGCCGGGCAGGTGGTGTGCGGCGCGTTCGGCCCAGACGGCGTCGTCGTGGCGGGGGTCGAGGGAGCCGAGGGTGACGGTGAGCAGGTCGGCCGGGCCGGTGGCGGCGAGGAAGCACAGGGGGGTGGAGTCGAGGCCGCCGGAGAGGTCGGCGGCGACGAGTCCGCCGCCGCGGGTGCGGGTGTCGACGGCGCGGCGCAGGGCCTGGCCGAGGGCGGTGGCGGCTTCGGCCGGGGGCCGCACGGGGGCCGGGGGGTGCCAGTGGGCGGTGGTGCGGGCGGGGCGGTGGGGGGCGAGTTCGGCGGTGTGGTGCGGTGGGACGGGCGTGATGCCGGGCCACAGCGGCAGGGTGTCGGCGGGGTGCGGCAGCGGGTGGGCGAGCCGCAGGGCGAGGTGGTCGGTGCTCGGGGTGAGTCCGGCGGCGGCGGCCAGGACGTCGGCCCGGTCGGCGAGGACGGGGACTCCGTCGATCTCGGCCAGGTGGAGGCGGCGCAGTCCGGACAGGGTGCCGCGCGCGGCGACGGTGCCGTGCGCGGTGGCCAGGAGGTGGAAGCTGCCGGCCAGGTCGTGTGCCGCGGCGAGTGCCTCGTGCGGGTCGCGGCTGCGTTCGGCGTGGTGGCGCAGCCGGTGCGGGTCGGCGTCGCTGGTGCCGAGGACGGCGAGGGCGACGGGTCCGGCCTGGGCGGTGACGGCTTCGCCGGACGGCCAGTGGCCGAGGATCCAGGGGCGTCCGCTGGGGTGGTGCAGGGCACGGCGCTGGGCCGTGCCCCACACCGCGGCCACCGCGGCCCCGGCGTCGGTGTCCGGCAGGACCACGAACCCGGTCCGTCGGTGACCGCTCACGTCCGGTGCCTCAGGGAATGAGGTAGTAGCCGTGGACGTCGGACTGGTTGCCGAAGTCGAAGCCCAGGGTGAGGGCCGCGAAGTCGCCGAGTTCGATCAGCATCGGGGGTTCGTAGACGTCGGTCATGACGATGTCCTCTCGTTCGCGAGGGAGTTGGACACGATCGCCGGCCGGCAGTACCCACTCTTCCCTCCCTGTTCGCCAACGGACAAGCGGGGCCCGGGGCTTCGTCCGGAACCCGACGCCCGCCACCCGAGTGGAAGGTGGCGCTCCCGGGACTGCTGAGCACCAGAAGTACGGGGTGGCGGGGGTGGCGGGCGGGAGGCGGGATCCGGTCAGCCTGGCCCGCAGTGGTGTAGACCTGTCTGGCGCCGGAACGGGGCCCCGCCGACCGTCGGTCCGCAGTGGCCGCAGGCTTCGGGCACCCGCGGCCGGCCGGGTGCCGGCCACCGGGGGTGTTCGCGCTGCTGCCGGCCGCGCGCGGGGAGTCGGCCGGGCCGGCTTCCCGCGCGCGGGGAGCGTGGTTCAGGGGCGCAGGGTCAGGCCCTGGGCGGGGCCTTGGACGGCACTGAGGTAGGTGCGGGCGACCTCGGTGACGGGGGTGCCGCCGGCCGGGTCCATGCCGAGGCGTTGCAGGGTTTCGGTGATCCAGCCGGGGCTGACGAGGTTGATCCGCAGGCCCCGGGGCAGTTCGGCGGCGGCGTTGCGGACGAAGCCCTCCAGGGCGCTGTTGATGAGGGCGCCCAGTGTTCCGCCGGGCAGCGGGGCGGTGAAGGTGCCGCCGGTGAGGGTGATGGAGCCGCCGTCGCGCAGGTGGTGCAGGGCGCGGCGGGCGAGGGCGACTTGGCCGAGGAGCTTGCCCTGGAGGCCGGCGAGGATCTCCTCGTCGGTCACCGAGGCCAGGTCCACCAGCGGGCCGGAGGCGGCGCAGCAGACGACGGCGTCGAGGTCGGGCAGGCCGGCGAAGAGGGCGTCCAGCGAGGCGGGGTCTTCGAGGTCCACCGTCACGGGGCCGCCGCGCGAGGCCCGGACGACCTGGTGGGTCGTCTCCAGGGCGTCGGCGACGGCTCGTCCGAGGGTTCCGGTGGCTCCGATCACGAGTGCCTTCATGCCCCGATCATCACAGCAACGGGCGGGTTCAGGAGGCCGGTTCGGCGAGGGTGTGGACGACGAGGGCGTTGGCGTGGCCGTGGCCGAGGCCGTGTTCGGTCTTGAGCCAGGCGACGAGTTCCATGTGCCTGGTGAGCGGGGAGGCGCGGATGAGGTCCTTCCACTCCTCGATCGGGCGGCCGTACTTCTTCTCGATGGAGGGGAAGTAGGAGGCGGGGCCCTTCACGGCGGGGGTGGTCATCGGCGTGGTCCTCTCGGCGGAGTGCGGTGCGGTCACGGGGGTAGACCGTGACCGCACCGCGAACTCATCGCTCCGCGCGCGTGATCCGCGTCACACCGCCGCGACGGCCTTGCGGCGGCGCCGTCCCGGGGGCGGGGTGGGGTCGGCGTCCCAGGCGGCGACGGGGTTGCCGAGCCAGCGGGTGGCGCCGGGGACGTTCTCGCCGCGCATGACCAGGGAGGCGGGGCCGACGGTGGCGCCGGCCCCGAGGGTGGAGTCGGGCAGCACGACGGAGTGCGGGCCCGTGGTGGCGCCGGCGGCGAGGTGGACGGGGCCCAGGCGCATGACGCGGTCGTGGAAGAGGTGGGTCTGGAGCACGGTGCCGCGGTTGACGCTGGCGCCGGCTTCGACGGTGACGAGGTCGGTCTCGGGCAGCCAGTGGGTCTCGCACCAGACGCCGCGGCCGATCCGGGCGCCGAGGCTGCGCAGCCACACGTTCAGGTAGGGGGTGCCGGTGATGGTGTGGCCGCCGAAGGGCATGGCGAGTTCCTCGACGAAGGTGTCGTAGAGCTCGTTGCGCCACACGAAGGAGGACCAGAGCGGGTGTTCGGCGACGCGGAAGCGTCCGACGAGCAGCCACTTGGCGGCGGTGGTGACGGCGCAGGCGATGACGGCGGCGCAGGTCAGCACGAGTCCGGCGGCGGCGAGGGCGGTGCCCAGCCCGTAGTCGTCGCGCAGTTCCTGGAGGGTGGCGAGGACGAGGTCGCCGAGCAGGGCGGCGAGGACGATCGGCAGCAGCCGGCACAGTTCGACGCCGGCGCGGGCCCAGATCAGGCGCCGGGGCGGGTCGTAGGTGCGCTCTTCGGCGCCGGTGGCGGCGACGCGGGGCAGGGCGAAGGCGGGGCGGCCGAGCCAGGAGGAGCCTTCGGGGGCGTGGGCGGGGGTGTCGGAGAGCACGCCGACCAGGGAGTTGTCGGGCAGCCGGCGGCCGGGGCCGACGGTGCCGGAGTTGCCGACGAAGGAGCGGCGGCCGATGTGGGCGGGGCCCAGGTGCAGCCAGCCGCCGCGCAGTTCGTACGGGGCGACGAGGGTGTCGTCGGCGAGGAAGGCGCCGTCGTCGACCCGCATCAGGCCGGGCAGGGCGAGCACGGTGGAGGCTTCGACGCGCCGGCCGACGCGGGCGCCGAGCAGGCGCAGCCACACCGGGGTGAAGAGGCCGGCGTAGAAGGGGAAGAGGGTGCGCCTGGCGGTGTCGCTGAGGCGGCTGACGGCCCAGGCGCAGAAGGCGGTGCGGCCGGTGGCGGGGTGGAAGCCGGGGCGCAGCGGGCGGGAGAGGAGGCGGACGAGGAGAGCTGTCAGGGTGGCGTAGCAGAGCAGGGTGAGGGCGGCGAGGGGGATGGTGGCGGGCAGGAGCTGGAGGAGGGCGCCGGTCAGGGTGGTGTCGGTGTCGATCATCGGGTAGACGATGAGCAGGGCGGGCAGGGCGGCGACGGCCGGGAGGACGCCGAAGAGGGCGAGGGCGGCGCCGTAGGCGGGGTTCCAGTGGCGGGCGGCGGGGGCCGGGGTGGTGGGCCAGTGGGTGGGGTTGTCGGTGGTGGGGCGGGCCGGGGAGCCGTGCCGGTGTTCGCCGGGCGGGACGGTGGCGGTGACGCAGGAGCCGGGGGCGATCTCGGCGTGGGCGCCGATGCGGGCGCCGGGCATGAGGGTGGCGCGGTGGCCGATGCGGGCGCCTTCGCCGATGTCGAGGTGGCCGAGGTGGAGGGTGTCGCCGTCGAGCCACCAGCCGGCGAGGTCGGCTTCGGGTTCGATGCTGGCGTGGGCGCCGAGGCGGGCGAGGCCGGTGACGGGGGGCAGGGTGTGGAGGTGGACGCCGGGGCCGACGCGGCAGCCCAGGGCCCGGGCGTAGCGGGTGGCCCAGGGGGTGCCGGCGAGGGCGGCGGTGCCGAGCATGGCGGTGTAGCGTTCGGCGGCCCACAGGCGCAGGTGGACGTGGCCGCCGCGGGGGTGGCTGCCGGGGCGGATGCCGGCGGTGAGCAGGCGGGCGCCGGCGGCGGCGAGGAGGGTGCGGCCGGGGGCGCTGTGGAAGAGGAGGAGGCCGGCGCCGACGGGCCACCAGGAGCTGTGCGGGGCCCAGGCGAGGTGGTTGCCGGTGAGGTTGTCGAGGGCGATCAGGGTGAGGGTCCAGCGCAGTCCGGCGAGGGAGAACATGCCGAGGAGCAGGAGGGTCTGCCAGAGTCCGGCGCTGCGGGGGGTGCGGGTGACGGTGCGGTGGCGGACGGCGGCGGTGGCGACGGTCTCCTCGGGCTCGGTGGCGGCGAGGGTGTCGAGGTAGCCGGCGAGGTCGGCGAGGCGGGGGTGGGCGTACAGGTCGGCGACGGAGACGCCGGGGTGGCCGGCGCGCAGGTCGGAGACGAGGCGGGCGGCGGTGAGGCTGGAGCCGCCGAGGGCGAAGAAGTCGTCGTCGGGGCCGGGGGTGGTGCCGAGCAGGCGTTCCCAGTGGGCGGCGAGCCGGCCGGCGGTGCCGTCCGGGGCCGGGGTGGCGGGGGCGGGGGCGGTGCCGGTGGTGGCAGTGCCGGTGAGCGGCCAGGGCAGGGCGGCGCGGTCGACCTTGCCGGAGGTGCGGGTGGGCAGGGAGTCGACGAGGGCGAGGACGGGCACCAGCGGGGCGGGCAGGCGTTCCAGGAGTTGCCGGCGGGCGGCGGCGAGGTCGCAGGTGGTGCCGGGGTGGGCGACGAGGTAGCCGACGAGCAGGTCGGTGCCGGCCGGGGTCCTGCGGACGGCCGCGGCGGCGGCGCGGATTCCGGGCAGGGCCTGGAGGGCGGAGTCGATCTCGCCGAGTTCGACGCGGCGGCCGCCGAGTTTGACCTGGTCGTCGGCGCGGCCGAGGTAGACGAGGCCTTCGGGGTCGTTGCGCACCAGGTCGCCGCTGCGGTAGACGCGGGGTGAGGCGAGGGCGGGGTGGGCGCCGAACTTCTCGGCGTCCTTGGCGGGGTCGAGGTAGCGGGCGGTGCCGACGCCGGTGATGAGCAGTTCGCCGCTCGCGTGCCAGGGGACGGGGTTTCCGGCCGGGTCGACGACGGCGATCTCCCAGCCGTCGAGGGGGGTGCCGATGCGGACGGGTTCGCCGGGGGTCAGGCGGGCGGCGGTGGCGACGACGGTGGTCTCGGTGGGGCCGTAGGTGTTCCAGAACTCGCGGCCGCCGGTGGCGAGGCGGTCGACGAGTTCGGCGGGGCAGGCTTCGCCGCCGACGATGATCAGGCGGACGGCGTCCAGGCACTCCTGCGGCCACAGGGCGAGCAGGGTGGGGACGGTGGAGACGGCGGTGATGCGCCGGGCCACGAGCCAGGGGCCGAGGTCGGTGCCGGCCTTGACCAGGGCGCGGGGGGCGGGGACGAGGCAGGCGCCGTGGCGCCAGGCGAGCCACATCTCCTCGCAGGAGGCGTCGAAGGCCACCGAGAGGCCGGCCAGGACGCGGTCGCCGGGGCCGAGGGGCTGCCGGGGCAGGAAGAGGCGGGCTTCGGCGTCGACGAAGGCGGCCGCCGAGCGGTGGGTGACGGCGACGCCCTTGGGGCGCCCGGTGGTGCCGGAGGTGAAGATGATCCACGCGTCGTCGGCGGGGGCGGGCCAGGCGGGGCGGCCGGACGGGCGGGCGGCGGGGGCGGGGTGCACGGCGCGTCCGGGGCCGAGGACGGCGCAGACGGCGGCGTCCTGCCAGATCAGCTCGGCGCGTTCGTCGGGGTCGTCGGCGTCGACGGGGACGTAGGCGGCGCCGCAGCGCAGCACGGCGAGGATGGCGACGTACAGGTCGGCGGTGCCGGAGGGGATGCGGACGCCGACCCGGTCGCCGCGGCCGATGCCGTGCCCGGCGAGCAGGCCGGCGAGGGTGTCTGCCTCGTGCAGCAGGGCGCGGTAGTCGAGGACGGTGCCGCCGGTGTCGAGCGCGGGCGCGTCGGGGTGGGCGTCGGCGGTGGCGGCGATGATGTCGAGCAGGCTGCGGGGGCCGGGGGCCTGGGCCGCCGGCCGACCCGCCGCGGAGCGGCCCGGGTGGGGGCGGTGCAGCGTGCCTGGGCCGGCCGTTTCGGGGCGTGCGTCCATGGGTGGGGTTCCTCGGCTCCGGGGTCCTGGGGGGGCGCGTACGGTGCCGTTGTCACCTTCCGGGACGCGCGCCCATCCACCATGACCGTGCTGGGAGCCGGCTGGATGCAGCGGGGGTGCGATCAAAGGAGATTCTCATCATCGATGCCGTACGGGGTCGACGACGGCGCGAATCGAATGACATTTCGCGCGATTTCGATCGTTTCCGCCGGTGAGGGGGAATCGCCGACTACCAGGACGGCGACGGTGCCGGGGCCGCGACGGTGGGAGAGAACAGGATGCTCGTCTGGTACGTGGCGTACGGCTCGAACCTGCACGCCGCCCGTCTCGCCTGCTACCTGCGCGGCGGGCGCCCGGACGGCGGGGCGCAGGACCAACCGGGTGCCCGCGACCGGCGCCCGCCGCGCCGGGCGGTGGCGACCGCGCTGCCGGGCACGCTGTACTTCGCCGGGCGCTCGCGCACCTGGGGCGGCGGCTCGGCCTTCTACGACCCGGCCGGGTGCGGCGAAGTCCCGTGCTGTGCCTATCTGATGACGCTGAGTCAGTTCAGCGACGTCGCCGCCCAGGAGATGGGCCGCCCCCCCGGCACCGACCTCGACCTCGCCCCGGTGCTCGCCACCGGGCGCGACGAACTGGGCCCGGGCCGCTACCAGACCCTGCTGCACGTCGGCGAGTCGGACGGGAGGCCGCTGCTGACCTTCACCGCCTCCTGGGGCGTGGCCGGCGCCGAGCTGAACGCCCCCACCCGGCCCTACCTGCGGACCCTGGCCGCCGGCCTGGCCGAGTCCCACGGCTGGGGCCCCTGGCGCACGGCCGGCTACCTCGCCACCCGCCCGGGCGCGGCCGGGCACTGGACACCGCGGGCGGTGGAGGCGGCGCTGGGCTGAACTCCCCCGCCCGCCGAACTCCACCGCCCTCCTGCGGACAGGACCTCCACACGGTGATCACGCGCCAGAACGGCACCGGGGCCGTCCGACTGGAGCCGGCAGCTCGCCGCCGCCTTCGCCGCCGGCGAACTGCCCTACGGCCCAGCCGCGTTCGGGGCACAGGCCTCAGGTGGTGTACGTCTGCTTGATGTGCTGGACGCACTCGTCCCGGGTGAGGTGGCCGTCGCCGTCGGCGTCGATCTGCTGGAACTCGCCGAGGGCTTCGTTCGAGGCGACTCCCTTGGCCTGCTGCCAGGTCAGCCACTCCGCCAGGGAGATGCTGCCGTCGCCGTCGGCGTCCACCGCCTCCAGGATCGCGAGCTCGAACGGCACCGCGACCTGGTCGAGGAAGTCGGGCCGCCGGTAGGCGGCGACGAACTCCCGGGCGCTGACCCTGCCGTCCCCGTTCGCGTCCGTGCCGTCGAGCAGTTCCTGCCACATCCGGTTGCCCAGGCCGACCACCCGTCGCCAGGTCTCGGTGCCCGGCTCGCCGGCGCCGACCCGCCGCAGCACCTTGTGGACCAGCTGGTCGATGTCGACCTGCTCGATCACTCCGTCACCGTCGACGTCCAGCCTCTTGAACATCGCCTGGAAGTGGTCGCGCTCTGTCCGAGTCACCACGGAACCCACCTGTCCCTTTCTGATACGACGGAGGTGTCCGGCTCACCTTGTCGCATCTCCGGCCGTCGGGGCGGGTGTCACGCCGTTGATCACTCGAAAGAGAGGCAGCGGTGACGGAGGTGGACGGACGGGCTCCGGGGAGGCCGGCGAACTGCCGTGCGACCCCTGGACGTTCGCCCGGAGGCCTCGGGCGTACGGCGCCCGGCGGGCGGTGAGCCGGACGGCGCCGCACACGAAACCCTCTCCCCCGCCCGGGCGGCGGACCGGACCTGTTCCGGCCGCGGCTCCCACCGGCCTTGTGTGGCAGCACAGTTGAGGGCCGGTGGGCGTACGGCGCGAGCGGTCAGTGGTTGTACATGCCGACCTCGTAGCCGCCGCCGGGCTGGCGGGTCATCACGTTCGCCCGGTTGAAGGCGTTGATCAGCGCTATCACGCACACCAGCGCCGCCAACTGCTCCTCGTCGTAGTGCTTCGCGGCGTTCGCCCACACCTCGTCGCTCACCCCGCCGGCCGCGTCGGCGAGCCGGGTGCCCTCCTCGGCGAGTTCCAGCGCGGCGCGCTCCGCGTCAGTGAACACGGTGGCCTCGCGCCAGGCCGCGACCAGGTTGAGGCGCACCGGGTCCTCGCCGGCGTGCACGGCCTCCTTGTAGTGCATGTCGAGACAGGCGCCGCAGCCGTTGATCTGGCTGACCCGCAGCCGCACCAACTCCTGGACGGCGTACGGCAGGCTCGACTCGGCGATGGGCTTGTGGGCGGCGATGACGTGCTTGAAGACCTTGCCCATGACGGGGCTGGTGAAGGGGTTCAGGCGGGGTTCCATGACGGCTGCTCCTCGGTCGGTGTCCCGTTGTCGCCCCTTGAGACAGAACGGCCCGCCGTTTTGTGACATCCCCCCGCCGGTCCGACGCCGTGACCTGCGCCACACCGCCCGCCCGTGCGCCGCGAGGGGCCTCGGATAGCCTGCCGGTCACGGCCACGGTCACGGTCGGGAAAGGGGGATTCCATGACGGGATCAGCGGGTTCAGCGGGTTCAGCGGGTTCGGCGGGTTCGGCGGACATGGCGGGCGCGGCCGGGTACCGGCCGCTGCTGTTCTCCATCGCCTACGGGATGACGGGTTCGGTCGGCGACGCCGAGGACCTCGTCCAGGACACCTTCCTCGGCCTCACCCGCGCCGGCCTGGCCGGCACCGTGATCACCGACCCCAAGGCGTACCTGACCACAACCGTCACCCGGCTGGGCATCAACCACGTGAAGTCCGCCCGGGTACGCCGCGAGACCTACCTCGGCGAGTGGCTGCCCGAGCCCGTCGTCACCACCGCCGCCCGCCCGGGCCCGGCCGAGCACGCGGAGCTGGCGGACACCCTGTCGATGGCGTTCCTGGTGCTGCTGGAGGCCCTCTCCCCCGTCGAGCGCGCGGTGTTCACGCTGCGCGAGGCGTTCGGGTACGGCTATCCGGAGGTCGCGCGGATGGTCGGCCGCGGCGAGGCGAACTGCCGCCAGATCCTCGCCCGGGCCAGGAAGCGCCTGGCCGTCGCCGGGGACGGGACCGCCGCTCCGGCTCCGGCCCGCCGCGCGGAGGGCGAGGAGCTGGCCCGCCGCTTCTTCGAGGTCGCCGAGGGCGGGGACCCGGAGGCGCTGCTCGGCATGCTCGCCCCCGACGTGGTCTTCCAGGGCGACGGCGGTGGCAAGGCCCGTGCGCTCGGCCGCTCCGTCACCGACCCGCTGCGCGTCGCCCGACTGCTGGTCGGCGGCTTCCGCCGGATCCGCCGGCTCGGCGCCCGCCTCACCCCCGCGTGGGTCAACGGCCGCCCGGGCGCGGTGCTGTACGACGCCGAGCAGCGCGTGGTCAACGTCATCGGGCTGGACATCGACGCCGACGGCGCGGTGCGGGCGGTCCACGCCGTGTCCAACCCCGACAAGCTCGCCCACCTCGGACCGGTCTCGGACCTGGGGCTGCTGCCCCCGCCGAAGTGACCCCCGCCGAAGTGACCCCCGCCGAGGTGACCCTCGCCGAGGTGACCCTCGCCGGACGTGGAGCGGCCCGGGCCCGGCTGCCGGGCCCGGGTCGCTCAGCCCCGGGTCAGGGGGTGGTGCAGACCGCGGTCGCCCGGATGGACTCGGTCCCGCTGCCGGTGTTGGTGCCGCGCACGACCCAGGAGCTGCCGTCCGGGTAGGAGTCGGTGAAGAAGATCGCGTAGGCGCTGGTCTGGCCGCCACCGCCGGTGGGCACCTCGCCGGACGGACACGTCACGTAGGCGTACCCGTTCTCGCCCGGGGCCACGTCGACCCAGTCGCCGGTGACCTGGTCGTGTGCGGCCAGCAGCTGGGGGTTGGTGGTGGTCGGGTTGTGGGGAATGACGACGGCCGGCTTGCCGACGGGCTTGCCGGTGGGCTTCGCCTCGGCGGCGGCGGTCGCGGTGCTCGCGGCCAGCACGCCGACGACGGCGAGGGCGGTCAGGGCGAGGGGCTTGATGCGGGCCATGTTCGGCCTCCTGGAGTTCTGGGTCGGGCTTTCGTCGGCGGGGGCCGTTTCCCCGCGCCGGCCCCGACCCGTACCCGGACCGAGGCGCCCGCTGCCCGGGTGAGCGTCCGGCTACTCGGGCGGAGGAACGCCGCTGCCTGGCCGGGCTAACAACCGCCCCGCACCCGGCGGGCCGGGCCCCGCCGCGTCTCCCGGGCGCCGGCGTTCGATCGACGCATCGCCGACGGGGAGACCCGAGCAGTCCTCACCTCAAGCCGGGGCGGCCGGTCCGGCGCGACGGGTGCGGGTACGAGTGCGGGTGCGGGTGAACCAGCAGGCCAGCAGCAGGTTGGGCACCCAGCACAGCCAGGCCACGGCGGTGTAGGCGGGGCGCAGGCCCAGGCCGGCCGTCGTGGCGGCGAGCACCATGAGGCGCAGCGTGACGGCGGCGAAGGTGAGGGCGAAGCTGCGGATCATCCAGCGGCGGTGGTCGGCGACCCGGCCGGCGAGGATCGTCCGCAGCCCCATGGCGCCGGTGATCAGCCAGGCCACCGCCAGGCAGGCGAAGCCGAGTCCGGAGACCGCTCCCCCGTAGGCGACGGGTGCCAGCAGCAGGGCGCCCACCGCGCCGGTCAGGCAGCCGAGCAGGTAGACGACGCCGATGCGGCGGTGCCAGCGGGGCTTGCGTGCGCGCAGGCGCTTGGAGAACTGCCAGGGGCCGACGGCCAGGGCCGTGATGGCGCCGGAGATGTGGATGGCGAGCGGGACTTGGTGGGTCAGGTAGGTGTCGCGCTGCTCCTCGAAGAACGCCTCCGGGTCGAGGCGGAAGTACTTGGCGGAGATGACGACGATCAGCGTGGACAGCATCGTCATGATGGCCCAACCGGCCCGCGTGATGCGCATGGGTCGAGTCTCGGGCCCGGCGCCGCCGGCGGACATCCGGCATGCCCCCGATACGCACCCCCAGAAAACCCCACTTCCCTTACGGGGCAAGGTATTTGCCGGGCGTAAGTCACGACGTTTCCGCGCCGGGGTCATCCCGTTCCGGAGCGGGACGCGGTCAGGCGGGCTGCCAGAGTTCGATGCGGTTGCCCTCGGGGTCGGTGACCCAGCCGAACCGGCCGACGCCCGCCATCTCCTGGGTCTCCTCGGCCACGGCGGCGCCGTGGGCGCGCAGTTGGGCGAGCATCGCGTCCAGGTCGCGGACACGGAAGTTGAGCATGGTCTGCTGGGTGCGGGAGCCGAAGTAGTCGGTTCCGGAGTCGAAGGCGGCGAAGACCGTCGGCCCGGCCTGCTGGTGCCAGAGGCCGTGTTCGTCCGCGTCCAGCCCCAGGCTCTCGCGGTACCAGGCGCTCAGCGCCGTCGGGTCGGCGGCCCGCAGGAAGTACCCGCCGATGCCAAGCACTCGTTCCATGCCGCCATCCTGCCAGGGCGGCGGCCCCGGCCGGGGTAGGCAGGGGCGGCGGGTGGGAGCCGGCTGCCGGGGGCCGCAGAGGGGATCGCGGCAGCGGAGGGGGATGATGGTCCGAGCAGGTCGGGGTGTGGGCGGGTTCATCCAGGGGGTACGGCAGTGATCACGGTGGAGAGCCACGGGGCGTTCGGCGCCAACCGTGTCGGGGTGGAGCGGCTGCCGTTCCCGCTGAGCTTCAGCGTCGGTGAGGCCGAAGGCTCGTGGACGGTGAGCGGGGCGGCCGCCCGGGCCTGGGAGCTGATCGACGTGTTCACCCGCACGGCGAACGACACGGTCGTCGTCCTGAACCTCGAATCGAACAGCCTCTTCGACAAGGACAACCGGCCGTGGCCGCCGTCCCGGATCGCGGCGCAGCGGGGCGTGGACTGCACCGCCCGCGCGGTCGGGGGCCGGGCCCCGGGATCGATGGACCTCGGCGAGGAGCTCCTGATGATGCGCCGGGACGACCTGCCCCGGTTCCTCGGCGGCGGCTGGGCGCCGTACGAGCTGTCGCTGGTCGACGTTCCGGCGGGCACCACCGCGGCGCAGCTCGACGCGCTCGACCTGGCCGTCGGCGCGGCCGTGGTCGCCGGCGAGCCGGTCCTCCCCCGCCTCGGCGGTTCGCGCTTCTGGTACTCCGGGCACGACGACTGCTACCTGATGGCGGAGTCGACGGATCCGGCGGTGCCCCCGGCACTCCTCGCCCGGCTGCTGGCCCTGCTGGCCGGGTCTGCCCTGATCGGGGCCGGCCACGCCGCGCCGGTGGAGGTCCCGGAGCCGGACGAGGCGCTGCCGCGGCGGCTGATCGCCGAGAGCCCGCACTGGGTCGGATCCGTCAGGAAGGTGTCCGGCACCACGGTGACGGTCGGACTGTCGGCCCTGCCGCGGCCGTGGCGCCTCGGCGAACAGCCGCCGGAGCAGCCCGGCTACGCGGCGACGCTCGACCTGGCCCTCGGCGGGTGGCGGCTCGCCTCCGGTGGGTCCGAGAGCGTGCCTCTTCGATGAGATGCGGAGGCTGAGGGAACTCCTCGGCCCGGCGCGGGATTCCGCGCCGGGCCGAGGAGTGCCAGGCCGAACCGGTGGCGTCAGTACTCCTCGACCCTGAGCCCCTGGCGGACGTAGTACAGGAACGGAGTGGTCCCGTCCTCACCGACCTTCAGGAGAACGACCATGGCCTCGGGGTCCATGGTCTCGCCGGTGAAGAACCGGTAGCTCCCGAAGTCGGCGAGTACCCCCTTGACCCACTCCTGCGCCTGCTGCTGCCATGCGGACCGCTCGTCCGCGGGCACCTTCTCCGACAGCCTCTTCAGGTACGCCTTGATGTGGCCGGTGTAGTTCTTCGCGTCGTACGCCGTCTCGACGAGACGGTGCGCGTCAACGACGTTGAGGACCGTGACGGCGGCCGAATCGCCCACCTCACCGGCCTCCTCGCCGTCCTCCTCGCCACCACTGGCGCCGGTGTCGATCACCACGGCCGTGTTGCGCGTGACGTACTTGCCCTCGGCGACGTAGCAGATGCCGTCTTCCTTGATCGGGACCGAGTCCGACAGCAACTCGTCGCCGTTGAAGACGTCCTTGTACACCTTCATGCAGATCTCCATCCCACCCGGACCAAGCGTCGTCGGCCCACCCTAGCCTCTGCGTAACATGACACTCACACAGTGTGAATGCCCGTTCGATATCGAGGCCCCGTGATGTCACGCCCGGCCGAGCAGGTCCGGCCCCGGCCTGTGGAAACAGCAAATCGGTAAGTATGCGAATCTCTTTCGGGTGAACCACCGGGCCCACAGGGGAGGCCGGTTCCCGCCCCGGGCAGACCAGCCGTCGGGGGCGACGAGGTGCCCACCGGTTCGGGGCCTCGGGGCTCCCGGCAACGCACCCCATCTGCGAACCCCAGTACGGGAGTCCACCATGCGTATGCGCTTCAGCCCGCGCGCGGCCCTCGTGGTCACCGCCGGCGCCCTCATCCTGTCCCTGGTCAACGTCTCGGCGGCCTCGGCGGCCCCCGGCGTCGTGATCCAGGAGAACGGCAGCACCTTCAAGCAGGCCCGGGACCCGCAGGGCGGCCAGTGCTACCCCGGCCTCGGCGCCGACACCGCGATCGCCAACCGGACCAGCGGCACCATCCTGCTGTTCCCCGACGGCAACTGCCAGACGAAGATCCTCAACCCCCTGGGGCCGGGCGAGTTCCGGCCGGACGAGAACGTCGGCAGCTTCCTGGCCCTGGACTGACCCGGCGCGAACTCCTCGGCCCGGCGCGGACTTCCCGTGCCGGGCCCGAGGTGTGTGTTCAGGCGGCGCGTTGGCCGTGGAGGAGAACAGGGAGAGTACGGCTGGCGAGGGCTTCGGCGGCGCGGGCGGCCTGGGAGGGGGCCATGAAGTCCGGCAGGTCCGGGGCGGGGACGAAGCGGGCGCCGAGCAGTCCGCTGCGGTGCCGGGGCGGGACGGTGACCTGGGCGGTGTCGGGGACGGTGCCGCCGTCGAAGACGAGGTTGAGGCGTTCCAGGTAGCGGTCGGCGGGGGTGAAGTCGACGGCGAGGATGTCGGTGAGACGGGCGATCAGCCCGGTCTCGGCGTGGAGGTGGCGGGCGGCGGCGAGGTGCGGGGGCTCGTTGGGGCGGGCGGATCCGCCGGGCAGGATCATGCCGTCCATGTAGTCGGGGTCTACGAGGAGGACGTCGCCGCGGGGGTTGCGGATCAGGACGAGGCAGCCGAGCCGGCAGACGGGGGGCTTGGCCAGGAGTCGGGGGTCTTGCATGGGGGGCGGCTGCTTTCAGTCGTCGTGCGTGAGGCGCTCGTGGCGCAGGCCCTTGCGCAGCAGGTCGACCACGCGCAGGAGGTCGGCGGGGCGGGCGGTGAGGTGGAGCAGGTAGCTGCACGTCAGGCGGCCGGTGTGCCAGTCGACTTCGAGGGTGGGGGGCCGGACGCCGCCGAGGGCGAGGACGGTGGTGAGGTCGTCCAGCACGTCGGCCGCCTGACGGCGCTGCTCGGCGGTGGCGCGGGAGAGAGTGGAGGACATCTTCACTTCTCCCCGGGGCGCTTGTGGACCTCGAAGCCGCGCCAGGCACTGTAGGCGTCACCGAAGAAGACGAAGGTGGCCAACTCACCGTCGGGCCGGCGCAGCCACTCCCCCGTCATCTCGTTGCGGACCCGGTAGCGGTCGGCCTCGACATCGAACCGGACGCCGTAGCCCAGGAGGCGCGGGGCTTGGTCTTGGGGCATGGGAATGAACTCTCTGCGATCGGAGTTTCACGTTCTGTGTACATGCTGGAGCAAGGTCACCTAGCATGGAAAGCGGCCTGCTACTTGCCTCCGGGCTTGCTGGAAGTTGAGAACCGCCATGAACAAGAAGCAGATTGACCCCGAGTCCAGCCCCTGGGCGCCCTTCGGGATCCAACTCCGCAAGTCGCGAGAGGCCAGGGGCCTCCGCCAGGAGGAGCTGGCCCCGCTCATCGGGTGCTCGCCGTCGCACCTGTCCTACGTCGAACTTGCCCACCGGCCCCCGACCCGCAAGCTCGCCGAACTGGCGGACGAGGTACTGGAGACCGGCGGCACCCTGCTGCTGATGTGGTACCAGCTGAAGAACGCGGCGATCCTGGAGGGGTTTCCGGAGTACGCGCGCTACGAGGCGCTCGCGGAGCAGATCAGGATCTTCGAGATCGACATCATCCCGGGACTCGTGCAGACCCTGGCGTACACAACCGCAGTCACCATGGGTTACGTCAGGCAGGGTCACGCAACCATGGAAGAAGCCGAGGAGCACATCTCATTCAGGATCAACCGCCAGAAAGTCATCGAGCGCACCCCGCCCCCGGTCATCCACGTGGTGCTGGACGAAGGCTGCCTCAGGCGGATCATCGGCGGACGGGACGTCATGGTCGAACAGTTGCTCCGTCTTGAAGAGTTGGCCGAACTCCCGAATGTGATCATCCAGGTGGCGCCCTACACCCTGGGCGAGAACCGGCCGCTCACTCACACGGTGCACCTCCTTACCATGCCGACCCGCAGGATTCTCGTATACGGCGAGATCGAGCAGCGAGGCTACATCGACCGCGATACCAAGTCGGCTGCCACATTGACCAGGAGCTACGATCGGCTTGCGGTCGAGGCCCTTGGCCAGACCGAATCGCTGGCTTTCATCCGTTCGACAAGGAGGGACCTGGAGTGGATGTCGACCTGACTGAGGCTTCCTGGCGGAAGAGTTCGTACAGTGGCGGGAACGCCGGCCAGTGCATCGAGGTAGCCGACGGCTTCGTCGGCGTCATGCCCGTGCGCGACTCCAAGGACCCCTCGGGCCCGGCCCTCGCCTTCTCCTCCCCCGCCTGGCAGGCCTTCGTCACCGCCATCCGCACCGGCAAGTTCGACAGCCACAACTCCCCTCGCCCCGCAGCACGCTGACGATCCTGCCGAAGGGCGCGAAGCCGCCCGGCCCTTCACGAGGGCCGGGCAGCACGGGAGTCACTCCAGGTGGTGCCCGACCAGGGCGACCAGCCCCTCCCCCAGCGGCGCCGGATCGAGCTCCGGGTCGGGCATCCGCTGTAGCAGGAAGCCGTCCACCACGAAGCCGGCGAGCCCGAGGGTGGTGAGGAAGACGTCGAACGCGTTGTACTGCCGGCGGGGAAGCTCGGAGAAGTCCCTGGTGTCGACCGGTTTCCCCGGGACCACGGGAATCAGCAGCAGGGCCTCCCAGGCCAGGAACGCCCCGGTCAGGGTCACCGGCAGGGAATGACCCATCACACGCTCCAGTGCTGTGGATCCGTCCGTACGACCGATGTGGACGATGGCCCTGGACGGTCGTCCAGATCAAGCGCGGGACGGGCCGCGCACCGGCTCGCGGCCGTCCGGCCGATTCGTGCGGAGCCCCGGCTTTTGACGGCGCGGGATGTACACGGGCGGCCGCGACCGGAGCGTCCGTGGAAGCGGGTGGGCGGGTCGGCGTGCGCCGTCGAATCGGGTGGACGTGAGGCTTCCGCCCACCGGATCTCCTCCGCCGACTCCGCTGCAAGGCCGCTGCTTTGACGGGCCCCCGGGCTCACGTCCACCCCTGGCGACCAGCTGTTTTCTGCCAAATTGGTCTCTACCATTGCCGCGAATCCGGGATTCCGGAAGGCTCCCAGCCGAACGCCGGGAAGCGGACTCCGGCGTTCTCGCCCAAGGGAGGAAGACACCGACATGGCACTGCGCAAGACGGTTTCCACCATGGCCCTGGCCGGACTGCTCACGGTCGCGGGCGGCCTGATGGTCGCCCCCGCCGCCCAGGCGTCCACCACCAGGACGACCGGCTACACCTACGTCGGCATGTACCCGAGCGGCGCCGCGTGCGAGGCCGCCGGCAAGGCCTACGTCACCCGCGGAGAGGCGGTCAGCTACTTCTGCGACGTCGCCCCGAACACGGCCCGCCTCTCCGTCTGGTTCTTCTAGGACGTCCGACGCCCACTGAGCCCAGCAGCCGGCCCCGCCGCCCCCCTTCCCCGGGCCGGCGGGGCCCCGCCGTGTACCACACCACCGGCCCGGGCGTGTCGAGGACGGGTCAACCCGGGCGCCGGGCGCGATCGGACGGCTACGTTCCGTCCATGGATTTCAACGCGATCGCGAACTCGTTCGTCCAGCACTACTACACGACCTTCGACACCTACGGATCCCGGCCCGGCCTGGCGAGCCTCTACCGCCCCGAGTCGATGCTCACCTGGGAAGGCCAGCAGTTCCAGGGGACGCAGAACATCCTCACCCAGCTCACCAAGCCCGAACTCAAGGTCGTCAAGCACCGGATCACCGTCGTCGACTCCCAGCCGACCACGGGCGGCGGCGTCCTGGTCGCGGTGACCGGCAGCCTCGTCATCGACGGCGCCCACGACAAGCCCTTGCAGTTCACCGGCACCTTCAACCTCCAGCCGATCCCCGGCCAGCCCGGCGGCTTCTTCGTCTACAACCACGTCTTCCGCCTCATCTTCGGCTGAACCGGATCGAACTTCGGCGGATGCCCGCGTGCTGAACCGCGGTGGCGGCGGTGCGCCTGCTGGTCACGCCGTTCGGGGATGACCGCGGTGATCCCGCGGGCCTTGAGCACCCCTCGGATCGTGCGGGAGGAGCATGCCTGGTCTCCGAGCGGCATGGTCGGGGCCGTGCGCGGCCCGGCCGGGCTCAGCCGATCGTCTTGATCACCCGGGCGGGCACTCCCGCGACCACGGTGCCGCCGGGGACATCACGCGTGACCACCGCACCGGCGGCGACCACCGCGCCGGCGCCGATGGTCACCCCCTGCGTGATCACGGCAGCCGTCCCGATCCAGACGTCGTCCCCGATGACGATCGGGGCGAAGGAGAGGTACTCGCGGCGCTCGGCCAGGGGCAGTGGATGGCCTCCGGTGACGAGGCTGACCTTGGGGGCGATCATGACGCCGTTCCCGATACGGATACCTCCCTTGTCCATGAAGGTGCATCCCTGGTTGACGAAGACGTTTTCCCCGAACGTCGTGTTCAGCCCGTGCTCGGTGAAGAACGGCGGGTAGATCACCACCGACTCCGGCAGCGGGCCGCCGAACACAACAGAAAGTAGTTCCGCGCGGCCTTCGCTGTCGCTGAACGGAAGCACGTTCAGTCGAGACGTCGCATCGGTCACTTCTGCGATCCGTTCCGCATGAAGCGCGAATTCAGGCGTCTGGACATACATGACCTGCTCTGTGCGGGTGGACATGTGCTGATCTCACCATCGCGCAGAACACTTGATCAAACAACCCTGCACCACACCAGACACAACCAATGGTTGTGAAAGTAGGGTGGAAGCATGGATGTTGAAGCACTGCGGACGTTCGTCGCCGTCGCCGAGACCGGCCAGTTCCAGGGCGCGGCCGACGAACTGGGGATCAGCCAGCAGGCGGTCTCCAAACGGATTGCGGCCCTGGAGAGGCACACCGGGGTCACGCTCCTGGTGCGAACGTCCCGAGGCTCCCGGTTGAGCCTGGACGGGCAGGTCTTCTTGCCGCACGCCAGGAAAGTCCTGACGGCCGTCGGGCAGGCCGAGCGTGCCGTGCGCCCCGGGAGCCGTCCCTTGCGCGTCGATGTCCTCAATCGGCGCATCTCCCCGGCCCAGGCCGTCTATCGGTTCTACCGCTCCCACCCCGGGACGGACCTGGACGCGGTCACGCTGAGCGAGGAAAACGCCGAGCAGGCCGTCCAGGCGGTGCTCGAAGGGACCGTCGACGCGTCCTTCCGTGCCCTGCCGGCAGACCAGGTCCCGGCCGGGATCAGCACCGAACGACTCCTGGACGTACCCCTGGAGCTCCTGGTCGGCCCCGGTCACCCGCTGGCCGACGTGCCCTGGGTCAGCCCTGCGGACCTGGGCGGTCACCGCATCTGGATCCCCGGGATCAGGCCGAGCACGGAGTGGGCGGCGTTCTACCAGGCACTGTCCGAGGCCTTCGGCCTGAGCATCGACGCGCTCGGCCCCAACTTCGGTGACGAGGCCCTGATGGACGCTCTGGCCGACTCGGCCTCGCTGGCCACCCTCGTCGGCAGCGGGGACCGGTACCTGTGGCCCCAGACCCACGACCTACGGCGCATCCCGCTGCACGACCCGACCCCGGTCTACCCGCACGTGCTGCTGTTCCGCAGCGGAGACCAGCACCCCGTGCTGACCGCGCTACGCGACCATCTGCGCACCGCAGGCCCGCGAACCCCGCACGACGCGTGGGCACCGGACTGGGTAGCCCGCTGACCGGACGACCGAATTGACAGACCCGGCCCAGCGGGCGCCCGGCGACGCGGGTGCTCGCCGAGCACCGGGAGGCCGACCGCGCCTCCGGGCGGGTCCTCGCCAAGGCCGGCTTCGTCCCCGTCCGCGCGGGCTTCGGACTCGTCCACCACGAGCTGCGCCCTTGACCCCTGCTACCCCCTGCGCTCCCTCGCCAGGAGGGAAGCAAGGGGTATTTCTCTTTTCCAACAAGTGATTTGATGACTCGTCACTCCATCAGGTGATCTTCCGTCAAGCATCCTTGCCTTTGGATCAACCGCAAGATCTGCTGGCGCCACGGGTCGAGGGACGACCCCACCGAGGGGAGCCATACCAATGAAGATTCCGGTCACTACCGACGTGAAGGTCAGGGACAAGTCCGCCTGGGTCCGCTGGCTGCCGAACGCGCTGCCGGCCGCGGGGTACATCACGCTCGACAACTCCGCCGACAAGCGGTACGAGATCACCAAGATCAAGAGCCCCGACTACAAGAACATCACGATCTACCAGACCGTCACCGACAGCGAGAGCTCCAAGATGGTCAAGCTGGACAAGGTGACCCTCTCCGCCAAGGGCGGCTTCGCCTTCGTGCCGGGCCAGTACCACCTCATGCTGGAGAAGCCGACCCGCCTGATCACCCCCGGCGACAACGCCCGCGTGATCTTCTTCCTCGACGACGGCACCGTCCTCAAGGTCAGGATCCCCGTCCGCACCTCCCCCGAGCTGTACTGACCCCGCCGACCACGCCGCCACCTGGAGATCCGGACATGACCACGTACCACCTCGACCTCGGCGACAACCGGGCCGAAGTACTCGACTCCGTCACCAAGCTCACCCTCGTCGGCTCCGAGCTCGACCTCGACGCCCTCCTCACCACCGGCGTCAGGGCCCCCGTACCGCTGTGGGGCGACGTGCTCCTCGCCCGCGGCGACGACCGCCACGAAGCCACCACCCAGTGGGCCGAGGACGTCGAGAACACCGCGACCCACCAGGACGTCGTCCTGATCGCCGGCGACCCGGCGGACCCCGCGTCCCGCCGCGTCCGCCTCGCCGACGCCTGGGCCAGCACCACCTACCACCTGGACGAGGACGACGACCCGGACGCCTTCGTGATCAGCTTCAGGAACATCACCATCGAGAAGTAGCCGTCCCTGGGCGAGCGGCTCCGGAGCGGGACGTCGGCCCGGCCGACGTCCCGCTCCGGCCCGGCCCGCCACACCCCCGCGCGTTAATCGGGTGCGCCCGCCGGACGGCCTCGGTACCCTGCACCCCCATGGCACCGGAACTTCAACGCCCCCCGCTCCAGGCGGACGAACGCACCGCACTCATCGGCTGGCTGGACCTGCAACGGCAGATCCTGCGCTGGAAGTGCGAGGGGCTGAGTGACGAGGACGCGCACCGCTCGACCCTCCCGACCTCACCGGCGATGACGATGGCCGGCCTCGTCTCCCACATGCGCTGGGTCGAACACCTCTGGCTGGAGGTGCTGTTCCTCGGCGGCGACGAGAAGCAGAACCCGTCCTTCGACAAGTCGGGCGGCGAGGACGCCGACTGGCAGACCGGCGGCCGCCCCCTCGCCGAACTGCTCGCGGAGTACGAGGCCCAGTGCGCCCGCAGCAACGAGATCGTCGCGGCGGCCTCCCTGGACGACGTCGGCCGCCACACCGGCTTCCGCTCCGCCGGCGCCAACCTCCGCTGGATGCTGATCCACCTCGTCGAGGAGACCGGGCGGCACGCGGGGCACGCCGACATCGTCCGGGAACTCCTCGACGGCTCGAAGGGCTACTTCTGACGCGGGACCGCCACCGGCCCCGCCGCCCCGTCCTGCTGGTAGAGCGTCACCAGGAGGCCGTGCACCGGCTCGCCCTCCGCGTCCTCCTCCGTCCCGTCGACCAGTGCGGCCAGCGCCTCGGCGAGCCGCGCCGCCTTGGCCGGGCCGAGCCGGAGATGGCGCAGGGTCAGGAGGTGGCCGGCGGGTGAGCGGTCCAGCTCCTGGGCGACGGCGCCGAGCAGCGCGGCCGTGCCCTCGGCCCGCGGTTCGGCGACGAGGAGCCGCTCGGCGGTCCGCCGGTAGTACTTCTCGGTGCCGCCGCGCACCCGTCGCGTTCCCGCGTCCTGGACCAGCCCCGCCTCGCACAGCACCCTGAGGTGGTGGGAGACGCTGCCCTTGTTCGCCCCCAGCTGCGCGGCGAGCCGGCTGATCGTCGACGGCCGGGCGCCCAGGGCGAAGAGCAGGCGCTGGCGCATGGGGTGGGCGAGTGCGGTGTGCTGCGCGGGCGTGCTGATCCGCTGGACGTCCTCGTCCGGTTGGTGGCTCACCCGATCAAGCGTTAAGTACGGTTGACGCTTTGGCAAGCCGCTGCTCTACTCCCCTCCCATGACCTCCACCACATCGTCACCCGCCCTGGATACCGTCGCCGTCGTCGAGTCGATCGCCGGGCTGGTCGGCGAGCACTACGTCTTCCCGGACGCCGCCCGGCAGCTGGCGGCCCTGCTGCGGCGCCGCGGTGCCGAGGGCGCCTACCGGGCCGGATCCGCCCAGGAGTTGGCGGAGGCGGTCACCGCGGACCTGCGGTCCGTCAACGGCGACCTGCACCTGGCCCTGACGTACCACGCCGTGCCGGTGCCGGCCGAGCGGGGCGCGGCGGTACTCGCCGCGATGCGCAGGGACTTCGATGCCTGGCTCGGCGGTGTTCCGCGCGTGGAGCTCCTCGACGGCGGCGTGGCGGTGCTGGAGATCGCGCCCAAGATGTTCCCGCTGGACTGGGCGGCGCAGCCGCTGGCCGCGGCGCTCTCCCTGGTGGCACCGGCCCGCGCCCTCGTCCTGGACCTGCGCCGCAACACCGGTGGCGATCCGGACACGGTCGCCTTCGTCTGCGGCTACCTGCTCGACGGCCGCACCCACCTCAACACCCTGCTCTCGCGTCAGGGGGAGGTGGCCGAGCAGTCCTGGACGCCCCCGTTCGTGCCGGGTGCCCGCTTCGGCGCCGACAAGCCGCTGTACGTGCTGACGAGCGGGAACACCTTCTCCGCGGGCGAGGAGCTCGCCTACGACCTCCAGCAGCTCGGGCGCGCCGAGGTCGTCGGGGAGGCCACCCGGGGCGGCGCGCACCCGCGCGACGGCTGGACGGTGCACCCGCACCTGGAGCTGAGCGTGCCCGTCGCCCGCGCGGTCAACCCGGTCTCGGGCACCAACTGGGAGGGCACCGGCGTCCTGCCCGACGTGCCGTGCGAGGCCGATGCGGCGCTCGACCGCGCGCTGTCCCTGGCCGTGGCGCGCCTGGCCTGAGTCCTTTCCTCCGGTTGGGCGCCCGGCGGACGCCTGTCAAGTGAAATTGACGATTCGCCAGTGATGTCGAGGCGTTCCGGCCTCCTCCCGGCGGCCTGGGGCATGCTGAGTCCGCTGATGACCTACACCCCGGAGGAGTGGACATGTCGCACATCCCTGATGAGCTGCGGTACGCCGAGACGCACGAGTGGGCACGCCTGGAGGCGGACGGCACGGTGACGGTCGGGATCAGCGATCACGCCCAGAAGGCGCTCGGCGACATCGTGTTCGTGGAGCTGGCTGAGGTCGGACGTGTCTTCGGGGCCGGCGATCCCGCCGGTGTCATCGAGTCGGTCAAGGCCGCATCGGACTTCTACGCGCCGGTGGGCGGCAAGGTGACCGCCGTGAACGAGGAGCTGAACGACAGCCCGGAGCTCATCAACGACGATCCCTACGAGTACTGGATCCTCAAGCTCCGGCCGTCGGACAAGGCCGAGTTCGGCCGGCTCCTCGACGCCCCCGGCTACCGGGCGGCCGTCGGCGACTGACCCGCACCGCCGCCGCGCCCCGGGCGGGGGTCCGGCCCGCCCCGCACTCCTGTCGACAGGCAGGGCGCGGGTGAAGCGGACATTCCCCTCCCTCTTGTGTGCAAACGGCCGTTCGCATTCCTACAAGCTGCGGCTGCCGCCCTCCGGGCAGGCTTGGTGCCAGAAGGACCCCCCGGATCGTGAGGCTCGTCGAGCGGTTCCGATCGGGGGTTCCGGCCGGGCAAGGCCAACACCTGGAGGATCGTTTCCATGTCTCACATCCGCACCCGCCGGGCATCGGGCAAGGCGTTCGCCGCGCTGACGATGGCCCTCCTCGCGCTCGGGACCACCGCCGCCACCGCCACCGCCGGCACCGCCGGTCAGGACCGCGCGCCGTTCGCCGCGCAGGCCCGGGCCGCCGGGCTGGACGGCGGCCGGGCCGCCGAGCTCCAGCGGCAGGTCGACGCCGAGCTGGCCGCCACCGGTGGCACGCAGGTCGGTGCCAACAAGATCGCCCTCGACGGCAAGGGCTTCATGCTCCTCCCGCTGCCGGGTGAGAAGCGCGCCCGCGACCTGGACGGCGGGGAGGCCGGGATCCTCGGGGACCCCTGTTACCGGGGCTACGCGTGCTTCTACCAGTACGAGAACTTCGAGGGCCCGTCCTTCAACCTCTACGACTGCGGCGTCAGGCACGCGATCTCGTGGTCGGGTACCGGGTCCTGGATCAACAACCAGCCGTCGAAGTACCGGGTGAAGTTCTACGACGTCAACGGGAACCTCGGCTGGACCTCGCCGGGCGGCCCGGTGTCCGACGCCCACGCGCCCTGGGGCTGGGTCTACGCGGTGGCCGCCTGCTGACACCTCGTCCGCCGTACGCCGCGTGAGCGGGAAGCCGGGCCCGGCTTCCCGCTCCACCACCCGCGCGTGCCCGTGCTACTCGACGACCTCGGCGCGCTTCAGGACCACGTCGTCCTTGGGGACGTCCTGGTGGCCGGACTTGGAGCCGGTGGCCACGCCCTCGATGGCGTCCACGACGGCCTGGCCCTCGACGACCTCGCCGAAGACGGTGTAGCCCCAGCCCTGGACGTTCTTGCCGCTGTGGTTCAGGAAGGCGTTGTCGGAGGCGTTGATGAAGAACTGGGCGGTGGCCGAGTGCGGGTCCGAGGTGCGGGCCATCGCCACGGTGTACTTGGTGTTCTTCAGGCCGTTGTCGGCTTCGTTCTGGATGGGCCCGCGGGTCTTCTTCTGGTTCATGCCGGGCTCCAGTCCGCCGCCCTGGACCATGAAGCCCCTGATGACCCGGTGGAAGACCGTGCCGTCGTAGAAGCCGTCCCTGACGTACTGGAGGAAGTTCTCCACCGTCGCCGGGGCCTTGTCCGCGTTGAGTTCGAGAACGATGTCGCCGTGGTTGGTGCTCAGCTTGACCTTCGACACGATTTCCTCACTGTATGCGTTGTGGCGGATACGGAAAGCTCGCCGCATTGTGGCAGGAGGGACGGCCGGGCACCGCTGGGGCGCCTCAGTTCGCCAGGCTGAAGTCGCCGCCGACCGGGGCGGCGATCCCGTCGACGCCGGTCAGCGCGGTGAGGGTGGCCACCGGGGTGGTGCTGTCGGTGGTGCTGCCGTCGCCGAGCTGGCCGGAGCCGTTGCTGCCCCAGGCGCGCACGGTGCGGTCGTCCAGCAGCGCCATGGTGTGCTCCCGGCCGGCGGCCACCAGCCGGACGCCCACCATGCCGGGGACGGTGACGGGCAGGACCCGGAAGACGGTGGTGCCGTCGCCGAGCTGGCCGGAGGTGTTCTGCCCCCAGGCCTTGAGGCGGTTCTCGTCGTCGACCACGGCGAAGCTGTGGTTGCAGCCCGCGGCGATGTGGGTGACGCCGCCCGACCAGGTCGGCCTGGTGGCGACCGGGGTGAGGCGGTTGATGGTGGTGTTGTCGCCGAGCTGGCCGGTGGTGTTGTGGCCCCAGGCCTTCACCGCGGCACCGGTGCCGGGCTTGCCGACCAGGGCGAGGTTGTGGCCGGCCCCGGCGGCGATGCGGCTGACCCCGGTCAGGCCGACGACCGGCGCGGCGACGTTGCGGCTGGACGAAGTCCCGTCTCCCAGCTGGCCGTTGAAGTTGTATCCCCAGGCCCACACGGTGCCGTCCTCGCGCAGGGCGAGGCTGTGGTGCAGGCCCGCGGCGATCGCGACGACCCGGCTCAGGCCGGCGACCCGCACCGGGAGGCTGCTGTCGGCGTTCGTCCCGTTGCCGAGCTGGCCGTGCTCGTTGCGGCCCCAGGCCACCACGCTCCGGTCGGCGAGCAGGGCGAGGCTGTGCTGGCCGCCGGCGGCGATGTCGGTGACGTCGCGCAGGTCGGTCACCCGGCCGGGCGCGTTGTGGCTGGACATCGAGCCGTTGCCGAGCTGGCCCGAGCCGTTGACGCCCCAGGACTGCACCGTACGGTCCGCCAGCAGGGCGAGCCCGTGGCCGAGGCTCGCGCCGGCGCCGCCCGCGGCGATCCTGACCACCTCGGAGCCGGTCAGCCCGAGCACGGCGGTGGCCGTGGTGCGCAGGTCGGTCCAGGTGCCGTCCCCGAGCTGGCCGGAGCGGTTGTTGCCCCAGGACCTCAGGCGTTTCTCTGCCATGCGACGATGCCTCTTTACTTTTATGACAATAAGTCAAATCGTCGATACGTCACTGCTGTTGACGGCTCCACGATCATGGACCGACGCTACCGACGTGCCCGGCACCGGCAGCGGAAGCGGCAGCGCGGCCACTCGATCGGGTGAGGACGACCGCTTCGGCCGGTTTCGCACCGCGGACGTGTGGCATTGCCCCCGCCCCGACCGCGTACGTCACGCGGCGGACGGGCGGCTCACGGGGCCCGGAAGGCCTGCCGGTAGGCGCCGGGGGTCGTGCCGGTGCGGGCGCGGAAGCGGCGGCGCAGGTTGACGGCGGAGGTGAGGCCGACGCGGGCGGCGATCGCCTCGACGGGCAGGTCGGTCTCCTCCAGCAGGGTGCGGGCCGCGGCCAGCCGGCGGGAGAGCAGCCAGGCGCCCGGGCTGGTGCCCAGCCGGTCGGCGAAGCGGCGGGCCAGGGTGCGGGGCGAGACGGCCAGGCGGGCGGCCAGGGTGTCGACCGACAGGGGCGCGCCGAGGCGTTCGTCGGCCCAGGCGAGCAGGCCGTCGAGGGCC
>NZ_MSJQ01000058.1 GCF_014596515.1 Streptomyces sp. CBMA156
GGCGGCAGCGGCGGTCGCGGCAGCGGCGGCCGGAGCGGCCGGCTCGGCTTCCGCCGGCGCCTGCGGCTCGGTGACGACCGGGGCGGCCGCCTGGTACTGCTGGTAGTCGCCCTGGTACCCCTGCTGCTGGTAGCCGTACGGGTCCTGGACGTACACCGGCTGCCCGTACTGGTCGTACTGGTCGTACTGCTGCTGCCCGTACGACTGCTGCTGCGGGAACTGCCCGGTGCCACCGCCCTGTTGGTACCCGTCGTAGCCCTGGTACCCCTGCTGCTGGTAGCCGTACGGGTCCTGCGGGTACACCGGCTGTCCGTACTGGTCGTACTGCTGCTGCTCGTACGACTGCGGCTGCGGCTGCGGCTGTTGTTGCTGCGGCTGCGGTTGCTGCGGGTCCTGGTACTCCTGGTACGGCTGCTGGTACTGCCCGGTGGACCAGTCCTCCGGCCGCCGGCCGTCGCTGCGATCAGTCATGCACCGCTCCTGGATCAGTCCCCGCGCGGCGCGTACAGCGCCCGCTTGTCGATGTAGCGGACCACGCCGTCCGGGACGAGGTACCAGACGGGCTCGCCCTTGGCGACCCGGTTGCGGCAGTCCGTGGAGGAGATGGCCAGCGCCGGGACCTCCACCAGGGAGACCCCGCCCACCGGAAGCCCGGCGTCCGACAGAGTGTGCCCCGGGCGGGTGCATCCGATGAAGTGGGCCAGCGAGAACAGCTCGTCGGAGTCGTGCCAGGACAGGATCTGGGCGAGCGCGTCGGCACCGGTGATGAAGAAGAGGTCGGCGTCCGGGTGCATCGCGTGCAGGTCCCGCAGGGTGTCGACGGTGTACGTCGGGCCCTCGCGGTCGATGTCGATCCGGCTGACCGAGAACTGCGGGTTCTCGGCGGTGGCGATGACCGTCATCAGGTAGCGGTCCTCGGCGGCGGCGACGCGGCGGTCGCTCTTCTGCCACGGCTGCCCGGTCGGCACGAAGATCACCTCGTCCAGGTGGAACGCGCTCGCGACCTCACTGGCCGCGACGAGGTGGCCGTGGTGGATCGGGTCGAAGGTGCCGCCCATGACGCCCAGGCGCTTCTTCGCCGGTTCCGGTCCGCCGGGATTCCCGGCCTGCTCTCCCATGCCGCCACACCTTACGCGACGCCCGTTACGGTGCGGGAACGGCCGGGTGGGGGTCCTTCACAGACCGCGTGGGGGTTGTCCGCAGATGCGTGAGGGAGCGGCCGGCCGATGGCCGGACGCTCCCCGAGCGGTCCGTCGACCCGGCTCAGCGGTCCCGGTTGAAACGGGTGGTGATGAAGAGCAGGACCAGCAGGATGAACAGCGCGGCGCCACCGGTCAGGGCCGGGTTCAGACTGTCGTGGTTGCCCCCCTCGCCCTCGGCGAGCAGGTTCAGGACGGGGAGTGCGGCAGCAGTGTTCATGGTCGGCTGGACCTTCTCGGCTCGGTGAACGGACCTGGGGGTGTTCGGAGGCCGGTGAGGGCCCACCCGTCATCGTACGGGGGGTTACAAGGCAACCGCTCGGCGGCCCACTGCCGCTGACCGGACGTGAGCACCACCCGCCGCGGGGCCCGGACTAGTTGTTCTTGAAGGCCCTGGCCATGATCCAGACCAGCAGGCCGATGCCCACGAAGGACGCGACCACGATGATCCGCAGGAACAGGCCGGGACCGGACTCGTCGGAGATGGGCGCGGCCAGGCTGACAAGCGTGTCGGTGGACATCTGCGGGGGCTCCTAGAACTGCTCGGTACCGCGGCCGGGTCCGGTCTCGGTCGTCCAGGAATCAGGTTAAACCGCCTTCACACCGGCGCCGCCCACCGGCCCCGAGACCCGCCCGCCTGCCCGCCTGCCTGCCTGCCCCACTCCCGCGTCACGCCCACGGCGGGACGGCCCGCCCGCACCGGCGGGCCGGAACGCCCGGGCCGGAACGTCCGGGCCGCGGTCCCGGACCCGCGCGTACGCTGACCGCGGGGACGAGTACGCAACCGCGGACGTTGCAGAGACAGTCGTTGCAGGCGAAGACCAGCGGGGGGCGGGCCAGCGGGCCCGCGGCCGCCGTCGACCAGGAGGTACTCAGACCATGACCGACACGACCGCGAAGACCCCGAGCCGCCGCCGCGAACGCTTCCCCGGAATCTCCACCAGGGCCTGGGAGCACCCGGCGGACCGCTCGGCCCTGGTCGCCCTGCGCAAGCTGACCGGCTTCGACGACATCCTGAAGAAGCTCGCCGGGCTGGTCTCCGAGCGGGCGATCCGGCTGATGTTCCTGGCCACGGCCGTGAAGACCTCCGAGCGCCAGTTCCCCGAGCTGCACGCGATGGTGCGCGACGCCTCCTACGTGCTCGACCTGGAGCAGGTCCCCGACCTGTACGTCAGCCAGGACCCGACGGTCAACGCGTACTGCATCGGCATCGACACTCCGATCATCGTGATCACCAGCGGCCTGGTCGAGCTGCTGGACGAGGAGGAGCTGCGCTCGGTCATCGGCCACGAGGTGGGCCACGCGATGTCCGGCCACGCCGTCTACCGGACGATGCTGATGATCCTCACCAACATCGCCACCCGGATCGCCTGGGTGCCGCTCGGCAACCTGGCGATCACCGCGATCATCACCGCGCTCAAGGAGTGGTTCCGCAAGGCGGAGCTGTCCAGCGACCGGGCCGGCCTGCTCGCCGGGCAGGACCTCCAGGCGTCCATGCGGGCCCTGATGAAGCTCGCCGGCGGCCACAACCTGGCCGAGATGAACGTCGACGCCTTCCTGGAGCAGGCCGAGGAGTACGAGAAGGCCGGCGACCTGCGCGACGGCGTGCTCAAGGTACTCCAGCTGCTGCCGCAGACCCACCCCTTCGCGGTCGTCCGGGTCGCCCAGCTGAAGAAGTGGGCGGAGAGCGACGAGTACCGCTCGATCCTGGCCGGTGCCTACCCGCGCCGCTCGGACGACCCGGACACCTCGGTCACCGAGCAGTGGAAGGCCGCCGCCGAGCACTACACGACCTCGGTCAAGGAGAGCAAGGACCCGCTGATGGGCCTGCTCAGGGACGTCGCCGGCGGCGCCGCGACCGTCGGCGGCAAGCTCCGCGACACCTTCACCGGCGCCACCGGCGGCCGCAACGGCTCCTCGGGCAACGGTTCCTCGGGCAACAGCTCCGCGGGCAACGGCTCCGCGGACCGCGACGGCAGCTGACCCACCGGGACCGCGACGGCGGCCGGTGCCCGCCCGGGGCACCGGCCGCCGCGCCGTTCCACGGGCCCGGAACCACCCGGCACGGCCCCCGGCCTCCTGGCCCCTGCCCCTGCCCCTCAGCTGCCCGCCAGCACCCCGCACACCTGCCAGCCGGGACGGGCGTGGTTCCCGGGGTCGACCGGCGACGGCGGCGCGACCACCGTGCCCTGCGCCGTGGCCAGCACCGGCTGCAGGAAGCCCGCCGTCGAGGTCCCGCAGGACTCGGGCCCGGCCTGCACCACCGCGTCCACCAGCCGCAGCTGCGCCGAGGCCAGGTCGACCCGGTCGAACCGGAAGGTCAGCTGGCGCCGCACGGTCTCCAGGCCGGCCGGCGCTCCGGCCGGGGCGCCGGCCGGCTTCAGCGCGTAGACGAAGGTGTGGTCGGTGGTGATCTGCAAGGTCCCGTCGTCCGCCTCGTCGATCCGCATCGCACCGGCCACCTTCACGGTGTTCGAGGCCAGTGCGACCCGCGCCGGGTCGAAGCGGACCATCCAGCCGGTCGCCGCGTGGTGCCGGTCGTCCACCGGCTGCGCCACGCTCGCGTCGAACGCCGCCAGCTCACCGGGCGTGACGAAGGACCGCACGTCCGAGGTGGCCCCCCGGACCAGGACGGCCGGGGAGAGCGAGGAGGCCACCAGGTAGCGCTGGACGGTGTCCAGCGCCTTGGTCACCTCGACCCGGCTGAAGTGCCCGGTGGCGGCCCCGGTCGGGGTGTTCAGCCCGAGCGTGCCCTCCCCGTAGCCGGGCGTCAGCGCGGCGAACGGGTCCGCCGGGTCGGCGACCGGCCGGACGGCCGAAGCCGGGCTCAACGCGACCAGGCTGACGGTCAGTTGACTGCCCTCGGGATGCACCGCGGTCACCATCGGCGAGCTCACCCCGAAGTACACCGCGGCCCCGAAGGCGACCAGGATGAGCAGCAGCAGCGCGAGCGCCCGGCGCGGGACGGTGCCCAGCGGGCCGAGCCGCACCCGCGCCCGGGTGGCCCTGCCGAAGGTGCCGGCCAGCCGCTCCCGGGCGGAGAGCTCCTGGATGCGGGCAGCCCGCACGAACGATTCGTCGAACACGACGGACCGGAATTCGTCCTCGTTGCCGGAACCGTCCCCGGGCGTGCCCCCAGGAGGCTCTCGCGGGTCACCCACACCACCAGGGTAGGCGGACACCAGCGCCGCCACGAGGGCCCGGACGCACATTCCCGGGAACGCTCCGTGACCACCGTCCCGGGGCGCCCGTGCCGGGACGCGCGCTAACCCGCGGGCGCCGTGACCACCAGCGGGGGCTCGGCCGGGGCCTGCCCCGGTTCGACCCCGGCACTGCTGCTGCCGGACTCGGGGCGCCGGGGCGTGCCCGGGGAACCGCCCACGCCCTGGTAGACCGCCGCGACCGCGACCGCCACCAGGCTCACCCCCATGATCACGGCGAGCACCCAGGCCACCGGCCGGTGCCAGCGCTGCTGGGCCACGTACCGTCCGCGGGCGCGCACCGGATCGTAGCCTCGCCGCCGGCGCCGCCGGCCCCTGCGGTCGGCCGCCCGGCCCGGCCCCGACCAGGGATCGGGGTAGAGGTGGTCCGCGTCGAGTCCGGTCGGGTACGGGCGCAGCTCCAGCGGCAGCCCGTCTCCGGCCGGAACGTCACAGCCCCAGCC
Organism: Streptomyces sp. CBMA156; assembly: GCF_014596515.1. GTDB lineage: Bacteria > Actinomycetota > Actinomycetes > Streptomycetales > Streptomycetaceae > Kitasatospora. The sequence goes on from NZ_MSJQ01000058.1 coordinate 4,864, forward strand.
CGGACCCGCGGTCTCCGGCTCGAACCTGGCCTCGGCGGCGGCGAGTTGCCGCTCCTTGGCGGTCGGCTCGTGCACGGCGGCGGACCGGACGAAGGCCTCATCGAAGACCACGGTGGCGAACTCGTCGTCCGCACCACCGTGGTCGGCGCCGTCGGGGTACGGAAAGCCCCCCACATCCTCAGCCACGGATTCAGCGTATTACCGGCCGGGCGATTTGTCTGTGGCTCCCGGCAGTTGGTCCGTCGCACGTGTGACGGCCGGCCCCCGGCGCCGCGGTCAGCGACCGGCCGCGGCCCCGCCCACGGTCTGCGTCGCCTCGCCCCGCACGTGCCCGTCACCAGTGACGATGTACTTGGTGCTGGTCAGCTCGGGCAGGCCCATCGGGCCGCGGGCGTGCAGCTTCTGGGTGGAGATGCCGATCTCCGCGCCGAAGCCGAACTCACCGCCGTCGGTGAAGCGGGTGGAGGCGTTGACGGCCACCGTGGTGGAGTCGACCAACCGGGTGAACCGGCGGGCGGCGGCCTGCGAGGTGGTGACGATCGCCTCGGTGTGGCCGGAGGACCAGCGGCGGATGTGCTCAACGGCGGCGTCCAGCGAGGGCACCACGGCGGCGGCCAGGTCGAGCGAGAGGTACTCGGCGCCCCAGTCCTCGTCGGTGGCCGGCACCACGGTGGCCGCGCCGCCCTCGGCGGCCTTCAGCACCGCCTCGTCGCCGTGCACGGTCACCCCGGCCTCGGCGAGCGCGGCCAGCGCGAGCGGCAGGAAGGCGTCCGCGACGTCCTGGTGGACCAGCAGCGTCTCGGCCGCGTTGCAGACGCTGACCCGCTGCGCCTTGGAGTTGAGCAGGATGCCGACGGCCATCGCCAGGTCGGTCTCGGCGTCCACGTAGACGTGGCAGTTGCCGGTGCCGGTCTCGATCACCGGGACGGTCGAGCCCTCCACCACGGTGCGGATCAGCGAGGCGCCGCCGCGCGGGATCAGCACGTCCACGTGGCCGCGGGCGCGCATCAGCTCCCGCACCGAGTCGCGGCTCTCCCCCGGCACCAGCTGGACCGCGTCGGCGGGCAGCCCGGCCGCGGCGACGGCGTCGCGCACCACGGCGACCAGCGCGGTGTTGGAGCGGTAGGCCGAGGCGGAGCCGCGCAGCAGCACCGCGTTGCCGGACTTGAGGCAGAGCGCGGCGGCGTCCGCGGTGACGTTCGGGCGGGCCTCGTAGATGATGCCGACCACGCCGAGCGGCACCCGGACCTGCCGCACGTCCAGGCCGTTGGGCAGGGTGTAGCCGCGCACCACCTCGCCGACCGGGTCGGGCAGCCCGGCCACGTCGCGCACGTCGGAGGCGATCGCGGCGATCCGCTCGTCGGTCAGGGTCAGCCGGTCGATCACCGACTCGGCCGTCCCGGCCGCGCGGGCCCGCGCCACGTCCTCGGCGTTGGCCGCGACGATCTCGGCGCCGCGGGCCACCAGGGCGTCCGCGACCGCCAGCAGCGCGGCGTCCTTCACGCCGCGCGGCAGCGGGGCGAGCGCCGCGGCGGCCTCCCTGGCTCGGCGCGCTACGGCGAGGACGGGGCTGTCGGCGGTGGCGAGGTCGCTGGTCATGCCGCCAAGGGTAGCGACTGGGTCCGTCCCGTCCGGGCGGCATTTCGCCCGGTGAGACGGCGCTCGCGCGATCGTCCTCGATGCCGCTCGCGCGACCCTGGCCCGACGGGGCTGCCCGACCCGTCAGGACGGCTCAGTACGGGTGCACCCCGCCCAGGTGCGACGGCGGATCGCCGAAGCCCTCCGCCACCCGTTTGTGGTACGTCGCCCGGTCGACGACCTCCAGCCCGACGATCTCCCAGGGCGGCAGGTTCGAGGTGACCTTGTGCTCGCCCCACAGCCGCAGCGCGATGGCCGCCGCGTCGTGCAGGTCCCTGGCCTGCTCCCAGTAGCGGATCTCGGCGTGGTCGGCCGCGTAGCGGGCGGTCAGGAAGAACGCGTGGTCGTGCGCCAGCTGCTCCAGCGAGGTGCGCAGCGAGGTCAGCGGGGTGACCTGCCCGGCCACGCTCAGCACCACGTGCCACAGCCGCGCCTGCTCGGGCACCGTGGGCGGCTGGTCCCGGGTGCCTTCGGGCCGCAGCCTACGCACCCCGCCGGGCCCCTGCGGCGGACCGGCCGGCTCGGCGGGCCCGTCCCCGCGTCCGCCGTCGATGCTGGTCAGCCGCCGGCCCGCCGTCCCTGCGGTCAGCGCTGCCTCGCGCCTGCGTTCCACCGGCGGCCTCCTGTTCGGCGATGTCGTGTCGTCCCCACCGGCCCCGTCGGCCCTCGGCCGACCGGTACGGCTGCGTCCCTCCCCGCCCGCGGCCGGACCGCTCCCGGTGCGGGGCGACCCGCCGGGCGCACTGCGCCGATCGGCCGGGCGGCCGGTGCCGGCCCGCCGGGCCGGTCAGCCGCGCAGAAGGACCAGGTCGTCGCGGTGGACGACCTCGCGCTCGTACGCGGCGCCGAACTCCTGGGCCAGGTCGCGGGTGGACCGGCCGAGCAGGCGGGGCAACTCCCTCGCATCAAAGTTGACCAGTCCGCGAGCCACGATGTGGCCGTTTTCGGCAAGAAGGTCCACCGGATCACCCGCGGCGAACTCCCCGTCGACCTTGGTGACCCCGGCCGGCAGCAGCGAGGCGCCGCCGGAGACGACCGCCGTGACGGCGCCCGCGTCCAGGTGCAGGGCCCCGCGCGGGCTGCTGGCGTGGGCCAGCCAGAGCATCCGGTCGGAGGTCCGGCTGCCGGTGCGCAGGAAGAGCGTGCCGGTGGGCCGGCCGGCCAGCGCGTCGGCGGCCTGGCTGGCGGCGGTGAGCACCACGGGGATGCCCGCGCCGGTGGCGATCCTGGCCGCCTCGACCTTGGTGACCATGCCGCCGGTGCCGACCCCGGCCTTGCCGGCGCTGCCGATCTCGACGCCGTCGAGGTCCTGCGGGCCGCGCACCTCGGTGATCCGGCTGCTGCCGGGGCGGGCCGGGTCGCCGTCGTACAGGCCGTCCACGTCGGAGAGCAGCACCAGCAGGTCGGCCCGGACCAGGTGGGCGACCAGCGCGGCGAGCCTGTCGTTGTCGCCGAACTTGATTTCGGCGGTGGCGACGGTGTCGTTCTCGTTGACGATCGGCATCGCGCCCATCGCCAGCAGCTGGTCCAGGGTGCGGTAGGCGTTGCGGTAGTGGGCGCGCCGGCTGGCGTCCTCGGCGGTGAGCAGCACCTGGCCGACCCGGATGCCGTACCGGGCGAAGGAGGCGGTGTACCGGGCGACCAGCAGGCCCTGGCCGACGCTGGCGGCGGCCTGCTGGCGGGCCAGGTCCTTGGGCCGCCCGTCCAGGCCGAGCGGGGCGAGGCCGGCGGCGATGGCCCCGGAGGAGACGAGCACGACCTCCGGCGGCTCCGGGCGGGCCCGGAGCTTGGCGAGCGCGTCCACCAGGGCGTCGACGCGGTCGGCGTCCAGGCCGCCGGCCGCCGTGGTCAGCGAGGAGGAGCCGACCTTGACGACGATCCGCCGCGCGGTCAGCACCTCCTCCCGCAGGGAGTCCTCGCTCATCTCGCTGTTCGCCCTTCCGGTGTGGTGCGGGTGCGGCGGGCCGGGACCGGCCGTCACCCCCGAAATCTACGCGATCCGCGCAGGTCGCCCGCAGGGTGTTTCACCGGCTGGACCCGGGCCGGTCACCGGCTCGCCACAGCCCGTCCACCACTTCGGACGGCTGGTATGGTCCCTGACCGCAAGCCAGATCGGGGGACGGCTTCTTGCCCGCTGTACCCATGTCGTCATCGACCCTTCCTGTCACGACGGGCGGCGCCGCACCGGGCAAAGGCCGGCAACGGCCGCGGCCGCGCGCCCAGGAGAAATGCGCACCATGCGTTCGTACACCACCAAGCTGACCGTCGCCGCGCTCGCGGCGGCCACCGCCCTCTCGCTCGCGGCCTGCGGGCCGGAGAACGCGGACACCCCGGCCGGCACCGGCGGCGCCACCGGCGCGGCTCCGGCGCCGACCGG
>NZ_MSJQ01000059.1 GCF_014596515.1 Streptomyces sp. CBMA156
ACCGGACGGCTCGTCGGCGGCACCGGCCTGGGGCCGGGGCGGCCGGCGGCTGCGGTGGGGGGGCGCAGCGCGGGGCGGGTCGCGGTGGGCGTCGGGGTCGTCGCTGAGGAGTACATGGGCTGAGGGTGGTCCCTTCCGGTCCGTCGGCGGGTGCTTCCCCGCGGGGGCGGGGGAGGGCCGGTGCCGTGTGCTTCCTGGCGTGACGGCGGCCCTGCGGGTGCTGCGGTGCGGCACGCGCGGTGCGGCGGGTGGTGCGCGGGCGCCGGGCACGGACGCGGGGTCGTGAACCCCTGTCCGGCAGTGCTCCGGCCGTCCGCACCCTGGGGAATGCGGTCGGCCGGACTGCCGTGGCCGTGCCCGGCGCCCCCGCGCCACCCGGCCGCGCCACCCCCTCGGGTGAGAACCGGGAGCGCCCCGTACCACCGTCGGGGGAAGGCCCCGACGCTGGTGGGACGCCGCCCGACCCGGGGGGCGAGGTGGCGCACTCCTACAACACACCCGTCGGGCACTGGCTTAGTAGTCTGGCGGGCCCTGGCGAACGGTGGCGAATGCTCGCCCGGCACTTGCCCGAGCCTCTAGCCTCGAACCAGCCGAGGAACCTGGGGGCTTCGTTGAGCAGGGAACCCAACACCCGACTGGCCGACATGTTCGTCCTGACCGGATGGTCGAAGGGCGAGCTCGCGCGGCTGGTCAACCGTCGGGGTGCCGCGATGGGTCAGCTGCAGCTGTCCACCGACACGTCGAGGGTACGGCGCTGGATCGAGCAGGGGGAGATCCCGCGCGATCCGGTGCCGAGGGTGCTGGCGGCCGTGTTCACGGAGCGGCTCGGACGTGTCGTCACCACTGAGGACCTCGGTCTGGAACGACACCGGCCCACCAGGTCCGGAGCGGACGCGTCCGCAGCAGTGCCATGGTCGCCGGATCGAACAGCCGCGGTCCTCACCGAGTTCACGGGAATGGACCTCATGCTGAACCGACGTGGATTGGTGGGCGCCGGAGCGGCGCTCACGGCCGGGGCGGTCATCGCCGACTCGCTGAAGGGCTGGCTGAGCGGGGACGCGGTCGCCTACGCGGCCTCCGTCCCCGGGCCCCGACAGGTGGTCGCCGGGAGCGGATCGCACCCGGTGGTCGACGTGTACGACGCGGGCCCGGTCGGGCTCGACGAGGTGGAGTCGCTGGAACACTCGGTACAGGTGTTCCGGGCCTGGGACGCGGCCCGCGGAGGCGGGTTGCAGCGCAAGGCGGTGGTCGGCCAACTGAACGAGGTCGGCGGCCTGTTGACACACCGCCACGCACCCGCCGTGGAGCAGCGGCTATGGCTGGTCGCGGCCAACCTGGCGGTGCTGGCGGGCTGGATGTCGCACGACGTGGGCCTGGAGCCCACCGCCCAGAAGTACTTCATGATCGCGGCCGACGCGGCCAAGGAGGCCGGTGACCGGCCGCGGGCCGGCGAGGCGATCTCCCGGGCCGCCCGGCAGATGGTGCACCTGGGCCGGGCCGACGACGCCCTCGACCTGATGTCGGCGGCCAAGGCGGCCGGCGGGCGGCTGCTGCCCAGGACGCGCGCCATGCTCAACACCGTCGAGGCGTGGGCGCACGCCTCGATCGGGCACTCGCAGGACACCTACCGGCTGCTCGGCGAGGCCGAGGACCTGTTCGCCGAGGAGGCGCCCGAACCGCCGCCGTCCTGGATGCAGGTGTTCGACGAAGCCGAACTGCGCGGCATGCAGGCCCTGGTGCTGCGCACGCTGTCCGAGCACGACCCGGCGGTGGCCCCCGAGGCCCGCAGGCACGCGGAGCGGGTGATCACCCTGCGGGAGGGCACCGGGCAGCTGCGGTCGGCGCTGTTCGACCGGATCACCCTGGCCTCGGTGCACTTGATCACCGGCGAGCCGGACGCGGCGCGGTTCCAGGCCAAGATGGTGATGAACCTGATCGGCCAGAACTCCTCGCTCCGGACCTGGGACCGGCTGCGGGAGATGTACCGGCTGACCGCCCGGTACCGGGGGCTGCCGGTGGTGGACGAGCTGCGGGAGGAGCTGGGCCGGGCGCTGCGGGCGGTGGACACCAAGAACCGGCGGCGGCTGAGCTGACGGGCGTCCCGGGGTGCGGGCCCCCGGGTGGTCGGGCCCCTGATGCGCGGCCTCGGGCCGGGGCTGGGAACAGGGCTCGGGGCGGGGCGCTCAGGCCGACGGGGCCGGGCGGAGCAGCATGCGCAGCGCGGTGACGGTGCCGTCCGGGCCGAGGACGGGCTCGCCCCCGAACTCGACGCCCTCCTGCCGTCCGTCGGACCGGCGGATCCGTACGGTGCCGGCGGCGGAGCGGCCGTGCACCAGGGCGTCGGTCATCATCCGCCGCAGCAGCGGCCGGTCCGCCTCGGGGAGCCGGTCCGGCAGCCGGTCGAGGCTGAGCGGGCCGTGGTCCGGGTCGCAGCCGAGGAGGAGGTAGGTCTCCGGGCTCCAGTGGGCGCCGTCGGTCAGCAGGTCCCATTCGGCGGAGCCGAGCAGGCCGTCGTCGATGCCGTCGTGGTCGCCGCCGTCGCCCAGGTAGGGGCCGGACGGCTCCTGTGCCGTGCCGTCCACTCTGCCGTCCGTTCCGCTGTCGGCGTCGCCCGTGCCGTCGCCGCCCGCGGCACCGGAGGCGCCGCCGTCGGCCCTGCCGATCGTGCCGGTTCCGCCCGTCGGGGCGCCGTCCACCATGGCGGCGCCCGGCGGGCGGATGGCACCTAACGGCATGTTCATGGCGGGCCCATCGCTCGGCTGTGGCCCACGGTGTGCGGACCGTTCGGGTGGTGAGAAGACTGTCGCACAGCGTTGTCACCCTTGCGGGCGATTTGGACAGAACGCAGACAAAGTTCCCCTGGCATATGCCACTGTGGCAGTAGCCGTCGTCGCCCTGTGTGCGGACGGGGGTCCGAGGCGGTAACCTTCGGTGATTCCGGCGCCCGGGCGCCCACCGCAGTACCGACCAGAGACCCCGGCGACGGAAATCCCGTTGCCACTACGACCGCCGCAACGGATGCTGACCTCATGTTCGAGCCAGTGATAGCACCCAGTGCCAGCCTCCTAGGCCTCCTTCAGCGAGGCCGTGGTGACGGGCAGCTCCACGCGCTGGCCGCCGACCGTGCCGAGGCCATTTCCGCGCTGGAGGAGTGTGTCACCAGGGACCCGCGAGCCGACTGGCAGGTCGAGAGTCGCTCCCTCTACTACGCGCGCATCTACATGGACCTGGAAGCCCCCCTCGACGGCATCGAGGACCACCTCCACTCCGCCGAGGACCTGGTCACCGACGACGAGAGCCGCACCGGCCTCGCCCTCTCCGTCCTGGGCCACCTCGCCTCGTACGGCCGGCGCGACGCGCTGCTGATGCTGCGCGAGTACGCCGCCACCGGCGCCAACTGGTCCTGGGCCCTCGACGAACTCGCGCTGCGCGACGACGACCGCGGCCTGCTGCTGCTCGGAACCGCCGTGCTGGACCACTTCCCGCCGGGCCCCGAGGGCGACGCCGAGCTGCGCGAGTTCATCCGCAACGCGTACGAGCCCAGGCCCTGGCGGCTGTGGGCCTCCTACCACCCGAGAGTGGCGGCGGCCAGCGAGCAGTCGCCCTTCGACCTGTGGCAACGCCAGGTCAACCGCAGCGGCGTCACCCCCGGCTGGTCAACCGCCGACGTGCTGGCCTGGGCCGACCAGGGCGAACTCGGCAGCCTCGGCGCCGGTGCCTTCCTCGGCCGGCCCGACGCCCGCACCGAGCCCGTGCGCGACCCCGACCCGCAGTCCGGCCCCGATGCGGTGGACCGCCGAGCCGCCGCGGCCGCCCGTTGTCTGACCGCCGTCGTCCGGCCCGAGGACCGCCCGCTGCTGGTGGAAGCCGCGCGCGGCGGCCTGCCCGGCGCCCGCCGGGCCGCCCTGCGCCACCTGGTCGAGCAGCGCGACCCGGCCGCCGTCGAGCTGATCGAGACGGCCGCCGCGGACGTGGACGACCGGATCGTCCGGGCCGCCCTGGAACTGCTCGGCCGGATGCGCGGCCCCGAGGTGCTGGCGCAGGCCCGCCGCTGGGCCGACCCGGCCACCGGCGGTGCCGACAGCGCGCTCGGCGAGGCCGCCGTCCAGCTGCTCGCCGACGCGGGCGAGCCGGGCGACGCGCCGCTGGTGGTGGCCGGGCTGCGCCGCTGGATCTCCGTGCGCGGGGTCAGCGGTACCGGGCTCGGGTCGCTGGTGGACGGTGCGGGGCGGCTGGTCGCCGCCGACGCCGTACCGGTCCTGCGCCACGTCTACGGGGAGGCCGGCTCCTCGGAGCTGCGCGGACGCGCCGCCCGCGCGCTCGCCGTGACCGATGTGCACTTTCCCGAGGGGCCCGCCGTCGAGTGCCTCTGGGACTGCGAGGAGTCCACGCGTGAGCTCGCCGCGCGCCATGTCGCCACCACGGGCGACGCGCGTGTGCTGGAGCGGTTGCGCAGGCTCGCCGCCGACCCGGCCGAGGAGGCCGAGGTCCACGCCGCCGTACGCGGCCGCCTGACCGCCGCCCGGGAGCACGGGCGTTAGGGTCGGCCCACAACGTTCAGTGGGCCGGGACACCGACACGGTGTCCCGGCCCACTTGCTTCCGCGGGTCCTCGTACGTTCTGTGGTCCTCGTACTGAAATCCGGTTCTACTTCACCGCACCCGCGTCCGGGGTCAGCACGCCTCCGATGACCAGTCCGATGATCAGGACGCCGAGGAGCACCCGGTAGACCACGAACGGCATGAAGCTGTGGGACGAGATGTACTTCAGGAACCACGCGATGGCCGCGTAGCCGACCACGAAGGCGATCACGGTGGCCAGGATGGTCGGACCCCAGGCCGGGGACGGGCCCTCGCCGATCTTGAACAGCTCCAGTGCCCCCGAGGCGAGCACCGCCGGGATGGCGAGCAGGAACGAGTAGCGGGCCGCCGCCTCCCGGCTGTAGCCGAGCAGCAGGCCCGCGCTGATCGTGCCGCCGGAGCGGGACACACCGGGGATCAGCGCCAGCGCCTGGGCCAAGCCGTAGGTGCCCGCGTGCGGCAGCGTGAGGTCGGTGATCGGACGGGCGTGGCGGACGGCCCGGGTACGGTCGGCGAAGGCCAGGATCAGGCCGAAGACGATCAGCGTGGTGCCGATGATCCGCAGGTCGCGCAGGTGGGTCTCGATGGTGTCCTGGAACAGCTTGCCCAGGATGCCGATCGGCAGGGTGCCGATGATCACGAACCAGCCCATCCGCGCGTCCGGGTCCGAGCGCAGCGCCGGCCGGAACAGGGACAGCGACCAGGTCTTGATGATCGAGGCGATGTCCCGGCGGAAGTAGATCAGCACCGCCGTCTCGGTGCCGAGCTGGGTGACGGCGGTGAAGGCCGCGCCCGGGTCGTCCCAGCCCAGCAGGGCGGAGAAGACCCGCAGGTGGGCGCTGGAGGAGATCGGCAGGAACTCGGTGAGCCCCTGGATCAGGCCGAGGACGGCCCCGTGGAACCAGTTGATCACCGGACACGCGCCGGGGATATCCGTCGGGCGTGGGGCAGGGGCGGCATGGGCGGGTCCTTGCGGGTCGGAAGGGCGGGCGGGGCCGCCGCGGGCCGCCCGGCCCGCGGGCCGCGCGCGAGCACGGCGCGCGGCTGATGGTACGGGGTGAAGGTGACGGTTTTTTGTTCACCCTGTGTTCGACCGTCGCGCGCGGAGCCGGGCCCGGTCCGGAGCCAGTGTCAGGAGCGGCTCCGAGCATGGGCCGCACGCGGCCGGTTCAGAGCACGGGCCGCGCGCGGACCCAGGTGCGGTCCGCGGTGAGGTAGCGCTCGACCACCAGGTCCGCCTCCGCGAGCGCCTGCTCGAACGCCTCGGTGTCGAGCGGGCGGGACAGGAAGGTCTGGGTCCAGGTGCCGTCCGGGAAGGTGTACTCGAAGCGGACGGAGTCGACGCCGTCGCCGACCGGCGTGGCCGAGACGAGCCGGGACCACGCGTCCGGGCCGATCCGGTTCTCCCGCGGCACGTTGCGGTGCCAGTCCTCACCCTCGCGCTGCACCAGTACGCAGCCGTCCTCGCCGACGTGCCGGCGGCAGGTCTCCAGCAGGCCCCGGCGGACGGTGACGTCACCGGCGTGCACCAGGAAGGAGGCGAGCATGACGACGTCGAAGCGCTCGCCGAGGTCCAGCTCCTCGATCGGGCTGCGCACCGTGCGGACGCCGGGGCGGATCCGGGCCAGCATCTCGGCGGACTCGTCCACGGCCGTCACGGTGAAGCCGCGGTCGGTCAGCGGGTGCGTCATCCGGCCGACGCCGCAGCCCAGTTCGAGGATGCGTGCGCCGGGTGGCACCGCGGCCTCGATCACGTCCGGGGCGTCGCCCACGGGGAGGCGGCTCCAGACCTCGACGGCGCAGCCGTCCGGGGTGATCGCGCCCTCGCCCGTTCCGTCGTAACCCTCGCGTCGCTCGTCTGCCATGCCGTTCATCCGAACACGGACGGGCGGGCAGGGGGAAGAGGGCGTCGGAACGGGGTTGCGACATACCCCAGGGGGGTATAAGTTCGACCAGCGACGGAGCAAGAGGGGCGGCGCCGAACGGGGCGCCGGGGCGAGCGGAGGACGACATGGCACACCCCGCACGGCACGAGCACCACCAGCAGCACGGGCACGCCGACCAGCGGCACGGTGGGCCCGGGGGTCAGGGACACCACGGGCACCACGGCGGGCACGACCACCCGGCGCAGACCGGTCACCGGCAGGCCCACGGTGGCGGCGGTACCAGCTGGCGGATGGCCGCGCAGGCGACCCTGCACTGCCTCACCGGCTGCGCCATCGGCGAGATCCTCGGCATGGTGCTCGGCACCGCCTTCGGTCTGCACAACGGCGCGACGGTGGTGCTCTCGATCCTGCTGGCCTTCGTCTTCGGCTACGCGCTGACCATGCGCGGCGTGCTGAAGTCCGGCCTCGACGTCGGCGCCGCGGTCAAGGTCGCGCTGGCCGCCGACACTGTGTCGATCCTGGTGATGGAGCTGATCGACAACACCGTGATGGTCACCGTTCCGGGAGCGATGGACGCCGGTCTCGGCGACCCGCTCTTCTGGGCGGCGCTGGCGGGTTCGCTGGCGCTGGCCTTCGCGCTGACCGTCCCGGTCAACAAGTGGATGATCGGCCGGGGGCGCGGCCACGCGGTGGTGCACGCCCACCACGGGCACTGATCCCGCTCCGAGGCGTCTCCCGCCCGCGGCCCGTACCGACCGTTCGACGGCCGGTGCGGGCCGCGGCGCGCTCCGGGCGGGCCCGACGCCGTTCTAGCGCGGGGCGCCCTCCAGATCGGACAGGGTCGCCGCCAGCCAGCCGAGTTCGGCCTCGGTGGTGGCGCGGGCGACCAGCAGCAGCCCGCGCCGGAACGGATCGGTGAACTCCTCGGCGCGGATCGGGCGGTCGCCCTCGTAGAAGAAGCCGGCGGGCTCGGCGAGGAAGGCGAGCCGGCGGCGGAGCACGGCGGCCTGGGCGGCCGGGTCGGTCAGGTGCCGTAGGAAGGCGAGCAGGGTGAACCAGCGGTTCTCGTCGCTGACGTCGAGCGGTTCGGGCTCGCGCAGCCGGTCGAGCAGGGCGGTGCGGCCGGCCTCGGTGAGGTGCAGGGTGTGCCGCGGGGCGGCGGCGCTGCCCGGCTCGGTCTCGCGGACGAGCAGGCCGTTGGCCTCCAGGCGCTTGATCGCGGGGTAGAGCGTGCCGTCGCTGATCGGGCGGACGTGGCCGGTGAGCGCGGCGAGGTGGCGGCGCAGCTCGTAGCCGTGCAGCGGCCGGTCGTACAGGAACCCGAGGATCGCGAGCTTCAGCATGGGGTCACTCTCTCAGATCCATCCCTCGGGGCGTGGATATATCGCTATCGCTATACCTCGGCATCGATGTATGGTCCTGCTCGTCCGCCGGAACCCCCGGAGCCGGCCTGCCGGTGCCGGGACCCCTCGGAAGAGGAGCGTGTGAGCATGCGTGAGGCCCCCGTCACCCCGAACGGCGACCGGATCCGCTGGGTCGAGCTGCCCGGTACCGAACTGACCGGCACCGAACTGACCGGCACCGAGCCGGCCCGGCTCTACCTGCACGGGCTCGGCGCGAGCTCGCCGGCCTACTTCGCGGCCGCCGCCGTCCACCCGTTGCTCGCCGGGCGGCGCTCGCTGCTCCTGGACCTGCTCGGCTTCGGCCTCAGTGACCGGCCGACGGACTTCGGCTACACGCTGGAGGAGCACGCGGACGCGGTCGCGGCGGCGGTCGCGGCCGCCGGGCCGGACCGGGTCGAGGTGGTGGGCCACAGCATGGGCGGGGCGGTCGCGATCGTCCTCGCCCACCGGCACCCGCGTCTGGTCGAGCGGCTGCTCCTGGTGGACGCCAACCTGGACCGGATCGACCCCGACCGGCGCCACCTCGGCAGCAGCGGCATCGCGGCCTACACCGAGGAGGAGTTCCTGGCGGGCGGCCGGGACGAAGTCGCCGAGCGGGTCGGCCCGTTCTGGTGGTCCACCATGCGGCTGGCCGGTCCGGAGGCGCTCCACCGCAGCGCCCGCCACCTCGCCAGGGCGACCGTCCCGGCCATGCGCGAGCTGCTGCTCGGCCTCGACCTCCCGCGCACCTTCCTCCACCCGGCGGCGGACGGCGAGCCGGCGGGCGCCGACGCCCTGCGGGCAGCGGGCGTGCGGGTGGTCGCGGTGCCCGACTGCGGACACAACATCATGCTCGACAACCCGGACGGCTTCGCGGCCGCGGCGGCGGAGGCGCTCGGGCTGGGGTGATCGGGCGGGGGCGACCGGGCGGGGCCGGCCGCCGTCCGCCGTAGGGTGAGGTGAACCGCCCGAGAGGAGCCCGTCCGATGTCCGTCGAGGTACCACCCGCGCTGGCCGCGTCCCTGGAGGGGGCCCTCGGCGCCGAGGGGCGCGCCTGGACGGCCGGACTTCCCCTTCTGGCGGCCGAGTTGCTCGACCGCTGGGAGCTGCGCCCGGACGGGCCGGTCGCGCACGGCGTGGTGGGGCTGGTGCTGCCCGTGCTGCGCGCCGACGGGACGCCGGCCGTGCTCAAGCTCCAGCCGGTGGACGAGGAGACGGTCGGCGAGCCGCTCGCCCTGCGGGCGTGGGGCGGCGGCAGCGCAGTCCGGCTGCTCGATCACGAACCGGCCACCGGTTCACTGCTGTTGGAGCGCCTGGACCCGGCGCGCTCGCTGCTCGACCTCCCCGACGACCTCGCGGCGCTGCGCGTGATCGCCGAGCTGCTGAGAGAACTGACGCGGCATCAGGCTCCGTCCGGGCTGCGAACTTTGGCGGACACGGCGGGCCGCCTGCTGGAGGCGGCCCCGGCAGCCACCGCCTCCCTCGCCGACCCGGCGGAACGGCGCCTGCTCGCCGACTGTGCGGCCGTTCTGCGTGAGGCCCGCACCGAGCCGGGCGACCGCCTGCTGCACTGGGACCTGCACTACGGCAACGTGCTGGCCCCGCTCCCGGGCAGTGGCCGGGCGCCCTGGCTGGCCATCGACCCCAAGCCGTTGGCCGGCCACCCCGGCTTCGAGCTGCTCCCGGCGCTGCGCAACCGCTGGACGGACCTGGTGGCCACCGGGGACCTCGCCCGGGCGCTGCGGCGGCGCTTCGACCTCCTGACGGAGGTGCTGGAGCTGGACCGCGAGGTGGCGGCGGCCTGGACGCTCGCCCGGGTGCTGCAGAACGCGGTCTGGGCGGCCGAGGAGGGCGAGACGGGGCTTGACCCGGCTCAACGCGCCGTCGCCGAACTGCTGTTGGGGCGTTGAGCGCGAAGCCGATGCGCGGTTCGGGACCCGGCTCGGGGCCCACCCAGTGCCCCGCTCAGCGCCCCCCTGCTCAGTGCCCCCGCAGCGGCACGAAGCGCACCGGCGTCCCCGGCCTGGCCTGCGCGGCGGCCGGCAGGTCGCCGGCCGGCACGACGCCGATCACCGGGTAGCCGCCGGTCGTCGGGTGGTCGGCCAGGAACACCACCGGCTGCCCGTCCGGCGGGATCTGCACCGCGCCCGACACCATGCCCTCGCTGGGCAGTTCGCCGTCCCGGGCGCGGGCGACCGGCGGCCCCTCGGTGCGCAGCCCGACCCGGTTGCCGGTCGGGGAGACCAGGTACCGGTCGCGGCCGATCCGGGCCACCGCCTCCGCGGTGAACCAGTCCGCGCGCGGCCCGAGCCGCAGCCGCAGCACCAGCTCGGCCGGGGGAGCGGGCAGCGGCACCAGTTCGGGCCGGGCCCGGTACGGCGGTGGGGGGCCGACCGGCAGCCGGTCCCCGGCGGCCAGCGGGGCCGGTCCGAGCCCGGCGAGCAGGTCCGCCGAGCGGCTGCCGAGCACAGATCGGAAGCGCGTCGGGGG
>NZ_MSJQ01000006.1 GCF_014596515.1 Streptomyces sp. CBMA156
CTCCTTCGGCGGCCGGCCCGCCACCCGCCACTCCTGCGGTTCGCGGCTGTGCACCGCCACCGCGCCCGGCCGGCCCGCCACCCGCCACTCCTGCGGTTCGCGGCTGTGCACCGCCACCGCGCCGGCGGCCGACCAGGCGGGACCGGTGGCCGTCACGGTGACCACGGCGGGCGGCACCAGCACGCCGGTGACGTACACCTACGCGCTGTAGCACCCGAACCGGCCCTGCCGATCCCCGGCGAGCCCCGGCCCGGGCCGCCGGGGCCGGACGCGTCCGTACGGTGCCCGCCAGGCCGGACCGGGTCCTCGCCGAGGACTCCGACCGGCCGGTGACCCGGGCCGGGGCCTCCGCGCCCGCGGACGGACTCCGACGGTGAGCGGGCGACTGCCCGGTGGCGGCACCGAACCGTCACCCCGAGGGGAGGACGCCCCGAGGCCGGGCGGTCGTCTGCCGGACCCTTCCCGGGCGGCCCGCAGCTGGCCGGTGGGGCGCGGCGGCCCCGCCTGCGACAGCTCCGAGGGCGATCGGCCGGGACGGGTCGGCGGCGATCCGCCCACCGGATTCCGGGCGGCCGAATGCGTTCTGTACGCTGACCGGCGCCATCTGATGACACGTCAACACGGTGAGGGGAAGGCCCATGGAACCGATGTCCACGCCGGGCAGGATGGTCGGCGGGAGGTACCGGCTCGTCCGTCCGCTGGGCGCGGGGGCATGGGGCAGGCGTGGGCGGCCCGGGACGAGGTGCTGAACGCCGATGTGGCGATCAAGGAGTTGCAGCTCGACGAGGACGGTTCCGAGGGAGGGCATGAGGAGGCGGTCGCCCATGCGATCGCGGAGGCGCGCCACGCGGCCGCACTGCGCGACCACCCGAACATCGTGGCCCTTCGGGGGTTGCCGGCCCGTCGGCGGACAGGTGGTTTGAAAAATTCTTCAAGTTCATACATGCTGGCGTGCCGTCGGATCGGCGCGAGGTGCGTCAGGGTGCCCTCGGCGTGGGCACCGGCCCCGCCGGCCCGGCCCCTGGCCGCCTCGAAACCCCTGGATGCGTTGAACCCATGAGCGACAGCCTGCCCCCGTGCCCGCAGTGTTCCTGCGAGTACACCTATGAGATGAACGCCCTCGTGGTCTGCCCCGAGTGCGCCCACGAGTGGGTGCCCGGCGGCTCCGAGGAGAGCGGCGCCGCGGCCGGCGAGCGTGTGATCAAGGACGCGGTCGGCAACGTGCTGAACGACGGGGACACCGTGACGGTGGTCAAGGCGCTCAAGGTCAAGGGCAGCGTCTCCGGCATCAAGGCCGGCACCAAGGTGCGCAACATCCGCCTGGTGGACGGCGTCGACGGGCACGACATCGACTGCCGTGTCGAGGGCTTCGGCGCCATGCAGCTCAAGTCGAGCGTGGTCAAGAAGGCCTGACCCGCGGGCCTGGACGGCCGCGCCCCGCCGAGGAGATCGGTGTGGGCGCGGCCGTTCCGTTTTTCCCGGGCAGGAAAAGGGTGGAGTCGTCGGCCGAATTAGTTGTATGCTCACAATAATTACAACGACACAACTAACCATGGAGCGTTCGTCATGCCTGATGCCGCCCGACCGCGGCCCTGGCTCGTGCTCGCCATCTGCTGCATGAGCCTGCTGATCGTCAGCCTCGACGTCACCATCCTGAACGTGGCCCTGCCCGCCATCCGGAGCGACCTGCACACCTCGGTGTCCGGACTCCAGTGGACGGTCGACGCCTACACCCTGGTACTGGCGAGCCTCCTGATGCTCTCCGGCTCGACCGCCGACCGGATCGGCCGCCGCCGGGTGTTCCGGATCGGGCTGGTGGTCTTCACCGGGGCCTCCCTGCTGTGCAGCCTGGCCCCCGGCCTCGGCTGGCTGCTCGCCGCGCGGATGCTCCAGGCGGTCGGCGGGTCGATGCTGAACCCCGTCGCCATGTCGATCATCAGCAACACCTTCACCGACTCCCGGCAGCGCGCCCGCGCGATCGGCGTGTGGAGCGGCGTGGTCGGCATCAGCATGGCCGCCGGACCGATCCTCGGCGGGGCCCTGGTGGAGTCGGTCGGCTGGCGGGCGATCTTCTGGATCAACGTCCCGATCGGCCTGGCCGCGCTCTTCCTCACCCGCTACGTGCCGGAGTCGCGGGCGGCCCGCACCCGCAGGGCGGACCCGGTCGGCCAGCCGCTGGTCGTGGTGCTGCTCGCCGGACTCACCTACGCGATCATCGAGTCGCCGGAACGCGGCTGGACCTCGCCCGTGGTCCTCGGCTGCACGGCGGCCGCGCTCGGCGCGCTGCTGGGCCTGCTGTGGTACGAGCCCCGGCGCACCGACCCCCTGATCGACCTGCGGTTCTTCCGCTCCGCGCCGTTCTCCGGTGCCACCGTGATCGCGGTCGCCGCCTTCGCGGGCCTCGGCGGGTTCCTGTTCGTCGGCTCCCTGTACCTCCAGGACGTCCGCGGGCTCGACCCGCTGCACGCCGGGCTGTTCATGCTGCCGATGGCGGTCATGTCGCTGCTCACCGCGCCGCTGTCCGGCCGGATGGTGGCCACCCGCGGGCCGCGCACGCCCCTGCTGCTCGCCGGGACGGCACTGACCGCGAGCGCCGTGCTCCAGGCGGTCGGCTACGCCGAGCACGTGCCGACCGGGCTGCTGGTCGTCGCTTTCCTGCTCTTCGGCACCGGCTTCGGCCTGGTCAACGCGCCGATCACGAACACCGCCGTCTCCGGGATGCCCCGCGCGCAGGCGGGCGTGGCGGCGGCCGTCGCCTCCACCAGCCGGCAGGTCGGCCAGTCCCTGGGCGTCGCGGTGGCCGGCGCGCTGATGGCCGGTGCCGCCCACACCGACCCGGCGGCCTTCACCGCCGCCGCCCGGACGGTGTGGTGGATCATCGCCGGCTGCGGCGTCGCGGTGCTGGTCACGGGTACGCTCACTTCCGGTCGCTGGGCCAGGGCGACGGCCGAACGCGCGGCGGAGCGGCTCGCCGCCGAGGAGGCGGCCGAGGACGCCGGCGGCAACGGGATCAGAGAGACGAAGGGGACGGTGGACGCCTGATGGAGCGCCTTGACACCGGCGGACATCCGGAGCCGGGCGAGGCCGAGGCCGGGATGGCGGCCCGGGTCTGGCAGGGGATGTACGCGCTCGTGCTGGAGCGCCACGACCGCCGCAAGGCCGTCGCCGACGCCCTCGGCATGAGCTTCAGCCGGGTCAGGGCGCTGCGCCGGCTCGCCGCCGGACCGATCACCCTGCGGGAGCTGGCCGAGCGGCTGACCGCCGACCCGCCGTACACCACCGTGATCGTGGACGACCTGGTGCGGCGCGGCCTCGCCGAACGCATCACCAACCCGGCTGACCGGCGCTCCAAGCTGGTCCACCTCACCGAGGAGGGCGAGGCGAAGGCCGCGCTGGCCACCGGCATCCTCGCCACCCCGCCGGACGCCCTGCTCGCGCTGCCGCCGGAGGACATCCGGGCGCTCGACCGGGTGGTGGCGAAGCTCCTGGGCTGAGGCCGGCCCCGGCCCCGGCCGGTCCTCGACGGGCCCGGGCGGGCCGGTGACGGCGCGTCCGTGAGGTGTTCTCACGGGTTGTTGCTCTGGACTTACTAGGACGTCCAACTATATGGTCGACGGCAGGTCCGCGGTGTCAGGGAAGCCGGTGTGAGTCCGGCACGGTCCCGCCACTGTGACCGGGGAGTCCGTCCTCGCAGGAGACGGCCACTGGCAGCCAGCCGGGAAGGCCAGGGGGCGGGCGTCGATCCGGGAGTCAGGATACCGGCCGCGGGTGGTTCGTGTTTTCCACGAGGATGGAGACGACACGCATGACTCCGGGCCGCTGTTCCCGTTCCGCTGCCGTGCTTCCGGTCGCCAGGGTGCTCGACGTCTGACGATCCGTCATTTTCCGCCTGCCCGCAGGCCCGTGCGCCGACTGTGCGCGCGGCCGGGCGGCGGTGCTTCTCCATTCCTCCTCTCCCCAGCGCTGATGAGAGAAGGAACCGATGGTCCGTGAACTGACCCACTTCGTCGGCGGCAAGCGCGTCGCCGGGACGTCCGGCCGGTACGGCGACGTCTTCGACCCCAACACCGGCCGGGTGCAGGCCCGGGTGCCGCTGGCCGACCGGGCCGAGGTCGAGGCGGTGATCGCCGACGCCGCCCAGGCGCAGCCCGAATGGGCGGCCTGGAACCCGCAGCGGCGGGCCCGGGTGCTGCTGCGCTTCCTGCAACTGGTCGAGGGCGAGAAGGAGGAACTCGCCCGGCTGCTCTCCGCCGAGCACGGCAAGACCGTGTCCGACGCCCACGGCGACATCCAGCGCGGCCTGGAGGTCGTGGAGTTCGCCGCCGGCATCCCGCACCTGCTGAAGGGCGAGTTCAGCGACAACGCCGGGACGGGCATCGACGTGTACTCGATGCGCCAGCCGCTCGGTGTGGTCGCGGGCATCACCCCGTTCAACTTCCCGGCGATGATCCCGCTCTGGAAGGCCGCCCCTGCCCTGGCCTGCGGAAACGCCTTCGTTCTCAAGCCCTCGGAGCGTGACCCCTCGGTGCCGCTGCGGCTGGCCGAACTGTTCCTGGAGGCCGGGCTGCCGCCGGGCGTGCTCAACGTGGTCAACGGCGGCAAGGAGGCCGTGGACACCCTGCTGGAGGACCCGCGCGTCCAGGCCGTGGGCTTCGTCGGCTCCACGCCGATCGCCCAGTACGTCTACGCCACCGCGGCCGCCCACGGCAAGCGGGCGCAGTGCTTCGGAGGCGCCAAGAACCACCTGATCGTGATGCCGGACGCCGACCTCGACCAGGCGGCCGACGCGCTGATCGGCGCCGGGTACGGTTCGGCCGGCGAGCGGTGCATGGCGATCTCGGTGGCCGTCCCGGTAGGGGAGGAGACCGCGGACGCCCTGGTGGCCAAGCTGGTCGAGCGGATCGCCGCGCTCAAGGTCGGACGCTCGGACGACCCGGCGGCGGACTTCGGCCCGTTGGTCGGCGCCGACGCGCTCGACCGGGTCCGCGGCTACCTGGACCTCGGCGTCCGGGAGGGCGCCGAACTCGTCGTCGACGGGAGGGAGTTCCGACTGGAGGGGCACGAGGGCGGCTACTTCCTCGGCGCCTCGCTGTTCGACCGGGTCACGCCCGGGATGCGGATCCACCGCGAGGAGATCTTCGGTCCGGTGCTCACGGTCGTCCGCGCCGCCGACTACGAGGAGGCGCTGCGGCTGCCCAGCGAGCACGAGTTCGGCAACGGCGTGGCCATCTACACCCGGGACGGCGACACCGCCAGGGACTTCGCCCGGCGGGTGGACACCGGCATGGTCGGGGTCAACGTGCCGATCCCGGTGCCGGTCGCCTACCACACCTTCGGGGGCTGGAAGCGCTCCGCGTTCGGCGACCTCAACCAGCACGGCCCCGACTCCATCCGCTTCTACACCCGCACCCGCACCGTCACCTCGCGCTGGCCCTCCGGGGTCAAGGAGGGCGCGAGCTTCACCATGCCGACGATGGGGTGAACGCCGTGCACGCAAGTGATCTGACGGATGATCAGGCAGCCATCGCGGCCGCCGTACGGGAGTTCGCCGCCGAGTGCCTGGCGCCGTACGCGGTGGAGTGGGACCAGACCAAGCACTTTCCGGTGGACGTGCTGCGCAAGGCCGCCGACCTCGGGCTGGCCGGGGTCTACGTCCGTGAGGAGGCCGGCGGCTCCGGACTCTCCCGGCAGGACGGGGTGGTGGCCTTCGAGGCGCTGGCCGGCGGCTGCCCGTCCATCGCCGCCTACCTGTCCATCCACAACATGGTCGGCTGGATGGTCGACCGCCACGGGACCGAGGAGCAGCGCGCCCGCTGGCTGCCCGCGCTCTGCTCGGCCGAGCACCTGGGCAGCTACTGCCTGACCGAACCGGGGGCCGGTTCCGACGCCGCCGCGATCACCACCCGGGCGGTGCGCGCCGGCGACCACTGGGTGCTGGACGGCGTGAAGCAGTTCGTCTCGGGTGCGGGCGCCGCCAGGGTGTACCTGGTGATGGCCCGCACCGGCGAACCGGGCGCCAGGGGCATCTCGGCGTTCCTGGTGGACCGGGACGACCCGGGCCTCTCCTTCGGGCCGAACGAGAAGAAGATGGGCTGGAACGCCCAGCCGACCCGCCAGGTGCTGCTGGACGGGGTCAGGCTGCCCGCCGACCGGCTGCTCGGCGGCGAGGGCGAGGGCTTCCGGATCGCGATGGCCGGCCTCGACGGCGGCCGGCTCGGCATCGCCGCCTGCTCGCTCGGCGGCGCCCAGAGCGCCCTGGAGCGGACGACGGCGCACCTCGCCGACCGCGAGGCCTTCGGCGCCCGGCTGCTGCACGCCCAGGCGCTCCAGTTCCGGCTCGCCGACATGGCCACCGAACTGGAGGCCGCCCGGGCGCTGCTCTGGCGCGCGGCGGCGGCCCTGGACCGCGGCGACCCGCGGGCCCCGCAGCTGTGCGCGATGGCCAAGCGGCACGCCACCGACACCGGCTTCGAGGTGGCCAACCAGGCGCTCCAGCTCCACGGCGGCTACGGCTACCTGGCCGAGTACGGCATCGAGAAGACCGTCCGCGACCTGCGGGTGCACCAGATCCTGGAAGGGACCAACGAGATCATGCGCGTCATCGTCGCCCGCGGCCTGATCGGGGCCGCCTGATGGGGGCCGACACCACCGGGGCCGACGACGTCCTGGTCCACCGGGAGGGCCGGGCCGGGCTGATCGTCCTCAACCGCCCCAAGGCCCTCAACGCCCTCACCCACGCCATGGTGCTGCGGATCGCCCGGGCCCTGGACGACTGGGAGCACGACGACGCCGTCGCCACCGTGGTCGTCACCGGCGCCGGCGAGCGCGGGCTCTGCGCGGGCGGCGACATCGTCGCCATCCACCGCGCCGCCACCGGCGGGGACCGCGCCGCCGCCGAGGGGTTCTGGCGCGACGAGTACCACCTCAACGCCCGGATCGCCCGCTACCCGAAGCCGTACGTGGCGCTGATGGACGGCATCGTGATGGGCGGCGGGGTCGGCGTCTCCGCCCACGGCAGCGTCCGGATCGTCACCGAACGCAGCCGGATCGCCCTGCCGGAGACCGGGATCGGCTTCGTCCCGGACGTCGGCGGCAGCTACCTGCTCGCCCTCGCCCCCGGCGAACTGGGCACCCACCTGGCCCTCACGGCCGGCTCGGTCGGCGCCGCGGACGCCCTGCTGTGCGGGTTCGCCGACCACTTCGTGCCCGCCGGGCGGCTTCCCGCCCTGCTGGACGACCTGGCCGTCCGGCCGGTGCACGACGCACTGGCCCGGCACATCGCGGCCGCACCGCCCGGGCGGCTGGCCGGGCAGCGGGAGTGGATCGACCGCTGCTACGCCGCGCCGACCGTCGAGGAGATCGTCGAGCGGCTGGCGGCGGCCGGCGACCCGGCCGCCGGGGAGGCCGCCGGCCGGATCGCCGCCAACTCGCCCACCGCCGTCAAGGTGACGCTCGCCGCGCTGCGCCGGGCCCGGGCGCTCGGCCCGCTGGAGGCCGTCCTCGACCAGGAGTACCGCACCTCCTGCGCCGCGCTCGCCACCGCCGACCTGCCGGAGGGCATCCGGGCCCAGGTGATCGACAAGGACCGCACCCCGCGCTGGAGCCCGGCCGACCTGGCCGCCGTGCGGGACGCCGAGGTCGACCGCCACTTCGCGAGGCTGGGCGAGCGTGAGCTCGGCCTCTCCACCACGAGCACCCTGGAGCGCTGGTGAGCCTGAACATCGGATTCGTGGGGCTGGGCAACATGGGCGGCCCGATGGCCGCCAACCTGGTCAGGGCGGGGCTCCGGGTGACCGGCTACGACCTGGCGGAGGACGCCAGGGAGCGCGCGGCCGGGCACGGCGTGGCCGTGGCCGGCTCGGCGGCGGAGGCGGTCGCGGCGGCCGAGGTGGTCGTCACCATGCTGCCCGCCGGGCGCCACGTCCTGGAGTCCTACCGGGAGTTGACGGCGGCGGCGCCGCGCGGCGCGTTGTTCGTGGACTGCTCCACCATCGCGGTCGGGGACGCCCGGATCGCCGCCGGCCTGGCCCGCACCGCGGGGCACCTGGCGGCGGACGCGCCGGTCTCCGGCGGAGTGCCCGGGGCCGAGGCCGCGAGCCTGACCTTCATGGTGGGCGGCTCCGACGCCGAATTCGCCGAGGCGGAACCGGTGCTGGCGGCCATGGGGCGCACGGTGGTGCACTGCGGCCCGTCCGGTGCCGGGCAGGCCGCGAAGCTCTGCAACAACATGATCCTCGGCGTCTCGATGATCGCGGTGAGCGAGGCCTTCCTCCTCGGGGAGAGCCTCGGGCTCAGCCACCAGGCGCTCTTCGACGTCGCCGCCACGGCCTCCGGCCAGTGCTGGGCGCTCACCGCCAACTGTCCGGTCCCCGGGCCCGTCCCGGCCAGCCCGGCCAACCGCGAGTACGCGGCCGGGTTCGCCGCGGCCCTGATGGCCAAGGACCTCGGGCTGGCCGCCGACGCGGCCACCGCCTCCGCCCTGCCGGCCGAATTCGGGCGCCGGGCCGCCGAGTTGTACGCCTCCTTCGCCCAGGGCGAGGCGGCCGGACTGGACTTCTCGGCCATCATCACGACGCTGGGAAAGGGTGCCGAGTGACCGGCTACGAGACGATCCTGGTCGAACGCAGGGGCCGGGTGGGGCTGATCACCCTGGACCGGCCCAAGGCGCTGAACGCGCTGAACACCCGGCTGATGAACGAAGTCGTGTCCGTGGCAACGGAGTTCGACCGGGACCCGGAGATCGGCTGTCTGCTGGTCACCGGCTCGGAGAAGGCCTTCGCGGCCGGCGCCGACATCAAGGAGATGCAGTCGCTCGGATTCGTCGACGCCTACCTCGGCGACTGGTTCGCCGCCTGGGACCGCTTCGGTGCGCTGCGCAAGCCGGTGGTCGCGGCGGTGGCGGGCTACGCGCTGGGGGGCGGCTGCGAGCTGGCGATGCTCTGCGACGTGCTGCTGGCGGCGGACACCGCGAAGTTCGGGCAGCCGGAGATCAAGCTCGGGGTGATCCCCGGCATCGGCGGCTCCCAGCGGCTCACCCGGGCGATCGGCAAGGCGAAGGCGATGGAGCTGTGCCTGACCGGTCGGATGATGGGCGCCGAGGAGGCCGAGCGGGCCGGACTGGTCTCCCGGATCGTCCCGGCGGACCAGCTGCTCACCGAGGCGCTGGCCACCGCCGGGACCATCGCGGCGATGTCCACCCCGGCGGCGGTCATGATGAAGGAGAGCGTCGACCGCGCTTTCGAGACCACCCTGGCCGAAGGCGTCCGCTTCGAACGCCGGCTCTTCCACGCCACCTTCGCCACGGCGGACCAGAAGGAGGGCATGGCGGCCTTCGCCGAGAAGCGCCCGCCGGAGTTCCGGAACCGCTGACGCGCGGCGCCGCCCCACCCCCGGGGCGGCGCACCGCGGCCCGTCAGCCGTCAGCCGTCACGCCGTCAGCCGTCCGACCGGCGCAGCAGGTAGGTGTCCATGATCCAGCCCTTGCGCGCGCGGGCCCGCTCGCGCAGCTCGCGGATCCGCGGAGCGGCCTCGGCGAGCGGCCCGGAGACGAGCACCTCGTCCGGGGTGCCGAGGTAGGCGCCGTAGTGGATCTCCAGCCCCGTGGGGTCGACCTCGGTGAAGGCGGCCCGGCCGTCGAGCATCACCACCACGTCGTCCACCCCCTCGGGGAAGCCCTCGGCGAGGCGGCGGCCGGTGGTGATCTGCACCGGGCGGCCGACCCGGGTCAGCGTGGTGCGGTGCGCGGCGGCGAGCGCGGAGACGCTGCTGATGCCCGGGATCACCCGGTACTCGAACGGCACGCCGCCCCGGGCCGACACGTCGTCCACCACGGCGATGACGCTGTCGTAGAGGGCCGGATCGCCCCAGACCAGGAACGCGCCGCTCTCGCCCTCGCCGAGGTGCTCGGCGACCAGCCGCTCGACCAGATCGGCGCGGCGGACGCGCCAGTCGTCCACCGCGGCCGTGTACGCGGGAGTGGCGCGGTCGCGCTCCGCGTCGGGCACCTCGACCACGCGGTGCCCCGGCCGGCCGTGCTCGGCGAGCATCCGGCGGCGCAGGGTGATGAGGTCCTGCCGTTCCTCGTTCTTGCCGAGGACGAAGAAGACGTCGGTACGGCCGAGGGCCTTGACCGCTTGCAGGGTGAGGTGGTCGGGGTCGCCCGCACCGATGCCGATGACGAAGATCTGCCGCATGGGGACATTCTGCCGTCCGGCCCCGGGTGTGATCCCCCGGGCGGGCCCAGGCCGGTGGGCGGTGGCTGTGAGCTGCGCCGATGGACGTAAGCTGGCGGGGCAGCTGGTTCGCCCCGTCCGCCAGGCGGGGTGTCGCAAGAGGGAACCCGGTGCGAGTCCGGGACTGCCCCGCAGCGGTGAGTGGGAACGACCGCCGTCATGTGCACCGGCCCGGAAGCGGGCCCGGGAAGCGACGGCCAGTAGGTGCCCGTCCCGGTCGGCCGGGAGGGCGTGCCCACGAGTCCGAAGACCTGCCGCTGCCCGCGTGCCGTGCCGGCCCGCGGTCCCACCAGGACCCCGAGGGCGGGTCGACGGTGCAGGCGGGACGTGTCCGGACCGCTGCCTGCCCCTTCGCGTGCCCGGGGTGTGCGAAACCGCGAAGGAGAGTTCCGTGAAGCGGAACACCGACCACGATCCCCACGAGCCCGTACGCCGTGGACACCGGCCCGGGCCCGACGGCCCGCGGAGCCGGCACGCCGGGCGTCCGGCCGCCGCCCCGTCCGGCGCCCTGACGGGCGGGCCGTCGCTGTGACCAGCCCCTCCGTGCTCTCCCGCACCCCGGCCGAGTCCGCGGTGACCCTGGCCCACATCATGAGCGACCACGACACCAACCTCTACGGGACGGTGCACGGCGGCGTGATGATGAAGCTGATCGACGACGCGGCGGCCGCCGCCGCGGGCCGGCACGCCGGTGTCACCGCGGTCACCGTCTCGGTCGAGGAGATGTCGTTCCTCGCACCCGTCCGGGCCGGAGACCTCCTCACCGTCCGGGCCCGGGTCGACCACGTCGGACGGACGTCGATGGACGTGTCGGTGGCGGTGACCTCGGAGCGGTGGAACCTCACCGGGCCCGTCACCAGGGTGGCGACGGCGCACCTGGTGTTCGTGGCGGTCGATGCCGAGGGCCGGCCCCACCGGGTCCCGGAGCTGCTCCTGGAGAGCGCCGCCGACCGGCAGCGCGGCCGGGTGGCACGGGAGCGGCGGGCCCGCAGGACCGAGCCGGAGCTGGAGCCCGCCGAGTAGCGGCCCGCGGCGACGACGTCCCACCATGCGGACGCCTTTCGAGATTTCCGCCTCGGCGCCGCCGGTTTGCCCCTAAGCTGACGGAGCAGCTGGTTCGCCCTGTCCGCCAGGCAGGGCGTCGTAAGAGGGAACCCGGTGACGCCTTTCAATCGGCCAGTCCGGGACTGCCCCGCAGCGGTGAGTGGGAACGACCGCCGTCATACGCACTGGGCCCGGGAACGGGTCTGGGAAGCGACGGCCAGTAGGTGTCCGCCCTGGTGAGGCCGGGGAGGGCGCGCCCACGAGTCCGAAGACCTGCCACTGCCCGTACGCGACCGTTCGCGTGCGGCCATCCGGTGACCTCGTGGGCGGGTCGGCGACCATACCTGGCGGGGCCGTGCGCGTGCACGGGTATCCGTCCGGTTCGTCATCCCTTCGCGTCCTCGTGCCGTCACCGGGCACTTGAGGAATCAGGCTCGCGAAGGAGAGTCCCTTGACCACGAAGTCCGCAGCCGCGGCGAGCGTCGCCACCGTGCACGGCTACCCCCGCCAGGGTCGCAACCGTGAACTGAAGAAGGCGATCGAGGGGTACTGGAAGGGCGCCGTCACGGCGGAGGCGCTGCTGGCGACCGCCGCCGGCCTGCGCCGGACGAACTGGGCGCAGCTCGCCGAGGCCGGGATCGAGGAGGTCCCGACCGGCGACTTCTCGCTCTACGACCACGTGCTGGACACCACCGTGGCCGTCGGTGCGATCCCGCTCCGGCACCGGGAGGCGGTGGACGCCGACGCGCTGGCCGGGTACTTCGCCATGGCGCGCGGCACCCAGGAGGTCGCGCCGCTGGAGATGACCAAGTGGTTCGACACCAACTACCACTACCTGGTCCCCGAGTTGGGGCCGGACACGGTGTTCGCCGCCGACCCGTCGAAGGCGGTCGGCGAGCTGCGGGAGGCGCTGGCGCTGGGCCACACCGCGCGGCCGGTGCTGGTCGGCCCGGTGACGTACCTGCTGCTGGCGAAGCCGGCGCCGGGAGTGGCCGAGGACTTCCAGCCGATCACGCTGCTGGACCGGCTGCTGCCGGTCTACGCCGAGCTGCTCGCGGCGCTCAGGGCCGCGGGGGCCGGGTGGGTGCAGCTGGACGAGCCCGCGCTCGTCCAGGACCGCACCCCGGCCGAACTCAACGCCGCCGCCCGCGCCTACCGCGAGCTCGGTGCCCTCGCCGAGCGGCCCAAGCTGCTGGTCGCGAGCTACTTCGACCGGCTCGGTGAGGCGCTGCCGGTGCTGGCGAAGGCCCCGGTCGAGGGCCTGGCGCTGGACTTCACCGGCCCGGCCGCCGCGAACCTGGACGACCTCGCCGCGGTCGGCGGGCTGCCCGGCAAGCGGCTGGTGGCGGGGGTGATCGACGGGCGCAACATCTGGATCAACGACCTGGAGAAGTCGCTGGCGACCCTGGCGACCCTGCTGGGCCTCGCCGGCACGGTCGACGTGGCGCCGTCCTGCTCGCTGCTGCACGTGCCGGTCGACGCCGCGGCGGAGCGCGACATCGACCCGCAGATCGCCCGCTGGCTGGCCTTCGCCAGGCAGAAGGCTGGCGAGGCGGCGCTGCTCGCCCGGGGCCTGCGCGAGGGCACCGGCGCGGTGACGGCCGACCTGGCCGCCAACCGCGCGGACCTGGCCTCCCGGGCCGGCTCGCCGAT
>NZ_MSJQ01000060.1 GCF_014596515.1 Streptomyces sp. CBMA156
AGGTGCTGCGCGCGGTCGGCCAGCAGGGCCTCGCGCCCGGCGACCACCGTGCGGCCCGCCACGACCCCCTGCACGCCCCGCCCGGGCACGTTGCGGAAGTCCTCGACGGCGGGTAGCCCGCCCGCCCCGGCGGCGGCCTCGGCGATCGCCCGGGCGATCGGGTGCTCGGAGGCGTGTTCGACGGCGCCGGCCAGGCGCAGCGCCTCGGCCCCGTCCACGCCCTCGGCGGTGTGCACCGCGAGCAGGGTCATCCGGCCGGTGGTGACGGTGCCGGTCTTGTCCAGCACGACGGTGTCCACCGTGCGGGTCGTCTCCAGCACCTCGGGGCCCTTGATCAGGATGCCGAGCTGGGCGCCGCGGCCGGTGCCGACCATCAGCGCGGTCGGGGTGGCCAGGCCCAGGGCGCACGGGCAGGCGATGATCAGCACGGCGACGGAGGCGGTGAAGGCCTCGGTGGGGCTGTCGGTGGCCAGCAGCCAGACCACCAGGGTGGCCAGGGCGATCAGGATGACGACCGGGACGAAGACTGCGGAGATCCGGTCGGCCAGCCGCTGGGCGGCGGCCTTGCCGTTCTGGGCCTCCTCGACCAGCCTGGCCATCCGGGCCAGCCGGGTGTCCGCGCCGACCCTGGTGGCCTCGACCACCAGACGCCCGCCCGCGTTGACGGTGGCGCCGGTGACGGCGTCGCCGACGGTGACCTCGACCGGGACGGACTCGCCGGTGAGCATCGAGGTGTCCACGGCGGAGCCGCCCTCGACCACCACGCCGTCGGTGGCGATCGTCTCGCCGGGGCGGACCACGAAGCGGGTGCCGACCGTCAGCCGGTCCACCGGCAGCCGCACCTCCCGCCAGGCCGGTCGCCCACCGCCACCCTTGTCCGAGGGCGCTTCGCGCCCACCCCCCTCGTACTGGAGGACCGCGACGTCCTTTGCGCCGAGGTCGAGCAGGGCGTGCAGCGCGGCGCCGGCCCGGCGCTTGGAGCGGGCCTCCAGGTAGCGGCCGAGCAGGATCAGCACGGTGACGGCGGCGGCGGTCTCCAGGTAGAGCGTCGAGGAGGCGTCGGTGTCGCCGACGGACAGCGAGAAGTCGTGGTGCGTTCCCGGCAGGCCGGCGCGGCCCCCGAAGAGCGCCCAGCAGGACCAGCCGAAGGCGGCCAGGGTGCCGAGCGAGACCAGGGTGTCCATGGTGGCGGCGCCGTGCCGGAGGCTGGTCCAGGCGGCGCGGTGGAAGGGCAGGCCGCCGTAGACCACGACCGGGCCGGTGAGCGCGAAGGCCAGCCACTGCCAGTCGGTGAACTGGAGGGCGGGGACCATCGACAGCAGGACCACGGGGACGGCGAGGACGGCGCTGATCAGCAGCCGGTCGCGGTGGGGGTACCCCGGGCCGGATTCGCGCGGGGCCGTGGCGGCGGCCGGTTCGGGGGCGGCCGGCGGCGGGGGGAGCTCGGCGGTGTAGCCGGTGCGCTCGACCGTGGCGATCAGGTCCTCGACCGTGGTTCCGTGGCCGAAGTCGACCCTGGCCTTCTCGGTGGCGAAGTTGACGGTCGCCTCGACGCCGTCCATCCGGTTGAGCTTCTTCTCGATCCGGGCCGCGCAGGAGGCGCAGGTCATCCCGCCGATCGACAGCTCGACCCGGTCCCGGGCTCCGACGTCCGGGGCGGACGTGCTCATGCGGATCAGCTCCTTGGTGCGGGTGGACGGCGGGGGACGCTCCGGCGGCCCCCGCCGCACCGGGTGGTTCAGGCGCTGCGGCCGACCAGCTCGTAGCCGGCCTCGTCGATCGCGGCGCGCACCTGCTCGTCGTCCAACGGGGCGGCGGAGGAGATCGTCACGGTACCGGCGCCGGAGTCGGCGGCGACCTCGGTGACCCCGGCCAGGGCGGAGACCTCCTCGCTGATCGCCTTCTCGCAGTGGCCGCAGCTCATGCCGGACACGGTGTAGGTGATGGTGCTGGACATCGGGGCCTCCGGGAGGTCTGGGCGTCCGGGCGGTCGCCCGGGGTGCGGTGTCGGCGCTGTCTCTCTGTTCGACACCATACCTATCGGGGGTATTCCCGGGAGTGGTGGGGGATGCTTCACATCGTAGGGACCCGGGGCCGGTCGGGCCTCGTCCGTGATCGTCCCTTATGTTCGGTATGTGTTTCCGCCCCACCGCGCCCAGTCACCCTCGGCTCCCAAGGCAGCCGGACTGCCGCCGGACCGGCAGCGCGGCGCCCTGCTCGCCGCCGACCTCCAGGACGTCCCGTTCTGGCGGCGGGCCACGCCCGCGCTGGTCGCCGTCCTGCTGGTCGCGCTGGCGGACTTCCTGTCCGGCCAGGACCGCTACCTGGCCCCGCTGATGACCGTGGTGCCGACGGTCGCGGCGCTCACCCTGAAGCCCCGCGAGCTGCTCCTGGTCTGCTCGCTCGGGCTGCTCGCGGTGTTCGGGCTCAGCCACCACGACCAGGTCGACAACATCAACGACGCCCGCTTCCTGTACGGGGCGATGATCAGCTACGTCGTGCTGACGCTGTTCTCGGCCTGGGTCGCCAAGGTCCGGATGCGGCGCGCGGCGGCCTTCGCGGCCGTCAGCTCCGTCGCCGAGGCCGCCCAGCGGGCGCTGCTGCGGCTGCCCGGTCCCGCGGTCGGGCCGCTGCGGCTCGCGGTGCGGTACGTGTCGGCGGCGGACGCCTCGCGGATCGGCGGGGACCTGTACTCGGTGCTGGAGACGCCGCACGGCACCCGGGTCGCGGTCGGGGACGTCCGGGGCAAGGGGCTGGCGGCGGTGCAGACCGCGGCCGTGGTGCTGGGCGCGTTCCGCGAGGCGGCGTACGACGAGGCCGGGCTGCGGGGCGTCGCCGCGCGGATCGAGGCCAGTGTCGAACGACACGTGCCGGACGGGGAGTTCACCACGGCGCTGTTCGCGGAGTTCCGCACCCCGGGGGCGATGGAGCTGCTCCAGTACGGGCACGTGCCGCCGATCCGGGTGGACGGCGAGGGGCGGGCACACGTGCTGCACGCGCCGGACCCGTGGGTGCCGCTCGGGCTCGGCCGGCTGGCGGCGGGGGAACCGAGCACCTGGGGGCTGCCGTTCGGGGCGGAGGACGTGCTGGTGCTCTGCACGGACGGGGTGATCGAGGCGCGGCACCGGGTGAGCGGGGAGTTCTATCCGCTGGCGGAGCGGGTCGGACCGCTGGTGCGGGGAGCCTCGCGCTCGGCGGGGGAGCTGGAGGCTGCCGTCGGGCGGGTGTACGCGGACCTGCTGGCGCACACGGGTGGGGAGCTGCGGGACGACGCGCTGCTGTTGCTGATCGCGCGGACGGACGGGTGAGGGAACCGTTTCCGGCGGGCACTTCCCGCACGGTTCGCCGGGCTGCGGCGGACGCCCGGCGAACCGCGTGAGGAGGGGGAGGGCTCAGCCCGCGGTGACGTCCGCGAGGGCGCGGAAGACGAGGGCGGTGGAGGTGGCGCCCGGGTCCTGGTGGCCGACGCTGCGTTCGCCGAGGTAGGAGGCGCGGCCCTTGCGGGCCTGGAGGGGGACGGTGTCACGGGCGCCCTGTTCGGCGGCGTCGGCGGCCGCCGCGGCGGCTCCAGGGAGGCCCGCCCCGGCCGCCGCCGCGGCACGGAAGGCGGCGACGGCCGGGGTCCAGGCGTCCACGATCGTCTTGTCGCCGGTTTCGGCCTTGCCGAGGAGGCGGACGGCGTCCAGCCCGGCCGACAGGGCCTCGGCGAGCGCGGCCGGGTCCGCCGGTTCCGGCAGGGCGGCGCCGATGGCCCGGAAGGCCTTGCCGTAGAGCGGCCCCGAGGCGCCGCCGACCTTGGAGATGAGGGTGGTGCCGGTCTTGGTGAGGACGGCGCCGGGGCCGGCCGGCCGGAGGCCGTCCAGGGCGGCCAGCGCGGCGGTGAAGCCGCGCTGGAGGTTGCTGCCGTGGTCGCCGTCGCCGATCGCGGAGTCCAGCTCGGTGAGCCGGGACTGCTCCTTCTCGACGGCCGCGGCGATCGCGCGGATCCACGCCTCGGCCGCCGGGGTGTCGAACTCGTCGAACTGCCGGATGTCGGGGTCCATCGGGTCTCCTTCGGCTCAGCGCTTGAGGGCGGGGGTGTCGACGGGCGCGTCCCAGAGCTCCAGCAGCTGGGTGTCGGCCTTGGTGAGGGTGAGCGAGAAGCCCGCCATGTCGAGGCTGGTGACGTAGTTGCCGACCAGGCTGCGGGCCACCGTGATGCCGTGTTCGGCGAGCTTGGCGGCGACCTCGCCGTAGACCACGTACAGCTCCAGCAGCGGGGTCGCGCCGAGGCCGTTGAGCAGGGCGATCACCTCGTCGCCCGGGGTCAGGTGGTGGTCGGTCAGGATGGTCTCGACCACCTCGGCGGCCAGCTCGCGGGCCGGGCGGAGCTTCTCGCGGCGGCGCCCGGGCTCGCCGTGGATGCCGACGCCGACCTCGATCTCGTCCTCGGGCAGGTCGAAGCCGGGCTTGCCGGCGGCCGGGACGGTGGCCGCGGTGAGCGCGACGGCGAAGCTGCGGGAGGCGGCGTTGACCCGCTCGCCCAGGGCGGCCACCTCGTCCAGCGGGGCGCCGCGCTCGGCCAGCGCGCCGGCGGTCTTCTCGACCAGGACGGTCGCGCCGGTGCCCCGGCGCCCGGCCGTCCAGGTGGAGTCCTCGACCGCGACGTCGTCGTTGACCAGGACGGTGCGGACCTCCAGGCCCTCCTCGGCGGCTAGTTCGGCGGCGAGCTCGAAGTTCATCACGTCGCCGGTGTAGTTCTTCACGACGAACACCACGCCGGCGCCGGTCTCCACGGCCTTGGCGGCGGCCAGCATCTGGTCGGGGACGGGGGAGGTGAACACCTCGCCCGGGCAGGCGGCGTCGAGCATGCCGGGGCCGACGAAGCCGCCGTGCAGCGGCTCGTGGCCGGAGCCGCCGCCGGAGATCAGCGCGACCTTGGGCCCGGCCGGGCGGACGGCCCTGGTGATCACCCGGTTGGGGACGTCCACCGCCAGCTCCGGGTGGGCGGCGGCGATGCCGGCCAGCGCGTCCTCCAGGACGCTCTCCGGGGTGTTGATCAGCTTCTTCAACGCTCTTCGCTCCCTCTACCGCGGCGGACGCTGCTGCCCCGACGCTACGCCAGACGGGGGTGCCGGGCACGAGGTGCGACACGCGGGATTCCGATCACCCTCCCGGAGTACCCGGTTCCGGCCTTAGGGTCGGCCGCATGAGTGAGAACGTGGGCATTGTTCTGGTCTCGCACAGCGCCCGGCTCGCCGAGGGGCTGCGCGAGCTGCTCGGCGAACTCGCCTCGGACGGCGTGCGGGTGGTCGTCGCGGGCGGCACCGAGGACGGCGGGCTCGGCACCAGCTACGACCTGATCGCCGCGGCGGTCGGGCAGGCCGACGCCGGGGCGGGCGTGGTCGTGCTGCCGGACCTCGGCAGCTCGGTGCTGACCGCCGTCACGGTGCTGGAGGACGAGCCGCGTCCGGGTGTGCGGCTGGTGGACGCGCCGTTCGTGGAGGGCGCGGTGGCCGCCGCCGTCACCGCCTCGACCGGGGCGGCGCTGGCCGAGGTGGTCGCGGCGGCCGAGGACGCCCGCTCCTTCCGGAAGCTGTAGCCGCCCGGCGGCCGCGGCTGCTCGGTGTCCGTGACTGCTTGGTGTCCGTGACTGCTCGGCGGCTGCGGCTATATGGCGGCTGCGGTTACTTGGCGTCCGCGTAGCAGTCCACCACCGCGGTGCTGAGCGGGAAGCGCACCGGGGTGTCGCCGAACACCAGCCGGCTGGCCTCGTCGGCAGCCCCGGCGACGGCGGCGGCCACCTCGTCGGCGAGGTTGGCCGGCGTGTGCACCATCACCTCGTCGTGCTGGAAGAACACCAGGTGCGGGCGGTCCGCCGGGCCGGCCGCCGGAAGTTCGTTCAGCCGTCGGCGCAGCGCCGCGAGCAGGGCCAGGGCCCAGTCGGCGGCGCTGGCCTGGATGACGAAGTTGCGGGTGAACCGGCCGCGGGCGCGGGCGGTGCGGCCGCCGGCCTCGCCCGCGGTGTCGGCCTCGGTGAGGTCGAGGAAGTCGTCGGAGGCCGGCGGGCAGACCCGGCCGAGCCTGGAGGCGACCACGCCGCCGTCCTCGCCGGTGCGGGCGGCGGCCTCGACGTACCCCATCGCGGCCGGGTAGCTGCGGCGCAGGGTGTTCAGCAGCGGGCCGATGTCGCCGCTGGTCTGCCCGTACATGGCGCCGAGCAGGCCCAGCTTGGCCTTGTCCCTGTCCCCCTGGAAGGCGCTGGCGGCGAGCGCCTCGTACAGGTCGCCGCCGGCGGCGGTGCGGGCCAGTCCGGCGTCCTGGGAGAGCGCGGCGAGCACCCGGGGCTCCAGCTGGGCGGCATCGGCGACCACCAGCAGCCAGCCGGGGTCGGCGACCACGGCCCGGCGCAGGATGCGCGGGATCTGGAGGGCGCCGCCGCCGCGGCTGGCCCAGCGGCCGGAGACCACGCCGCCGACCACGTACTCGGGCCGGAACCGGCCGCCGCGCGCCCAGGCGTCCTGCCAGGCCCAGCCGTGCGCGACGTGGATCCTGGACAGCTCCTTGTAGCGGACCAGCAGCCGCGCCGCCGGGTGGTCGACGCCCTTGAGCTCCCAGGAGCGGGTGGAGCCGAGCTGGATGCCCGCCTCGCCGAAGGCGCGCAGCACCTGGGTGTGCGAGTCGGGGTTGAACGGCTTGGCGCCGAGGGCCCGGTGGAGCTCGACGGCGAGTTCGGCGAGGACCCTGGGCTGGGTCCCGGCGACGGCCGGGCGGGGGCCGAGCAGCTCGGTCAGCAGCCCGTCGTGGACGTCGGCGCGCCAGGGCAGGCCGTCGTGAGCGATCTCGGCGGCCACCAGGGCGCCGGCCGACTCGGCGGCGGCCAGCAGCCGGAACCGCTGCCGGGCCGCGGGGTCGGTGATGGCGGCGATCCGGCGCTGCTGCTCGGCGTGCACGGCCACCACGGCGGCCAGCGGGTCGGCGCCGGGCGGCAGTTGCAGCCGGTCGGGGGCGAAGAGGGTGTCCTGCCCGTCGTCCGCGTCGGCGAGCCCGGGCTCGGGCAGGTCCTCGGGGACGGGCAGCCCGCGCAGCCTGCACCAGGCGGCGCCGAGCGAGCGGGGTGCGCCGAACCGGCCCTCGTGGCCCAGCAGCAGCGCCTCGACCAGCCGCAGGTCGTGGCAGCGGGCGAGCCGCTCGGGCAGGCGCGGCAGCAGCGGGGCGTACCCGGAGTCGGCGGCGGCCCA
>NZ_MSJQ01000061.1 GCF_014596515.1 Streptomyces sp. CBMA156
AGGCGGTGACGGCGGCGGCGACGGCGGTGGCGAGGCCGGCGGCCAGGCCCGTCCGCAGGGCGGGGCGGCGGGCGCGGTGGCGGTGGGTGGTGACGGGGTTCCAGGGGTGGCTGCCGGGCGGTGAGGAGAGGTGCGTCATGCCGTGAGCAGAGCAACCGGCCCGCCGTCACGTCCAATTCCGATATCGATGAACCATCGATTGAAATCCCATATGATTGCTGGTCGTGGACCTGATCCGGCACCTGGAGTGCTTCGCGGCTGTTGCAGAAGAGTCACACTTCGGGCGTGCGGCGGCCCGCCTGGGGATGGCCCAGCCGCCCCTGTCGCAGCGCATCCAGCGCCTGGAGCGGGAGCTGGAGGTGCGGCTCTTCGAGCGCACCAGCCGCCAGGTGACGATCACCAAGGCGGGCCTGCTGCTGCTTCCCGAGGCACGCGAACTGCTCGCCCGCTCCGAGGCGCTGCGGGCGGCCGCGCGCCGGATCAGGGACGGCGACAGCGCCCTGCTGCGGGCCGGGCTGCCGCCCGACATCGCGGGCGACACCGTCGCCGCGCTCCTGACCGGCTTCCAGGACCGGCGCTCCGGGGTGGAGCTGGAACTGCACGAGCTGTCCACCGCCGACCAGCTGGCCCGCCTCGCCGCCCGTGAGCTCGACGTCGGGCTCATCCACCACCCCTGCGACGTGACCGGCCTCGAACTCGGCCCGGTCCTGCGCCGCGACCTCGGCGTCCTGCTGCCGCGCGAGGCCGAGGCGGCCCGGTCCGCCGAGGTGCCGCTGACCGCGCTCGCCGGGTTCGACCTGGTCCTCTTCCCGCGCTCCGGCGCCCCCGTGCTCTACGACGACCTGCTCACCACCTGCGCCCGCGGCGGCTACCGGCCGCCCGCCGTCCGGCACGTCCAGGGCGCCAGCTTCGTCCGCGGCCTGGTGCGCTCCGCCGGCGCCGTCGCCTCGCCTTCGGCGCGCGCGACGCCCACGGCGC